>NZ_JBHWYX010000018.1:0-133046 GCF_042728795.1 Streptomyces sp. NPDC060184
AACGGCGTCGTCGAACAGACCCGCCGCCACGCCGCCGTCGCCGCCCTCCTGCGCGTCCCCCACGTCGTCCTCGCCGTCAACAAGATGGACCTCGTCGACTGGTCGGAGAAGGAGTTCCTGCGGATCACCGAGGACTTCGCCCGGTACGCCGCCGAACTCGACCACCCGATCGGCGCGTTCACCGCGATACCGGTCTCCGCGCTGACCGGCGACAACGTCGTGGACCGCTCCGCGCACATGGACTGGTACACGGGCCCCACGCTCCTCGACCACCTGGAGACCGTCCGCACCGACGACGCGGAGGCGGACCGCCCGGCCCGGCTCCCCGTGCAGTACGTCATCCGGCACGGCGACGACCGTTTCTACGCGGGCCAGTTGGCCACCGGGGAGCTGCGCACCGGGGACGCGGTGGTGGTGCTCCCCTCCGGGGTCACCTCCACGGTCACCGCCGTCGAACGGCTCGGCGAGCCCGTCGACGCCGCGTACGCCCTGGACTCGGTCTCCGTACGCCTCGCCGACGACCTCGACATCGGCCGGGGCGACCTCATCGCCCCGCCGGCCGAGGCGCCCGCGCTCACCCGGAGCATCGACGCGGACGTCTGCCATCTGCACGACCGGCCACTGCGCGTGGGCGACCGGGTACTGCTCAGGCACACCACCCGCACGGTCAAGGCGATCGTCCAAGACCTGCCCGGACGGCCCGACTCCATCCTCACCGGCAACGAGCTGGGCCGGATACGCCTCCGCACGGCCGAACCGCTCGCGGCGGACGCCTACGCCGCCTCCCGCCGCACGGGCTCCTTCCTCCTCATCGATCCCGCTGACGGCGCCACGCTGACCGCGGGCATGGTCCGGTGATCGCGTGCCCACCCCGGGCCGCGCCCCGGCCCTCGCCCTGAGACAGGTCACGCACACCTACCGGCCCGGCGGTCCGCCGGTGCTCGACCGGATCGATCTCACCGTCGAGCAGGGCGAGTTCCTCTGCGTGCTGGGTGCGTCCGGCTCCGGCAAGTCCACCCTGCTGGGCCTCTTCGGCGGGCTGGAGCACCCCTCCTCGGGCACGGTGTCGCTGCCCTCGCCGCGCCCCGCGCTGATGTTCCAGGAGCACGCGCTCTTCCCCTGGCTCACCGCCGGCGGCAACGTCGAACTCGCCCTGCGCTTCGGGGGATCGCCGAAGGACGAGCGCGAGGCGCAGGCCCGGCGGCTGCTCGCCCTGGTGCGGCTCCCGGACGCGTACGACCGGCCCGTGCACGAGCTCTCCGGCGGCATGCGGCAGCGCGTCGCGCTGGCCCGCGCGCTCGCGCAGGGCAGCCGGGTCCTCCTGATGGACGAACCCTTCGCCGCGCTCGACGCGATCACCCGCGAGGTGCTCCACGAGGTCCTGCTGGACGTGCACGAGGCACGTGGGCTGACCGTCGTGTTCGTCACCCACCAGGTGTCCGAGGCCGTCCGGCTCGGCACCCGCATCGTGCTGCTCTCCTCGCGCCCCGGCCGGATCGCGCACAGCTGGCGGGCCGGTGAGCCCGGGGCCGACAGCGCGGCCATCACCGCCCGGCTGCGCGAGGAGGTCCGGCGCCATGCCTCCGTCCACTGACCAGAAGGAGCGGACGGACCGGCGGGAGCGGGCCGCCGGGACCGCCGCGCTCACCGACGGCCTGGACCGGCTGGAGGCCGCCCCGGCGGACCGCCCGGCCCCCGGCGGCCCCGCCCGGCGGTACGCCGCCCGCCTCCGCACCACGGTGACCGCCCCGGCCCTCTCCGCCCTCGCCCTGCTGCTGCTCTGGCAGGGCGCGTACGGGCTCGGCCTCTCCGCCACCCTCCCGTCCCCCGCCGCCGTCGCCACGTCCCTGGGCGACGCGCGGCGGGACGGCACCCTGTGGCCGGCGCTCGGCCACAGCCTGCTCCGTACGGTGGCGGGGTTCGCGGTCTCCGTGGTGCTCGGCACCCTCCTCGGGCTGCTGATCCACCGGGTGCGCACCGCCCGCGCGGCGCTCGCGCCGGTCCTCTCGGCGCTCCAGTCGCTCCCGGCCGCCGGTCTCGTACCGCTCGGGGTCATCGTCTTCGGCGAGTCCGAGAAGGCGGTGTACGCGGTGGTGCTGCTCGGGGCCGTACCGTCCGTGGCGCTCGGTGTGGCCGGGGCGCTCGGGCAGATCCCACCGCTGCTGCTGCGGGCCGGGCGCTCGCTGGGCGCCACCGGGCCAGCCCTCGTCCGGCACATCCTGCTGCCGGCCGCGCTGCCGGGTCTGGTCGCCGCGCTGCGGCAGGGCTGGACCTTCGGCTGGCGGGCGCTGATGACGGCGGAGCTGATCACCGCGACCCCGCTGCCCGGGGTCGGCCGGCTCCTCGACTCCGGCAAGGAGAACGACGACACCGCGCTCGTGCTCGCCGCCGTCCTCCTCGTGCTCGCCGTCGGCATCGTCATGGAGTCCGCCCTCTTCACCCCGGTGGAACGCCGGGTGCTGCGCGCCCGCGGCCTGCTCCCCGCCCCGTCCTGATCCTCCGACTCCCCTCCCGTGTACCTCCGCACGCCCCGAAAGGCACACCCATGAGCCCGGCCTCCTCCCCTCCGCCGAAGGTCAGCGTCGTCGTCCCCGTGTACAACCCGGGCCCGCACATGGACGAGCTGATCGACTCGCTGCTGCGCCAGACGATGGCCCCGGGCGAGTTCGAGGTGATCTTCGTGGACGACGGCTCGACCGACGGCACCGGAGCGCGGCTCGACCGGCTCGCGGCGGAGCACCCGCACTTCGACGTGGTCCACATACCCAACTCGGGCTGGCCCTCGCGCCCCCGCAACCTGGGCATCGAACGCGCCCGGGGGACGTACGTCCAATTCGCCGACAACGACGACTGGTTCGGCACCGAGGCCCTGCAACGGCTGTACGCCTACGCCGAGGAGAACGGCTCGGACATCGTGGTGGGCCGGATGGCGGGCCGGGGCCGGGGCGTCCCGCGCGAGCTGTTCCGCACGAACCTCCCCGACGCCCGGCCGGAGAAGAGCGCGCTCGTCGACAGCCTCACCCCGCACAAGATGTTCCGCCGGTCCTTCCTGCTGGCCCACGGGCTGCGCTTCCCCGAGGGCAGACGGCGGCTGGAGGACCACGTCTTCGTGATGGCCGCCTACTTCGCGGCCCGGCGGATCTCGGTCCTCTCCGACTACGTCTGCTACTACCACGTGGCCCGCCCCGACCACTCCAACGCGGGGTTCCGTACCTTCGACCCCGCCGGGTACTTCGGCAACCTCCGCGAGGCGCTCGACATCGTCGACGCCAACACCGGGCCGGGCGCCGTCCGCGACCGGCTGCACCGGCGGTGGCTCCGGGTCGAGACGGTGGAGCGGCTCAGCGGGAAGCGGTTCCTGGACGCCCCCGAACAGTGGCGCGCCGACTTCTTCCGCGAGGCCCGGGCCCTGGTCGCCGAGCGGTTCGCCCCCGGGGTCGCCGCGGGGCTGCCCGCCCGCCAGCGCGCGGCGGCCGAACTCCTCGTCCAGGACCGGATCGACGCCGTGCGCGAACTCGCCCGGTGGGAGTCGGCGGTACGCGCCAGGGCCACCGCCTCCGCCCCCTCCGCGGAGGAGATCACCGCCACCGGCGAACTGCTCTCCGGCGGCGCCCCGCTCACCTTCACCCACCGCGCGGACGGGGCCGACGCGCTGGCCGTGCCCGTCCCCGGCATCCCGGCCGAGGCGCTGGACGTCACCAAGGCGCTCAGGAAAGCGAAAATGGACGTGCTGGCCCGCCGCAGGGGCGGCGCGGAGGAGTTCTTCGTCCCCTCGAAGACCAGCGTCACCCGGGTCCCGGAGCCGGGCACCCCCGGCGGCTTCCGGACCGTCCACACCACCGTCGCCCGCCTCGCCCCCGACACTCTCAACTCGGGCCGCAACGCCGGTACCTGGGACCTCAAGGTGCGCATCAGCAGCTGCGGCTGGCAGCGCGACGCCCCGCTGCCGCTCAGCCTCCGCATCGCCACGGACGGCGCCCCGCCCGTGCTGGTCGCTCCGCCCGCCCGTCCCGCCGCGGTGCTCCGCCTGAAGCGGGCCGCCCGGCGCCGGGCGGCGGCCCTGCTGGCCCGGCTGCGCGCCCTGGTCTGAGGCGAGCGGCGCGCGAGCGTACGAGGAGGTGCGCGAGCATACGACGAACGGCCCCAGGAGATCCTGGGGCCGTTCGTCGTACGGACCGACCCGGGCGCGTGGTACCGGGCCGGTGGTCGGGGGTGAGCGAGCGGGACGAACCGCTCAAGGGTGCTTACGCGCGGCGGCGGGCCACCTCGTAGAGCACGATGCCGGCCGCGACACCGGCGTTCAGCGACTCGGCGCCACCCGGCATCGAGATGCGGACGCGGTAGTCGCAGGTCTCGCCCACGAGACGGCCGAGGCCCTTGCCCTCGCTGCCGATCACGATGACGACCGGGCCGGACAGCTGTTCCAGGTCCTCGACCGTGTGCTCGCCGTCGGCGGCCAGACCGACGACCGTGAGGCCCGCCTTCTGGTAGCCCTCCAGCGCGCGGGTCAGGTTGGTGACCCGGGAGACCGGGGTGCGCGCGGCCGTACCGGCCGACGACTTCCAGGCGCCCGCCGTCATACCGGCGGCGCGCCGCTCGGGGACGACCACACCGTGGCCGCCGAACGCCGAGACGGACCGGACGATCGCGCCCAGGTTGCGCGGGTCGGTGACCCCGTCGAGCGCCACGATCAGCGGGTCCTCGCCGTTGTCGTACGCGGCGGCCGTCAGGTCCTCCGGGTGCGCGTACTCGTACGGCGGGACCTGGAGGACGAGGCCCTGGTGGTTCAGGCCGTTCGTCATCCGGTCCAGCTCGGGGCGCGGGGCCTCCATGAGGTTGATGTTGCCCCGGTCGGCGGCGAGCTTGAGCGCGTCGCGGACCCGCTCGTCGTTGTCGATGAACTGCTGGACGTAGAGCGTCACCGCGGGGACGCCGTCGCGCAGCGCCTCGAAGACCGGGTTGCGGCCGACGACCATCTCCGAGGTGCCCTTGACGCCGCCGCGCCGCGGAGCGGGGCGGCGGGCCGCGGCCTGCTTGGCCTGGGCGTTGGCGATGCGGTTCTTCTTGTGTCCCTTCCGGGCGGAGGCGGGCGGCGTCGGGCCCTTGCCTTCGAGGCCACGGCGTCGCTGCCCACCGCTGCCGACCTGCGCGCCCTTCTTGTTGGACGTGCGGCGGTTCCTGCGCTGGCTGTTCCCGGCCATGACCTACCTGTTTCGTTGCTTCAGAAATGCTTCTACAAGTGAAAGTGTGCCGCCCGGACGGCCGGGCGGCACATTCGCGCCTCTGGACGCGGTGCGAGGAGCGGTGCTCAGCGCGGTCCCAGCGACCACCGGGGACCGCTCACGCTGTCCTCGATGACCAGCCCGGACTGGTTCAGCTGGTCGCGGATCGCGTCCGCGGCGGCCCAGTCCTTGCGCTCACGGGCCCCCTGGCGCTGGTCCAGCACGAGCCGGACGAGCGTGTCGACGACCCCGTGCAGGTCCTCGCCCCGGTCGCTCTCGCCCGCCCAGTGCGGGTCGAGCGGGTCCAGGCCGAGGACGCCGAGCATGGCCCGGACCTCGGCGAGGCGGGCGACCGCCTCTTCCTTGTCGTCGGCGGCGAGCGCCGAGTTGCCCTGGCGGACGGTGGTGTGGACGATCGCGAGCGCCTGCGGGACGCTCAGGTCGTCGTCCATCGCCTCGGCGAAGGCCGGCGGCACCTCGGGGGCGGGCTCGACCGTCTTGCCCGTCTTCTCGGTGACCCGCTGCGCGAAGCCCTCGATCCGCGCGAACGCGGACTCCGCCTCGCGCAGGGACGCCTCGCTGTACTCGATCATCGAGCGGTAGTGCGCGGCGCCGAGGTAGTAGCGGAGCACGATCGGCCGCCACGCCTTGACCATCTCGCTGACCAGCACGGAGTTGCCCAGCGACTTCGACATCTTCTCGCCGGCCATGGTGACCCAGCCGTTGTGCACCCAGTACTTCGCGAAGGTGTCGCCGTACGCCTTGGACTGGGCGATCTCGTTCTCGTGGTGCGGGAAGATCAGGTCGATGCCGCCGCCGTGGATGTCGAACTCGGTACCGAGGTACTTGTGCGCCATCGCGGAGCACTCCAGGTGCCAGCCAGGACGGCCGCGGCCCCACGGGGTCTCCCAGCTCGGCTCGCCCGGCTTCGCCGACTTCCACATGGCGAAGTCGCGCTGGTCGCGCTTGCCGGTCTCGCCCTCGCCGGACGGCTGGCGCAGGTCGTCGAGGTTCTGGTTGGAGAGCTCCAGGTACCCGGGGAACGAGCGCACGTCGAAGTAGACGTTGCCGTCCGCCTCGTAGGCATGGCCGCGCTCGATGAGGCCGCGCATCATCTCGATCATCTCGGTGATGTGACCGGTGGCGCGGGGCTCGTAGGTGGGCGGCAGGCAGCCGAGCGCGTCGTAACCGTCGTTGAACGCGCGCTCGTTCTCGTACCCGATCGACCACCAGGGGCGGCCCTGCTCCTCGGACTTCCGGATGATCTTGTCGTCGATGTCCGTGACGTTCCGGACGAACGTCACGTCGTAGCCGCGGTACGCGAACCAGCGGCGCATGATGTCGAAGTTCAGGCCGGAACGGATGTGCCCGATGTGCGGTGCGGCCTGGACGGTAGCGCCGCAGAGGTAGATCGAGACACAGCCCGCGGTGAGCGGGACGAAGTCACGGATCTGCCGGGCGCTGGTGTCGTACAGGCGAATAGTCACGCCACCAGGGTAGTAGGCCGACACCAGTGCCCCGCGACCTCTGCGCAGTCGCGGGGTAACTTTTCTGCTATACGGCCCCCGGGAGGGCACTGCGGCGGCGCCGTTACGGGACACGGGGTGCAGGTGGGGCGCGTGGGACGGGTGGGGCGAAGCCGCCCGCCCGCGCGGAAAAGACTTTCCGGCACGGGCGGAGGCATCACCGCCGGACCGCCCGCACGACCCGCCCTGCGGATCGCCGCGCGGCCCGGCCCGTCAGATGCGGCCGACCACCTTGCGCGGGGTGATCCGCACGACCACCCGCTCGCCGTCGTTCACCGAGTCCGGGTTGAAGTCCGCGTACCCCTTGCCGGTGTACTTCCGCGACAGCTGGTCGATCAGCTCCTGGCCACCCTCGGTGGACAGGGTCGCCTCGCCGCGGATCTCGGCGTACGAGTACGGCGCGTCGAACGGCTGGAGCAGCACGGTCACCCGGGGGTCGCGGCGCAGGTTCTTCTCCTTGCGGCGGCCGACCGTGGTGGAGATCAGCACGTCGTCCCCGTCCCGCGCCACCCACACGGGTGACACCTGCGGGCTGCCGTCCGGCTGGATGGTCGCGACATTGACGAAGACGGGCGTGTCCAGCAGGTTCTTGAGCTCATCGGAAAGTGCGGCGGTCATGACCTACATCCTCCTGCGCGGGGCGGTGACGGAATGTGACGGTACGTGATCTGCGTCTCCTACCCCGTAACCACGCGGCTGCTCCGTTCCTTCCCGGACCGCCCCCACCGGAAGGGTGAAAAAAGGCCGGGCCGGGTGCGGGCCGCCGGGCCCGCAGCCGTGCGGCGGGCCCGGCGGGCCTTCAGGGGGCGCGGTACACGAGCGCGGTGGCGATCCCCGCGATGCCCTCGCCCCGGCCGGTGAAGCCGAGGCCGTCCGAGGTGGCGGCGGAGAGCGAGACCGGGGCGCCGACGACGTCCGACAGGACCCGCTGGGCCTCCTCGCGCCGCTTGCCGATCTTCGGCCGCACGCCGACGACCTGGACGGCGACGTTGCCGATCCCGAAGCCGGCCGCCCGCACGATCCGGGCCGCCTCGGCCAGCAGCGTCACGCCCGAGGCACCGGACCACTCCGGGCGGCCGGTGCCGAAGTGCTGCCCCAGGTCACCGAGGCCCGCGGCGGAGAAGAGGGCGTTGCAGGCGGCGTGCGCGACGACGTCCGCGTCGGAGTGCCCGGCCAGGCCGGGGCCCTCGCCCTCCCACTTCAGGCCCGCGCACCAGAGCTCGCGGCCCTCCTCGAAGGCGTGGATGTCGGTGCCGATCCCGACGAGCGGGATCACGGGACGGGGTTCAGAAGCCATCGTTCGCCCTCCGGCGTGCGAGTACCGCCTCGGCCAGCACGAGATCGAGCGGCCGGGTCACCTTGAACGCCTCTTCGTGGCCGGGCACCACGACGACGGGCTCGCCGAGACGTTCCACCATGCCCGCGTCGTCGGTGGCGCCCTCGCCGCCGAACACCACGGTCGCGTGCGCCCGCACCAGGGTGTCCCGGTCGAAGCCCTGCGGGGTCTGCACCGCCCGCAGCGCGGCCCGCACGGGGGTGGAGAGCACCGGTTCCGGTCCGCCCGGGGCCGCCGGGGGCCCGACCTCCTTGACGGTGTCGGCGAGCGGCACGGCGGGCACCACGGCCGGGGCGCCGCCGCGTACCGCCTCGACGACCGCGTCCACCGTGTCGACCGGCACCAGCGGGCGGGCGGCGTCGTGCACCAGGACCGTGGCCACGTCCCGGGGCAGCGCCTCCAGGCCGAGGCGGACGGACTCCTGGCGGGTCTCGCCGCCGGGCACCACCACGTAGTCGGTGCGCTCGGGCAGGGCGTGCGTGTCGAGGAGGTTCTTCACCTCGGCGGCGCCGTCCGGCGGGGCGACCACCACGACGAGCGAGACGGCGCGCGAGGCGGCCATCGCCCGCACGGCGTGGACCAGCATGGGCGTGCCGCTCAGGGTGCGCAGCGCCTTGGGCGCGCCGGGGCCGAGCCGGACCCCCCGGCCGGCCGCCGGGATGACGGCGGCGGTACGGGGCGTCCTGGCCGGACCGCCGGTCGTGGCGGGTTCGGCGGGCGCCGGGGCGCCCGACGGGCCCGGCAGCCCGCCGGGCGGCGACATGTCGGGCGGTGACATGGGTGACATCGGTTGTACTCCGAAGCTTCGGCAGGTTTGTTGCCACGGCCGACGTGGGTAGGGCCCCAAGCGAGCCGCCGTACAACGGCCCGCCTCGGTCCGGACCCCTTCCGTGACCCGGTCGAGCGAGTCGTGGCGGCGGCGCGGGGCGGCCGGTGCGTTGACCGGCCGAGGGGGACGCTAGCCGCACACGGGCTGTCGCGTAATCCGCGGCAGTCGCCGGGGAGCACGGGACGCCCCGGGGCCGGCGCGACCACCACCTGGTATCCGGCCGAATTCAGCCGCATCCGGGTGGCCGAAAAAGAATCTTGAAAAGTGCCGGGTGCCCAGGTGTCCGGCCCCCCGCATGCGGTGAATCCGGTGCGGTGGGTTCCGCCGCATCGGAAACCCGCCGCACCGGGACCGGAAGTCGGCGGGGCGAAGTCGGCGGGGCGAAGTCGGCGGGGCGAAGTCGGCGGGGCCGGGGCACGAAGGGCGTACGGCGTGCGGAGCGAGCGACCCGCGCCCGCGAACAGGACCCGAACACGAACGCGCCCAGAACATGAACGGGCCCGGAACGCGAACGGGCCCAGAACGCGAACGTGCCGCGGCGCCCGGAGACGTGCCGTTGAAAACGGCAGGTCAGCGGGGACCGCGGCATATTCGTACGACCGGTGCGATCCGGTTCAGGACGCGAGAACCTCGTCGAGCAGGGCTTCGGCCTTGTCCTCGTTCGTGTTTTCCGCGAGAGCGAGCTCACTCACCAGGATCTGGCGGGCCTTGGCGAGCATGCGCTTTTCTCCGGCGGAGAGTCCGCGCTCGCGCTCACGACGCCACAGGTCGCGCACCACTTCGGCGACCTTGATGACATCGCCAGAGGCGAGCTTCTCCAGATTTGCCTTGTAGCGACGGGACCAGTTCGTCGGCTCTTCGGCATACGGTGCACGCAGCACCTCGAAGACCCGGTCCAGCCCGTCCTGCCCGACCACGTCGCGCACGCCCACGAACTCCGCATTGTCCGCCGGCACACGAACCGTCAAGTCGCCCTGGGCGACCTTGAGCACCAAGTAGGTCTTGTCCACGCCTTTGATCTGGCGAGTTTCGATAGCCTCGATCAGCGCGGCCCCGTGATGGGGATAGACCACGGTGTCGCCAACCTTGAACGTCATGTGACAGGTACCCCTTCCGTGGCTATCCAGGGTAACACGAGAACCGCTACTCCTGAATGGCGTTTTCGCAGGTCAGGGCATATCTCGGGGCTTGACAACAGCATCCGGAACGTGCTGCGCGGGGCTTCACGGAGAGGGTATTCGCAGGTCGGAGCCGTTGTACGACCGGCCGGAAACGCGCCGTTCCCGCACCCGGGAAGCCTGTCCGAACGGGTTAAAGATCCCGTTTTGCCGGATTCGTGAAGCCGCAGTTTCTTCCATGCGTTCGGAGATCGATCACACGATCGACGGAAGTTTCGTGGCCCATTGAAATTGATCAAGCCACTCCTGACAACCGTCCGCGCGCTTTTCCGCCGACGAATGCGCCACCGCCGGGAAAATTGATCATTCGCGTTTTGTGAACGGCGGATGTCGGGCGGTGACCGGCGGGCCGGGGCGGCGCGGCGCAGGGGCCGTCCGGGCGCGCCTCCGGTCCGGGAGGCGGGCGGGCCGCCCCGGTCCCGGCGAAGTGCCGCGGCGCAAAGGGGCGGGTCGGGTGCGAGGCGTGAGCGGCGGCTCGGTAGCCTAAGGCCGCTGACACACCCTTAGGGCGGCTTTACGTCACTCGGTCCCGCCGCCCTGCGCGGTCGTGCAGTGCACCTGCGCACCACGTCCGTAGTCCGCAGTCCGAACGTTCAAGGAGTTGCCGCCGCCGTGAGCCGCAGCCTTCGACACGGCGCCCTCGCCGCCACTGCCCTCGTGATCTCCATCGCCTCGCTGTCCGCGTGCGCCGCGGGCAACGACGCAGCAACGCTCCAGGTCAGGCCGGACAATGCCGCCACCTCGGTCGGCGACATCAAGGTCCAGAACGTCAACGTCGTCACGCAGCCCGAGCACAACGCCGAGGGCCCCGCCGTGATCACCGGCGCCCTCTTCAACCAGGGCACCGAGGACGAGACGCTGGAGGCCATCACGCTGCCCCGGTCCGGCACCGAGGTGAAGCTGCACGCCGCCAAGGGCGACGGGCCGCTCGTCGTCCCGGCCGGCGGCAAGGTCGTCCTCGGCGGCGAGGGCAATGCCTCCGCCGTCATCGAGAACGGCCGCCAGGCCACCCAGAACGGCAACGTCGAGCAGGTCGTCTTCCGCCTCAGCGACAGCGGCGACATCGCGCTGGGCGCCACCGTCGTGCCCTCCGTCTCCTACTTCGAGGGCTTCGGGCCGAGCGCCCTGCCGACCTCCGCCGCGAGCCCGGACGCCTCGGCCTCCCCCGACGCCTCCGCGTCGCCGGACGCCACGGCGAGCGCCGACGCCTCCGCGACCCCGACGGACGGCGGGTCCCCGGCCGCCGAGTGAGGCCGGACCGGCCTCGTCGCCGAGCGCCGGCCGCGTACACGAGTGAAGGGCGCCTTCCCCTCGGGGGAGGCGCCCTTCACTCATCCGTGTGCCCGGTGGCCGGCCACCGGTTTACGGCTCGAACTTGTAGCCCAGGCCGCGGACCGTCACCAGGTAGCGCGGCGCACCCGGGTCGGGCTCGATCTTGGCGCGCAGCCGCTTCACGTGCACGTCGAGGGTCTTGGTGTCGCCCACGTAGTCGGCGCCCCAGACCCGGTCGATGAGCTGCATGCGGGTCAGCACGCGGCCCGCGTTGCGCAGCAGCATCTCCAGCAGGTCGAACTCCTTCAGCGGGAGGTCCACCTTGCCGCCGGAGACGGTGACCACGTGGCGGTCGACGTCCATCCGGACCGGACCGGCCTCCAGGGCCGCCGGCGTGATCTCCTCCGGCTCGCCGCGGCGGCGCAGCACCGCGCGGATGCGGGCCACCAGCTCGCGCGAGGAGAACGGCTTGGTGACGTAGTCGTCGGCTCCTATCTCCAGACCGACCACCTTGTCGATCTCGCTGTCCTTGGCGGTGACCATGATCACCGGGACGTTGGAGCGGTTGCGCAGCTGGCGGCAGACCTCGGTACCGGGCAGGCCCGGCAGCATCAGGTCGAGCAGGACGAGGTCGGCGCCGTTGCGGTCGAACTCGTCGAGACCGTCGGGACCCGTCGCCGCGACGGCGACCTCGAAACCCTCCTTGCGCAGCATGTAGGACAGGACGTCGCTGAAGGATTCCTCATCCTCGACGACAAGCACTCGGGTCACGGAAGGGCCTCCGGGGCGGGAAAGGGTTCAAAAGCAGCGGTGTCGAACGGTCCCTCGTCGTCAGCGTTGACGAAGAGCGGGCCGCCGGTGGTGCGTTCCCGTACGCTGCCCGACTCGGGCAGCCGCAGGGTGAAGGTGGAGCCCTGTCCCTCGGAGCTCCAGACGGTGACCTCCCCGCCGTGCGAGGCGGCCACATGCTTGACGATGGCGAGCCCGAGGCCCGTGCCACCGGTGGCTCGTGAGCGGGCCGGGTCGACGCGGTAGAACCGCTCGAAGACCCGGTCCCGGTCCTTCTCGGAGATGCCGATGCCCTGGTCGGTCACGGAGAGCTCGATCAGGGGCCGGCCCTGTCCGGCGACCCGCCGGACGGCGATGCCGACCCGGGTGCGGGCGGGGCTGTAGTTGACGGCGTTCTCGACCAGGTTGCCGAGGGCCGCCGCGAGCTGTCCGCGGTTGCCCCAGACGGAGAGGTCGCTGGTCCCGCCGGAGGCCATGGTGATCTCCTTCGACAGGGCCGGCTGACGGCAGCGGTCGATGGCCTCGGCGACGAGTTCGTCCACCCGGACGGGCTCGGCGTCCTCCAGCGGGTCGTCGTTCTGGACCCGGGAGAGGTCGATCAGCTCCTGGACGAGGTTGGTCAGCCGGGTGGCCTCGATCTGCATGCGTCCGGCGAAGCGCTCGACGGCCTCCCGGTCGTCGGACGCCTCCAGGACCGCCTCCGACAGCAGGGAGAGAGCGCCGGTCGGCGTCTTCAGCTCGTGGCTGACGTTGGCGACGAAGTCGCGCCGTACCGCCTCGATCCGCCGTGACTCGGTCAGGTCCTCGACCAGCAGCAGCACCAGCCGGGAGCCCAGGGGGGCGACCCGGGCCGAGACGGCGAGCGCGTCGCCCCGGCCCGTACCGCGGCGGGGCAGCTCCAGCTCGACCTGCCGTATCTCGCCGTCCCGGCGGGTGTCCCGGGTCATCTGCAGCATCTGGTCGACGGCCAGCCGGCCGCCGCGGACCAGGCCCAGCGCGTACGCGGCGGAGCTCGCCTTGACGACGCCGTCGCTCTCGTCGAGCACGACGGCGGACGAGCTGAGGACGGAGAGGACGGTGTCCACCCCGGGAGGCAGGGTGGCGCCGGTCTCCGGCCGCACGGAGGCACGGGTCGGCTTCCTCAGATCGCGCTCGCTCCAGCGAAACGCCAGCATCGCGATCACACCGGTGCACAACCCGGCGGTCCCGGCTGCTGCGGCGACCGCCGCGTTCACGTCCATGTCGTCCAGGTTATGCGTCGATGCGCACGCCCTCACAGCCATACGAGTGCCTGCTCGAACACTCGTCGCCCAGAGTTCACCGAGGGTATGGGTCCGGTTCACTTCTGCGGTCGGATTCCGACGCGTTCCGGGCGCACCGTGGGAGCGTGGGGTTCGACCCAGAGACCCCGGCCCCCAGGACTGGAGAGGGACTTCCATGCGCGACGCCTACCACGAGGAACTCGACTCGATCGGCGAGGACCTGGTCGAGATGGCCCGGCTCGTCGGTTCGGCGATCGGACGGGCCACCACGGCCATGCTCGACGCCGACCTCAATCTCGCGGAGACCGTCATCGCCGCGGACCAGAGGGTCGACGACCTCCAGCACGAACTGGAGGCGCGCGCCATCGCCCTCCTCGCCCGGCAGCAGCCGGTCGCGACCGATCTGCGGATCGTCGTCACCTCGCTGCGCATGAGCGCCGACCTGGAGCGCTCGGGCGACCTCGCCCAGCACGTCGCCAAGCTGGCCCGGCTCCGCTTCCCGGACAAGGCCGTCCCGCACGACCTGCACGCCACGATCCTGGAGATGGGGCAGCTGGCGCAGCGGCTGATGGCGAAGGCCGCCGAGGTGATCATCACCAAGGACGTCGACCTCGCCCTCCAGCTGGAGCAGGACGACGACGAGATGGACCTGCTGCACCGCGCGCTCTTCCAGCACCTGATGGACGACCGGTGGAAGCACGGCATCGAGACGGCGGTCGACGTGACCCTGCTCGGCCGCTACTACGAGCGCTTCGCCGACCACGCGGTCTCGGTCGCCAAGCGGGTCGTCTACCTGGTGACGGGCGAGCACGCCGACGAGCTCCAGACCCCGACCTCGGTCGAGGGCGCGTAACCGGCGCGGACGGGCCGGAGCGGGCGGGGCGGGCCGGAGCGGGCGGGGCGGGCCGGCGCACGACGGGGCCGGCGGGCCGTGCGGAGGGGCACGAAATCTCTGCGCGCGTGCGCCGTTGATGCGCCCGCCCGGCTGGGCATGCAATGGACGGGGCCCGGGACCGATCCCGTACGCCCCTGTCGTGCGCACCGGGCGTACGACACCGGCGCGGCGGCTCTCCCGCCCCGGCCGGTGGTACGCGTTGAGGAGGACCTCGTGGCACATGCGGCCGATTCCCCCCTGCCCGACCCCGAGCAGGAGACCCCGACCGAAGTGGTGCGCCTGACCGTGCTCGGCGCCTGCGGCTGCGGCTCCGGCTGCGGCTGCGGCTGCCAGTCCGGTTCGCCCTGTCAGTGCGGCGGCTGACCGGCCCCGATCCGGAGGACGACCACCGGCCGGGGCTTCACGGCGGCCGGGTTCACGGCTGCCGACCGTACGGCGGCCGGGTTCACGCCGTCGTACGGCCGGGCGCCGCTCAGGCGGTGTCCGGCCGTACGGCTGCCGGGAGCACGTACCGGTCCAGCGAACGGCAGGAGTGGTCGGCCACGACCCGGAGGAGCCGGGTCGGCCGGGTGCCCGTCATGCCTGCGGCTGGGGCTGGGGCTGGATCTGGGGCTGAGGCTGCTCGTCCCCGGCGTCGGAGCGCGCGGACGGCTCGGCGGCGGTGGCCCGCACGGCCGCGTCGCCGGTCTCCACGACCCGGTCCCCCTGCTCGGCGACCGCCGACAGGTCCCGCATCAGCAGCCAGTAGCCGAGGGTGGTCGCCGTACCGAGCAGGGCGCAGGCCATCCAGAGCCAGGACGCGCCCCAGTTGTCGATCACCACTCCGGACATCAGCGGGGCGACCAGCCCCGCCACCGACCAGGACATCGTGTACACGCCCTGGTAGCGGCCCCGGCCCTGGGCGGGCGACAGCTTCACCACCAGACCGGACTGGGTCGGGGCGTTGACGATCTCGCCCAGGGTCCAGACGCAGACGGTCAGCGCGTAGGCGGCGACCGAGCCGGCGAAGGCCGTGAGGCCGAATCCGTACCCCAGGAAGAGCGTGGAGACGATGAGGAGCTGACGCGGGTCGCGGCTCTCGATGAACCGGGAGAGGGGGATCTGGAGGACGACGATCAGCAGGCCGTTGACGGCGATCGCGGTACCGAAGTCGGAGCTGGTGAGCCCGTCCGCCCCCATGGCCACCGGCAGGCCCACGTACCCCTGCTGGGTGATCAGCGCGACCAGGAACGACAGCCCGACCACCCCCATGAACCGCCCGTCCCGCAGCACGTCCGTGAGCCGGATCCCGGCGGGCCCGGCGGCCCGCCCGCCGGACGCGGACGCCACCGGGGCACGGTCCGGCCGGGACTCGGGCACCTTCAGGAAGACGACGGCGGCGCAGCACAGGGTCAGCAGCGCCTCGACGAGGAAGCCGATCCGGTAGCTGTACTCGGCGATGAACCCGGCGCCGGTGGAGGAGACGGCGAAACCGAGGTTGATGGCCCAGTAGTTCAGGGAGAAGGCCCGTACCCGGTCCTTCGCCGGCACGATGTCCGCCATCATCGCCTGGACGGCGGGACGCGAGGCGTTGCTCGCCATGCCGACGACGAACGCGACGCCCGCGATGGCGACGGGGTTCTCCATGAACCCCAGCACCGCCACCGAGAGGGCCGTCGAGACCTGTGCGATCAGCATGGTCGGCCGCCGTCCGAGCCGGTCGGCCATCACCCCCGCGCCGAGCGAGGAGATGACCCCGCCGAGGCCGTGCAAGGAAGCCACCAGACCCGCGTACGAGGCCGAGTAGCCCCGGTCCAGCGTCAGGTAGAGCGCCATGAAGGTGGCGACGAACGCTCCGAGCCGGTTCACCAGCGTGCTGGTCCACAGCCACCAGAACTCCCGGGGCATCCCGGACACCGCGCCCCGCGCGGCTCTCCGTAGACCGTCGACAGACATGCGGGTACCCCCAGGTGACGCGAGCGAGAACAGATGCGGGACGAATGCCGCACGGACGCGCCCGGTAAGCGGTACGGCAGCTGAGCGAACATTACGAAGGACGGCTTCCCGACCGCCACTCGATTGACGGCAGCCGTCAATCGACGGCCCGTCGGGGTGCGGCTCTCCGCCCGGGTGGGATCCGGGTGGGACCCGAACGGGGTGCGGGTGAGGCGCGGAAGGTGCCCGGACAGGGCCTTCGGACCGCCCTCCCCGCACCCCTCATGTGCGCCCCCCGCCGCTCGCCTGTGTACCTGTTTGTCCGTCCAGTGGCCGGACGCGCGAAGGGGGTACGGGTTCGATTACGCTCGGGCTCATGGCCGACGCGACGTACAAGCTGATCCTCCTCCGCCACGGCGAGAGCGAGTGGAACGCGAAGAACCTGTTCACCGGTTGGGTGGACGTGAACCTCACCGAAAAGGGCGAGAAGGAAGCGGTGCGCGGCGGTGAGCTGCTGAAGGACGCCGGGCTGCTCCCGGACGTCCTGCACACCTCCCTCCAGAAGCGCGCCATCCGCACGGCGCAGCTCGCGCTGGAGGCCGCCGACCGCCACTGGATCCCCGTCCACCGCTCCTGGCGGCTGAACGAGCGCCACTACGGCGCGCTCCAGGGCAAGGACAAGGCGCAGACCCTCGCCGAGTTCGGCGAGGAGCAGTTCATGCTGTGGCGCCGCTCCTACGACACCCCGCCGCCGGTCCTCGAGGACGGCACGGAGTTCTCGCAGAGCGACGACCCGCGCTACGCGACGATCCCCACCGAGCTGCGCCCGCGCACCGAGTGCCTCAAGGACGTCGTCGTCCGCATGCTGCCGTACTGGTACGACGGCATCGTCCCGGACCTGCTCGACGGCAAGACCGTCCTCGTCGCCGCCCACGGCAACAGCCTCCGCGGCCTGGTCAAGCACCTGGACGGCATCTCCGACGACGAGATCTCGGGCCTCAACATCCCGACCGGCATCCCGCTCGTCTACGAGCTCGACGCCGACTTCAAGCCGGTCAAGCCGGGCGGCACGTACCTCGACCCGGACGCGGCCAAGGCCGCCATCGAGGCCGTGAAGAACCAGGGCAAGAAGAAGTAAATTCTGCGCTCACGCCCCGGCCCGCGCGTACGGCGCGGGCCGGGGCGTTTTCGTGGCCGGAACCTGCCCCGCCGCAGGCCAGAACACCTGTCCGGGGCCCCGGGAGGCCGCGACCGCCCCGCCGGGTTCCACCGCCCTCGCAGTGGGGCCGGTCCGGCGCCTCACGAGTGGCTGTGCCGTACACGCGAACTGCCTTACCCTCAGCCGTCATGAAGATGGATCAAGCCGGGCAGGCCGAATCCGAGTCATCGGACACCGCCCTGTTCGACTACCTCCCGGCAGCCGCGGACTACGACCAGGCCCGGAAGAGGTTCTCCGTCAGGACCCGGCAGGGTCTCACCGGTGGTCTGCTGCTTCCCGCCCTGTTCGGGGCCGCGGTGATCGCCACGCGGACACTGGCCTGGCACTTCGGCGCCGCCCGGACGATCGGCGTCGGCGTGATCGGTGTCAGCGCCCTCTTCTACGCACGGCAGCGGGTCCGCAGGTCCCGGACACGGACCCAGTACCAGGAGCACGCGGCTCTCGGGAACTGCCGCACCACGCTCACCGCCGACGGGCTGACCACCACCGGCTCGTCCGGGGAGAGCGGCACCACCACCAGCTGGAACATCTACCCGTGGTGGTTCGAGACGCCCGACCTGTTCGTCCTCACGGGCAGCGCGGAGTACTTCTTCGTCGTACCCAAGCGCGGCGCGCATTCCCCCGAGGACCTGGTCCGGGCCCGCGCGCTCTTCGCGCGGCACCTTCGGCGGATCTGAGCACCGGCCGACGCGCGCCTGCCGGGCAGGACCCGGCAGGGGCGGCCGATGCCCGGGGCACGCCCCGCACGAAGGGCCACTCGGCGGCATTCGCCCCTCACGAAGGAGTAACGGCCGCAACTACCGGCCTCCCGCCGCTGTCTTGCCGTTCATGAAGATTTCCTTCCTCATCCACAACGCGTACGGGATCGGGGGGACGATCTCCACCACGTTCAACCTGGCCCACGCACTGGCCGAGCGGCACGAGGTGGAGATCGTCTCGGTCAACCGGCACCGGGAGGTGCCCGCGTTCACGCTCGATCCGCGCGTCCGGCTGCGTCCGCTGATCGACCTGCGGCGGGAGAAGGGGCACCCCCTGTTCGGGCAGCCGTCGAAGGTGTTCCCGCGCGCGGAGAACCGGTACGGGCAGTACAGCGCACTGACGGACCGTCGGATCGCCGGGTTCCTGACGGACCTGGACGCCGACGTCGCCATCGGTACGCGCGCCGGGCTCAACGTGCACCTCGCGCTCCAGGCCCCCGACCGCACCGTGCGGGTCGGGCAGGAGCACCTCACGGTGGAGAGCCACCCGCCCGCGCTGCGCCGCGTGCTGCGCCGGGCGTACCGGCGGCTGGACGCGCTGACCACCGTCACGGACGCGGACGCGGACGCCTACCGGCGGACGATGCGGCTGCCGGGCGTACGCGTCGAGGCGCTGCCCAACAGCGTGCCGGACCCGGCGCTCCCGCCCGCCGACGGGACCGGGCGGATCGTGGTCGCGGCCGGGCGGCTGGTGCGGGTGAAGCGGTACGACCTGCTCATCGAGGCGTTCGCGCAGGTGGCCGCCGAGCGTCCCGACTGGCAGCTGCGGATCTACGGCCGGGGCGAGGAGCACGACCGGTTGCGGCGTCTGGTGGACGAACTCGCCCTGCACAACAACGTGTTCCTGATGGGCGCCGCCGCTCCCATGGAGGCCGAATGGGTCAAGGGGTCGATCGCGGCGGCGACGTCGAGCTTCGAGCCGTTCGGCATGACGATCGTGGAGGCGATGCGCTGCGGGCTCCCCGTGGTGAGTACCGACTGCCCGCACGGGCCCGCCGAGATCATCCGGCCCGGCGAGGACGGCCGGCTGGTCCCGGTCGGGGACCGGGACGCGCTGGCCGCGGCCCTGCTCGGCCTCGTCCGCGACGACGAGCTGCGCCGCAGGATGGGCCGCGCCGCGCTCTCCAACTCCCGCCGGTACGCCCCCGGTCCGGTCGTCGCACGGGCGGAGGCCCTGTTCGAGGGGCTGACCGCCGCACGGGCCGCCGGGCGCCCCGCCGCACCGGCCACCGGCACGGCTCTCGCACTCGGCCCGCGCGCGCACGCGGCCCGGGACACCCTGGAGGCGGGGGCGCGCACCCTGCTGAAAACCGTACGGAAGGCGAAGCGACGATGACGGAGGCGAAGGCGACGGACAAGGCTGCGGAGAAGGCGGCGGAGAAGGCGGCGGAGAAGGCGAACAGCGCACCGGTGCGGGACGGCGGCACGGACCCGGAACCGGGCCAACTCCCGCGTGCCTCCTGCTCGGTGGACCGGGACGGCCGGATGGTGGTGCGGTTCGGGTTCGAGCCCCGTACGGCCGGACGTCCCCGCCTGCTGCTGCGGTTGCGCCCGCCGAAGGGGAAGCCGGAGTCGATCACCCGGCTGGTCGACCTGGAGCCGGACGAGCCGGATGAGCCGGACGAGCCGGACGGACGGCCGGGCGTCCGCGCGGGTGAGCCGGAGCACCGCTGGCGGGCCGTGCTCGAACCGGACCCGGCGCTGGCGGAGGGGCGGTGGGACCTCTTCGTCCTGCCCACGCCGGACGCGGAGCGTACGCCGCTGATCGCGGGGATCCGCGATCTGCGGAAGCTGGTGGCCGGACGCGAGCCGGGGCGGACGACGTTGCCGCTCGCGCTGCGGGTGCCGTTCGCCACGCCGGACGGGACCCTCGCCGTGCGGACCTGGCTGCGACCGGCCCATGTCGAGGTGGACCGCGTCGAGGTCGGCGCCGAGTCGACGACCGTACGCGCGCGTCTCTTCGGGCCCCGGCCGGGCGCCGGTGCGCAGGCCCTGCTGCGGCTGCGGGGAGCGGCCGGGGAGGTGCACGGGACCGAGCTCCGCACGGACGGCGACGACCACGTGTGGTTCACCTTCACCCAGCGGGAGTTGGCGGACGTCCCCGGCGGCGGAACGGGCGTGTGGGACGTCCTCGTACGGACGGAGGAGGGCGCGCGGCCGATCCGGGCGGGGCGGCTGCTGGACGACGTCGCGGACCGCAAGAAGGTCTGGGTGTATCCGGCGGTCGGCCTCGACGGCCGTACGGCCCGCACCTACTACACGCTGGACAACGAGCTGTCGGTGGAGGTCACGAAGGACTGACGCGCCGTCGGGGGCGGCCGAAGGAGCGGATGCACCCGTGTACTTGGGGTCGCCACCCACTACCGTGGGGGGCGCCTTTCCGGAGCCCGGCGCGGACGCGTACCCGGGCCCCGGCGACGGGGCACACCTTGCCGGCCGAGGCACAAGGAGATCGGGGAGAACACCGTGGGCGAGTCCCTGAAGACGTTCGTCGGTGGTACCGAGGTGGAGGTGCCCAACAGCATCCCGGCCATCCGCGCCGCACTCCCCGACGGGAGACGCGACGAGTTCGACCGCGCCGTCAACGAGGCGGGGGTGCACCAGATCCACGCCGTGATGCGGCACTGGATGCTGGAGGCAGTCCCCGATCCCGAGGCCGAACGCATCCTGGACCGGCTGGCGCGGGACGAGGCCGAGAGGCGGAGCGTGGCTTGAGTTTCCGTATCTCCTACGCCCCGCCGGCCGACGACACCCTGGCCAAGATGCGGGACGTCGAACCGTTCCGCGACGAGATGGCCCGCACCGTGGGCCGGGCGCCGTACGGGCACGGCTCCACAGCCGTGAAGGGCGAACGCGACCGGCGCGAGGCGACGGTGGCGGGCGCGATCGTCCTGTACTACGTCTCGGGTTCGGTGCTCACCGTCACCGTCGTCCGGCTCGTGCCGCTGCCCTGAACCCGGTCGGGGTCGGAGCAGCGGCACGGCGCGAGGACAACAGCCGGGCGGCCCGGCCGCGACGCCTGCGCGCGCCACGGCCGGGCCGCCCGACTTCGCCCGACGCCACGTCAGCCGAGCTTCTTCACCTGCGCGTCGATGACCGGCTGCGGCTGGGTCAGCTTGACTTCCTTGCCCATGAACGCGGCCACGTTGAGGGTGCTGAAGGTGCTCACCGTGCTGCCCTGGCGGACCACCGCGAGGTCGAACGGGACCTTCGTCCCTTCCTGCTCCACCGTCAGGGTCCAGGCGGCCCGCTCCTCGCCGCCGGTCACCTTCTCCTCGGTGATCCCGGAGATCTTCTGGGCTTCGCCGCTCGTGGTGACGGTGAAGCCCGAGGCGCACGCGGTGGCAGCGGTACGGACGGCGGCGAACACGTCGGCGGCGCCGGTGCCCTCGTACGAGGAGAGGGTGAGCTCCGTGTGGTCCCCGCCCGCGATCGAGGCCGTCGCGTCGTCCGCCGTGGCGTCGGCGCCGGTGGCCCCCGCCTCCGACTCGACACTGCGCGAGGCCGAGGCGACCGGCTCGCCCTGGGCCGCCGCGAACAGCGCCTGGGCGAACGGCAGGCACGCGGCCTTGTCGACGGTGACGTCCCCGGGCTCGACGATGTCGTCGCCTGCGGCCTTCTCGATCTTGAGGCCCGCGATGTCGCCCTGGGCCAGCGTGGCCTTCTCCAGCTCGGCCGCGGTCAGCGCCTTGACCGGGGCCTGCTCCGCCTCGGCGGAGGCGGACGCGGAGGACTTCGAGGAGCCGGCGGCCTTGTCGGCGCTGTCCGAACCGTCCGAGGAACCTCCGCAAGCGGTGGCAAGAAGGACCAGGGAGGCCACGGAAGCGGCGAGGGCGGATCGGCGGACGGTGGTAGCGCGCATGGTTCATTTCTCCTATTTCGGGAGCAACAACCCTTGCTCGACTGCCCGTTCACGCGGTCACACGGCAGGATCGTCGCACTGCGCGTCACTCTATGACCGAAAATTTGCCAGAAGATGGTTTCGCTTCGGCTCCTGGTGCGATTGTGATTCCTCTGTGATCACCCTGTGAATCCACCGACCGTTTCGAGAGCATTCATGCCTCACGACCGCCTGGACCAGCAGGTTTATCCGTCGTCCTCGTCGCGGGGCGCGACGTTGAGGAAGGGTTCGAACCAGGCGGACGGCCGGAGATCGCCCATGCCCAGCCGCTGGTTGACCTCGTCCTCCGGGTCCTCAACGCCGTCCAGACCGGCGTCGTAGAGCATCAGCACGTCGGTGTCCTGGAAGAACATCTCGGCGCACGCGTCGAAGTCGTAGTCGTCCCGGTGGGACGGGAGGTCTCCGCCGACGACGGTCCTGGCGGAGGTCCCGATCCCGACGACGGCCCCGGTCCCGGCGGAGGTCCCGGCCTCGACGGCGGCTCGCGCGTCCTCGATGGCGAGGTGCAGGGCCACCTCCTCGGCCGTACAGGTGGGCTCCGGCCACCAGCCGTCGCGCAGGTCGTCCCCGATGTTCTCGACCGCCCGCGCGAAGCGCAGCCGCCAGGCCGCGCCGACGCCGAACGTCACCCTGGGGAGCCGGGTGAAGACCCCGGCCTTCTCGCCGAGCCCGCCCGGCGCCAAGGGCCGGTCGCCGAGCGCTACGGCGTCCTCGCGGGCGCGGCGGGCCAGCAGCCTCAGCGCCTCGTGGAGGGTTGCGGCGGTACGGGGCGTGAGGTGCCACCGACACCGCTCCTCCCCGCAATCCGGGTCCGCGCAGTGCGGGGCGCCCACCTCGAACAGGGTCGCGAAGTCCGGCCGTTCGGGTTCCCCGAGCCCTCGGGCCGACCCCGCGGGCCCTCCGGACTCCACGGCCCTTCCGGACTTCACGTCCCCTCCGGACTCCACGTCCCCTCCGGACTCCGCCATCCGGTAGGCCTTCTCGCCACGGAGCCAGCCCGCCCCGAAGTCCGCCACCACCGCCTCACGGCTCCAGCCCGCGAGCTCGTCGTCCTCGTCGGCGGTGAGCCGGTAGACCTGGCTGCGGTCGGCGAGGGTGTCCGCTCCCGCGATGTCTCCCCCGCACTCGGCGAGCCACTGGGTGGCGCCGATGAGGTCCTGCCGGTCGTGGGCGCCCAGTTGGTCGGCCGGCAGCGGTTCCCAGCCCTCGTCGGCGGCGGCCTTGAGCAGCGCCCGCCGGTCGTGGACGTGGAACTCCCGCAGCAGCGCGATCCGGAAGACCGGGCCGGGGAGCTCGGCGAGCCGGGCGTCCGGGGTGGCGGCCCGCCCGTACCCGTCCTCCCCGTCGCCGCGCCCGTGCTCTCCGTGCCCGCGTTCCCCGTCGCCGCGCTGCCCGTCTCCCGGCGCGCCGTCCAGCGGCCAGGCGCCCGCGAGGGCGTGGCCCACAGCGGTGCGCAGGGACTCGGCCGCACGGTCCGGCAGCCTGGCGCACAGCTCCTCAGGCGAGCCCGGGTCCCAGGTGTCGTCGGGGACGCGCAGGGCCCGCCGGAGTATGCGGGCCGCCTCCTCGGCGAGTTCGGGGGTGCCGCAGGTCAGGACGGCGCGCAGGGTGGCGGGATGGGGGCCGTGGTCCACCAGCGCGAGGACCCGGCTCTCGCCGGGGGTGTGCTCGCAGTGGAAGCCGCGCGGCACGGCAGAACGTGGCTGACTGGGCACGCGGTGACTCCGGGCAGGTGGGGGCGGACGCACGGACGTCTGCCCCGTCGGGGGGAGATGACACACCGTCCGGACGGCGGAGAGCCTGCGGCGGGCCAGCCCTGGGGCGGTCAGCCCGCGTCCGGGCGCCGGGTCAGGTGAGCGAACGCGTCGAGGTTCCGGGTGGACTCGCCCCGCGAGACCCGCCAGGCGTACTCCTTGCGGATGGCGCTCGCGAAGCCCAGCTCCAGCAGGGTGTTGAACGCGCCGTCGGCCGCCTCCAGCACCGTGCCGAGCAGCCGGTCCAGTTCGTCCGGGGTGACCACGCTCAGCGGCAGCTTGCCGGCCAGGTAGATGTCGCCGAGCCGGTCCACCGCGTAGCTCACGCCGAAGAGACGGAGGTTGCGCTCCAGCAGCCAGCGGTGGACCGCCGCGTCGTTCTCGTCCGGGTGCCGGATGACGAAGGCGTTGAGGGAGAGGGAGTGCTTGCCGACGAGGAGCGAGCAGGTGGTGGAGAGCTTGCGGGTGCCGGGCAGCTTGACGACGTAGTTGCCGGGCTCCGGGCTTTCCCATTCCAGACCGGCGTCGTCGAGGGTCGCCTCGATGATCCGCGCCACTGCCGCTTCGTCCACTGCCTCAGCCATGGTGCGAGCGTACGACAGCGCGCACCCGCGTCACCGGACGGCCGGTGCGTACGGACCGGCCTGCGGAATCAGCCCTGGCGGGAGCGGACCAGGCGGCGGTGGTCCTGCATCGCGCCGGTGTAGACCTCGGCGGTCGCGGCGGCGGCGGTGCCCCAGCCGAACGACTGCGCGTGCTCGGCGGCGGCGGCGCCCATCCGGTCGACGAGCTCCGGCGCGCGGACGAACCGTTCGAGCGCCAGCGCGTACGACTCGGGGTCGTGCCCCGGGATCAGGAAGCCGCTGACGCCGTCCCGTACCGCGACCGGCAGTCCGCCCACGGCCGACGCGACGACCGGCGTGCCGACCGCCTGGGCCTCTATCGCGACCAGCCCGAAGGACTCGCTGTACGACGGCATGACCAGGACGGACGCGGCGCGGAACCAGTCGGCGAGCTGGTCCTGCCCGACCGGCGGCTGGAACCGTACGACGTCGGCGACACCGAGCCGGGCCGCCAGCTTGTGGAGGACCTCCGGCTTCGCGAGGCCCGTACCGCTGGGGCCGCCCACCACCGGGACGACGATCCGCGACCGGAGCGACGGATCGCGCTCCAGGAGCACCGCGACGGCGCGCAGCAGCACGTCCGGCGCCTTCAGGGGCTGGATGCGCCCCGCGAAGAGCGGGACCAGCGCGTCCTGCGGCAGGCCGAGCCGGGCG
Source organism: Streptomyces sp. NPDC060184 (assembly GCF_042728795.1). NCBI lineage: Bacteria > Bacillati > Actinomycetota > Actinomycetes > Kitasatosporales > Streptomycetaceae > Streptomyces > Streptomyces sp. NPDC060184. The sequence goes on from NZ_JBHWYX010000018.1 coordinate 25,133, forward strand.
CGCGCGGCGGCCCGCCCGTCGCCGGGGCAGAAGCGTTCCAGGTTCACGCCGGGGTGGACGACGGCGACGGAGGCCGGGTCGGCGTCGTAGAAGCGGACGAGTTCGTCGGCCTCCTCCGCCGTGTTGGCGATGAGCCGGTCCGCCGCGTCGACGATCTGGGTCTCCCCGATGACCCGGGCGGCCGGTTCGGGGGTGTCCCCCTCCGCGAGCGCGGCGTTCTTGACCTTCGCCATCGTGTGCATGGCGTGGACCAGCGGGACGCCCCACCGCTGCGCGGCCAGCCAGCCGACCTGGCCGGAGAGCCAGTAGTGGGAGTGCACGAGGTCGTAGTAGCCGGGACGGTGACCGGCCCACGCCTGCATCACACCGTGGGTGAAGGCGCAGAGCTGGGCGGGCAGGTCCTCCTTGCGGAGCCCTTCGTACGGTCCCGCGTCGACGTGCCGGACCAGCACCCCGGGCGCCATCTCGACCACCGGGGGGAGGGAGCCGGTGGTGGCCCGGGTGAAGATCTCCACCTCGATGTTGATCTCGGCGAGGCGCTTGGCCAGCTCCACGATGTAGACGTTCATGCCGCCGGCGTCGCCCGTGCCGGGCTGGTGGAGCGGCGAGGTGTGCACGGAGAGCATCGCGATCCTGCGCGGTCTGCGGTGCCCGCCGGTGAACCCGGCCGTCAGACCGCCGCCACGCCCACCGGGGAACCGACGGCGCGGCGCCACGCGGCTGCCGCCGAATCGGGAGACGTCACGACTCACGTCGTCCGGACCTCCTCGCTCAGGGCATGCCATGGAGGGGACGGAAGTCCCCGCGTGGGCTGAACAGCGAAACGTGCCCGATTCATTTCCACCTTTGCCAAATCATTGCCATGCCGTGTCAACCATCGTCGTTCTCCGTCCGTTCGCTGTCGCTCTTCCCTCTCGTGCGGGACGCCCTCCACCCCGTCCACGGGGTGCGGACCGGCGCGCGCGGGCGTGCGGACCTCCTCTGCCGCATACCCGCGATCGCGCGCGGGCGCGCACGTTCCGCACGCACGCCCGCGCGCTCGTCGGCACTCCTCGTATACGAGTGCCCTCTCGTGGACGTACGAGCGCCCCTCGGGCGTCGTCGAGGACCCGGCGTTCGCCCGGAGGCCGGCGGACGGCACCCCGACGGCACACCGAGGACCCGCCCGGCGCCCCGCCGCGTACGCTCGACCGCATGCACCAGCGCCCCATCGGCACCGTGACCCGCGGGACCACCAACCCGAACCGGCTCCGCCGCATGGACCGCTGGATCGCCGCCACCCACGGCGCGGCGCTGCGGCGCGCGGACGCCCCCGTCGCGGTGGACCTCGGCTACGGGGCGGCCCCCTGGACCGCCGTCGAGCTCCTGGCCCGGCTGCGCACCGCCGCCCCGGGCACCCGCGTGGTCGGCGTCGAGATCGACCCGGAGCGGGTCGCGGCGGCCCAGCCGTACGCCCGCGAGGGGCTCACCTTCCGGCACGGCGGCTTCGAGGTGCCGCTGGCCGAGCCGCCCGCCCTGATCAGGGCGGCGAACGTGCTGCGCCAGTACGACGAGGACCAGGTCGCCGCCGTCTGGGAACGGCTGTGCGCGCGGCTCGCCCCGGACGGACTGCTGGTGGAGGGCACCTGCGACGAGATCGGGCGGCGGCACGTGTGGGTGGCGCTGGGGCCCGAGGGGCCGCGCACGGTGACGTTCGCCGCGCGGCTCGGCTCGCTGGACCGCCCCTCCGACCTCGCCGAACGCCTCCCCAAGGCGCTGATCCACCGGAACGTGCCCGGCGAGCCGGTGCACGCCTTCCTCCGCGATTTCGACCGGGCCTGGGCGACCGCGGCCCCGTACGCCTCCCTCGGCGCACGCCAGCGCTGGATCGCCGCCGCGCGCTCGCTCGCGGCCGACTGGCCGCTGAGCGACGACGCGCGCCGCTGGCGCCAGGGCGAACTCACGGTGGCCTGGGAGGCCCTGCGCCCGGGCGGCGGCGCCGCCCGCGGCTGAGAACGGCGGGCGCGCACCGACCGGCGTGTCCTCCGGCGCGCTCCGGAGATGTGCGCCCGGCGTACGGAAGGGGACGCGCTCGGGACCGAGGGGGAAAGCGCGCGGAAAGGCCCGCCGTGTCGCGTCCGTGTGACGCGTCCTTCGCCCGGTCCCCCTGTTGCTTTTCGGGACGGCATGGCACGATCGCGACGTTGTCGAAAAGTTACTGACAGTAAGTCACATGAGCGCTATCGGGCCTTTGCGCCAAGGTGCCGGAGGGGGAGTCCGTCCGTGAGGCGACGTCACTGTGCCGCAGCCGCCATCACCGTGGTCTGCGCACTCGCCGTGCTGTCCGCACCGGTCCAGGCCTGGGCCGCGCCCGAGCCGCCCCCGTCGTTCCAGCAGGCCCCCGCCACGAAGTCGCTCGCCGAGGTGCGCGAGGAGATCGACCGGCTCTACGAGAAGGCCGGGGCCGCGACCGACGCGTACAACCTGGCCGAGGAGCAGGTGGAGAAGCAGACCGCCGAGCTGGGCGAACTCGGCCGCACCATCGACGAGGGCCGCTCGAAGATCGCCCGGCTGAAGGACCAGATCGGCTCCCAGGCCCGGGAGCAGTACCGCAACGCCGGTCTGCCGCCGGGCGCGCAGCTCGCCCTCAGCAGCGACCCCCGGCTCTTCCTGTACGGCCTCAACCAGATCCACCGGAGCCAGCAGGCCTCCACCTCCGCACTGGCCGAACTGACGCGGGCCCAGGCGGACCTGGAGCTGTACACCGAGGACGCCAAGGACAACTGGGACAGGCTGGAGGCCGGCCGCATCGAGCAGGCCCGGGCGAAGAAGGAGATCAACGCCCGGATCGACGAGGCGAAGAAGCTCGAAGCGCGGCTGGAGGAGAAGGAGCGCGCCCGCCTCCTCGAACTGGAGAAGCAGGCGCAGGACGCCGCCCAGGCCTCCTGGCTCGGCTCCGGCGCGCTGAAGGACATCAACCGCGAGGCGAGCCCGAGCGGCAAGGCCGCCGTGAAGTTCGCCCTCGCCCAGATCGGCAAGCCGTACGTCTGGGGGGCCGAGGGCCCCGGCTCGTACGACTGCTCCGGCCTGACCTCGCAGGCGTGGGCGGCGGCGAAGCGGCCGATACCCCGCACCTCGCAGGAGCAGTGGGCGCGGCTCCAGCACATCGCGATCGGGGACATGCGTCCGGGCGACCTGATCATCTACCACAGCGACGCCACCCACGTCGGGATGTACGTCGGCGACGGCATGGTGGTCCACGCCCCGCGCCCCGGGCGAAACGTCACTCTGACCGGGGCGGGCTCGATGGAGATCCTCGGCGTGGTACGCCCGGACGCGTAGGCCCGCCTCCGCACGGTGGCGTGTGGGGCCCGTCTCCCGTACCGGTGGCGTGGTTCGGTCCCGATGGCGTGGCGCGCACCGGTTCGGTACCGGTGGGCGCGTTCGGTACCGGTGGGCGCGTTCGGTACCGGTGGGCCCGCGCCGGGGTGTGCACGACCGCCGCACGCCGGAATACGTACGATCACCGCGCGCCGGGATATGTACGACTGCCGCGCGCCGGGCGTGCGATCCGGCCCGTGCGCGGGCGTGTGACCCACTTCCCACGCGCGTACGCGCCCGCGTGATGTTTGTCATGGCTCCCGTGCCCGCGACGGAGGGGTGCATCGCGCCGGATCCGTGCCAGGACGCGGCTTATGACTGCGCATATGACTCCGGCGCGTCCCCCGGCGCCATTCCGCTCCCGGCCCGCCGAACGCTATGGTCCCGATCTGGCAGGTCGTCGATCGTCGTCCCGCCCGCGCCCTCGGGGGGAGGGAAGGAACCCGGAAACCGATGCCCGCACCCGTACCTCAGCAGCGAGCCGTACCCGCTGCGGAGACCACCACTGGAGCCGACCTCACCCTGTTGGTGATCCAGGACGACCCCACGGGCACCTTCTCCCTCCCGGATCTTCCCGCGGCGGCGGGCACCCGGGTCCGGGTCCGTACCGCCCGCAACCTCACCGAGGCGGGCCGGCTCCTCACCGACGACGTCGACTGCATCCTGCTCGACCTCTCGCTGCCCGGCGGCTCCGGCGCACGCGTGACGGCGGACGACGGGGGCGGCTCCGGGCGCGCCGACGAGCTCGCCGCGCTCCTGCACGTCCTGCGGATCGCGCCCCAGCACGCGGTGCTCGCGCTCACCGCCGAGGACGACGCGGAGCTGGCGGCGGAGGCGGTACGCGTCGGCGCGCAGGACTACCTGTTCCGTGACGAGCTCGACGCCCGGCTGCTGAGCCGCGCCATCCGGTACGCCGTCCAGCGCAAGCGCGCCGACATCACCCAGCACCAGCTGACCGAGTCCCGGCTGCGCGCCCAGGAGAACGCCCGCCTGGAACGCGGCCTGCTGCCCACCCCGCTGCTGGACGGCTCCAACCTCGGCTTCGCCGCGCGCTACCGCCCCGGCCGCAGCCGGGCGCTCCTGGGCGGTGACTTCTACGACACCGTCCGTACGCCGGACGGCACCGTCCACGCGATGATCGGCGACGTCTGCGGCCACGGCCCGGACGAGGCGGCCCTCGGGGTGGAGCTGCGCATAGCGTGGCGGGCCCTCACGCTGGCGGGGCTCTGCGGGGACGAACTGCTCTCCACGCTCCAGCAGGTCCTGGAGCACGAGCGGCAGAGCGAGGAGATCTTCGCGACGCTCTGCACCGTCGACATCGCCCCGGACGGCCGTCGCGCCGGGCTCTGCCTCGCCGGGCACCCGGCGCCGCTGATCTCCCGGGCGGGCCGCACCGCGCGCCTGCTGCCCTTCGAGGACGGCGGACCGGCGCTCGGCCTGCTGCCGCGCGCCCGGTGGCCCCGGCGCCAGGTCGAGCTGGGCGGCGCCTGGCACCTGATGATGTACACGGACGGGCTCATCGAGGGCCGCGTCGGCGAGGGCAAGGAACGCCTCGGCCAGGACGGCATGGTCGCCATGGTCGACGAGCAGCTCGGCCGGGGCCTGCGCGGCGAGGAGCTGCTGGACGCCGCCGTCTCCCGGGTGCGGGAGCTGAACGGCGGCGAGCTCACCGACGACGTGGCCGTCCTGCTGCTCTCCCGCGACCGCGACAAGGACCGGGGCAGGGACCGCGACCGTGAGCGGGACCGGGCACGCAAACGGGGCAGGCTCGCCGTGCGAACCCACCCCGTGCCGTCGGCCGTCGCTGCCGCCGTACCGGTCGTACCGGCTCAGCGCCCGCCGTTGTAGGGGCCGTACGGGCCGTCGCTGCTGGACCCGCCGCGCCGGTTGCCGCCGCCGGTCACCGCCTTGAGCGCGGGCCGTACGTCCACCAGGAACACGATGGACGCGACCGTCCCGGCGAGGATCAGGAAGAGCATCGGCACGAAGAGGTTCACGGCCACCGCGACGGCGAGCAGGATCACCCAGAACTTCTTCGTCTTCTTGTCGGCCGCCCGGTAGGCGTCCTCGCGCGCGAGGGACGCGAAGACCAGGGCCACCACGGCCAGAGCGAGCATGAGCAGGTACAGCAGCTGGATGACTGTGCCGAATCCGCTGAGCAACATGATGTGCACCGCCTCGTCGTGGGTGAGCGCCGTACGGCCCCTGTGGCAACCGTACCGGGACAGCGGACGGGCCAGGGTCACGATGCCCGCTCCACGCCGGAACACGCCCGTCGCGACCCTGCGGTCCGCCGTACCGCCCTTGCTGTCCGGTCCCCTGACCGGCTCCGGGGCGGGCCGCGCCTTCGCGGCGGCCCGCCCCGGCCCGCTCCGCTACTTCGCGGGCGGGGTGGACTTCTTCGCCGCCGCCTTGCGCGGCGCGGGCGCCTGCTTCGCCGGGGCTGCCTTCGCCTCGGCGGGCTTGGCGGCGGGAGCGGGCTTGGCGGCCGTCGGGGCCGGCTTGGCCGCCGACGGCTTCGCGGCGGGCTTCGGCCCGCCGGCCCTGGGCGCGGCCTTGGGCTCGGCGGCCTTCGGGTCCGCCTCCACGACGGCGGCGATCTCGACGATCTCGTCGGCCGCCTCCCCGCGCCACGCCTTCACGCTCTGCTCGCCGCGCTCGGCGACCTTCTCGTACGCCTCCCGGGCCCGCACCGCGTACTCGGCGGCCACGCCCAGGCCGCGCAGCGCCAGGTCCTGCGCCGTCTCGCCGAGCTTGCGCAGGTCGGTGTCGAACGAGCCGATCACCTCGGTGACCTTCGCCTGGACACTGGCCTGGGCCTCGCGGGCCTGCGTGGAGACCTTCTCCTGCACGGCCTTCGGGTCGGTGCTGCGGACCGCCTCGAACCGCTCGGGCGCCTCGGCCCGCAGCTGCTCGATCAGTCCCGGCACCTTGCGCGCCTGCTCCACGGCGAGCTCGGCCGTACCGGCGGCGAAGTAGAGGGGGGTGGGGTCGGTGAGGGTCTTGCGCAGGTCATCGGTGATGGCCATGACTGTGGTCCTCCCGGATCAGAGTTCGTTGTGAGGGTCTGCGGAATCTGTGGAGTCCGCGGCATCGCCGCCGCCGGAGGTACGGGGTGCGCGGGCGCTCGTGGCGGATCCGTCGGTCGTACCCGCGCCGCCGGGTCCTTCGCCGTCTCCGACGACACCGTCGGCCGTATCGGTATCGGCGGAGACGCCCGGATCGGGGACGTAACCGTTCTCCCGGCGGAACGAGTCGTAGATCTGCAGCAGCACGTTCTTCTGCCGCTCGTTGATCGACGGGTCGGCCACGATGACCGCCCGCGTCTCCAGCTCGCCCCGCTCCCGCTCGTCCAGGATCCCGGCGCGTACGTACAGCGTCTCGGCCGAGATCCGCAGCGCCTTGGCGACCTGCTGGAGCACCTCCGCACTGGGCTTGCGCAGGCCGCGCTCGATCTGGCTGAGATACGGATTGGACACCCCGGCGGCATCCGCGAGCTGCCGCAGCGAGAGCTGCGCGCTGCGCCGCTGCTCGCGGAGGTACTCGCCCAGGTTGCCGACGTTGAGTGATGCCATGGTTCGATGATGCGACGACGCCGCTAACAATTGCAAGCGGTTGCTTGCAAAAGTGTGGCGCGTGTCGCACCCGCACCTGGGCCGGAACCCGCCGATCAGTCCAGCAGGGCGTCCGTGAACATCTCGCGACGCTCCGCCAGCCAGGTCCGCATGCGGTCCCAGCGTTCCCATCCGCCGCGTTCGGCCAGCGCCCGGAGGTAGAGCGGGTCACCGTCGGCCACGCGGCGGGCGACGAAGGACCGGCAGACCTCGGTGGCCTGCTCGACGACACCGGGCAGCTCGGCGCGGTCCTGGGGCGAGAGGCCGTAGCCGTCGGCGAGGATCCGCAGCCGCGCGGGCACCTCCAGCCCGGAGGGGTAGAGGGCTGCCGCGGAGGAGGGGTCGACGAGCGGCACCCAGTAGCGGGCGGCCATGGCGACGTCCCAGAGGGGACGGCCCGGGGCCGCCAGGTCGAAATCGATCAGAGCGGCGGCACGGCCGTCACGGAAGACGACGTTCTCCGGGCACACGTCGTTGTGGCACAGCGTCGTCCCTCCCTCCGGGTCGGCCAGGTCGCCCGGCCACTCGGCGCGGGTGTCGACCTCGACGCCCGCGCCGGCCTCGTGCAGGCGCCGCAGCAGACTTCCCACCGACGCCAGGGCGCCCCCCGTCATCGCCCACCGGGCGAACGGCGGCAGAGGCACGTCGCCGGGAACGAAGCTCAGCTGCTCGCGGCCGTCCCCGGTGAGGCCGACCGGGGCCGGCGCCCCGTCGAAGCCGTGCTCCCTGAGCGCGAGCAAGTAGGCGTGCAGGGCACGCGCGTTGCGCGGCGCTGGACGGTCCACCAGCGCGCCACGGCGAAAGACCGATCCCGCGTTCGCCATGCCACCGGCCAGCGCCTCGTCCCCGGCGGCGGTACCGCCCTCAGCCGTCATGACGACGACGCTACCGCCGCACGGCCCGCCAAAGAGCCTTGCCCGCCGGGCCCCGTCCCTCGCATCATCTCCGGATGGACGACGAACCGACCCAACTCCCGCCCGCACTCCCCGCCTTGCGAGCCAGGGCACGTGACGCGGGCTTCACCATGTCCAGCGAGGACCGCACCGGAAGCCTGCTGGCCGCCCTCGCCGCCGCACGTCCGGGCGGCAACATCCTCGAACTCGGCACCGGAATCGGCGAAGGCACCGCCTGGCTCCTCAGCGGCATGGACCGCAGCGCCGCCCTGACCACCGTCGAACTCGACCCCGCCGTGCAGGACGTCGGCCGCGAACTGCTGGGCGCCGACCCGCGGGTGACCTTCGTGACCGAGGACGGCGGCACCTGGCTGGACGCGTACGGGGGCGCACTCTTCGACCTCGTCTTCGCGGACACCTGGCCGGGCAAGTTCACCCACCTCGGACGGGCCCTGGACCTGGTGGCGCCCGGCGGGATCTACCTGATCGACGACCTTCTCCCCCTGCCCGACCGGCCCGCGGAACACACCGCCGCCGTCCGCCGCCTGCTGGCCGGGCTGGAGGAGCGCGAGGACTTCCGGTGCGTCCGCCTGGCGTGGGCGAGCGGGCTGCTGATGGCGGTACGCGGGAGCTGACGGACGCATACGCACGGGACGAGGGCGGTACGCGAGAGCTGAGGGACGTATACGCAATGGGCCGACGGCGGTACGTACGGGCTGCCGAGGGCGGTACGCGAGAGCTGAGGGCTGTCCGGCCGGTCAGACGGCGCCTGACGGCAGGTCCTCCCCGTGCACCATCCGCTGGTGTTCCGGAGTGAGGAAGGTGTACGGGTAGCGGGCCGGTTCGGCGCCCGCGCGGTCCAGCCGGGCGGCCTGCTCCGGGGAGAGCTCCAGGTCCGGCGCCGCCAGGTTGTGCAGGAGCTGGTCCAGGGACGAGACGCCGAGGGCGACGGAGGCGAGTCCGGGGCGGGCCAGCAGCCAGGCGAGGGCGATCAGCGCGGGTTCGCTGCCGAGTTCCCGGGACACCTCGTCCAGGCAGCCGAGGACGCGCCGCGCCCGCGCCTGGAACGGGTCGGCGTCGCTCACCCCGAAGGCCTCGGTCAGCCTGCCCTTCCCGGTGAGCCTGCGGGTGGCCGGGTCCACGTGGTAGCGGCCGGTCAGCAGGCCGTCGGCGAGCGGTCCCCAGCTCACCAGGCTGGTGCGGCCGTCGAGCAGGGGGACGGTCTCGTGCTCGGCGGAGCGCTCCAGGAGGTTGTGGTTCATCTGGACCGCGGCCACCGGGGGAAGTCCGCGCCAGCGATGGAGGGCCCGGCACTCCGCCAGGTACCGGCCGGGGACGTTGCTGACGCCGAAGTGGCGGATCTTCCCGGCGGCCACGAGGTCGGCGACGGCCGCGAGGGTCTCCTCCGGGGGCGTCACGCCGTCCCAGAGGTGCAGGTAGTACACGTCGATGTAGTCGGTTCCCAGGCGGCGCAGCGACCGTTCGACCGCTCTGTTCACCGCGTTCCGGGTGTTTCCGCCACTGTGCGGATGCCCCGGTTCGGTGCGGTATCCGGATTTCGTGGCGATGACGACGCGGTCCCGTACGGAACGGCGCCCCAGCGCGCGCCCGAGCCATTTCTCGCTCTCGCCGCCGTTGTACACGTCGGCGGTGTCGAAGAAGTTTATCCCGCCTTCCAGGGCGGCTCCGACGAGAGAATCGGCATCGGTTTCCGACATGGTCCAGTGGGCGCCCCAGCGGGACCCCATGGTGGCGGTCCCCAAACACAGAACGGAAATTTCCAGCCCGCTGTCGCCCAGGAATCGGTATTTCATGTCCGGCCCCTCATCGTGTTCTGCCGGGATGTACCGCAGGGGCGTTTCCGGAATGTTTCCGCCAAGGGTTGCCCCGCGATTCGTGGTGGATCACGACCGCGGCAGCAGCCACTGCTTCTGGAGTTCGTGCACGGCGTCGACGATCTCGTCGTCGGCCATGCGCCCGACGAGGGCCGCGGTGGCGGTCCGGACGGCTTCCACGGCCCGCCGCCGCTCCTCCTCGGAGAGCCCGGAGTGGAAGGCGGGCAGGGGCTGGTGGCCCAGCGCCCGGCCCCGGAGCACCTGGCCGAGGAGCGGCACCACGGCCGCGTGCAGGGAGACCGCCGGGCAGACCAGGGAGAGGCTGAGCGAGGAGGCGCGGGAGACACCGGAGTGCAGCCACAGCAGGGGGATGTAGAGGAGGTCGCCGGGTTCGAGGACGAACTCGGCCCGGTCGTGCGCCGGCAGGTCGTACCCGCCGACACCGGGCAGGTTCATCATCCGGCGGGCGATCTCCGCCTTCGGCAGGTGCGAGGGGGAGGCCAGCGACCACTCCTTGACCCCTTCCTGCTGGAGCACGAAGTTGTCGCTGTGGTCGAAGTGGTCCCCGATGCCGCTGGGGGTGTAGGTGGCGACCGAGTCGAACCAGGTCCCGGGCACTCCGAAGAACCGGCCGAACTCCTCGGCACGCCCGGCGAGATCGGCGTCGAACAGGGAGACCTTCTCGATGAAGGCCACCTCGCCCTCACGCTCCAGGACGGTGTGACCGGCCTCCCGGGCGGCCCCCAGGGCGGCACCGAAGTCCTCGGGCGTCCAGGACCGTCCGAGGAAGTCCGCCGCGCCGCCCCGGACATAGAGGGGCTTCTTCCGCCAGTGCTCGGCGAAGAACACCTCGGGGTCGAACTTCTCCCGCTCGAACTCCACGGCCGCCCTCGCTCTCTCGTCCCGCAGTCCGGGCCCGCACCGAAAGGGCTCGCGCCGGCGGTACGTCACCCACGGACCGGACGTTCCCGGTGCAGATGCCGGGATCCTGGCACGGCATCCGGCTCCGGGCAACGGCTCGGTGTGGAGACACTCTCCCCCCGGACGCGAAAGTGAAACCAGGCGGCGCGGCGCCACGGCGCCCGTAAACGGACGAACCGCCATTTCTCCTCCCAATATTTCCTTCCGCGCTTTCGTCAATTCGAAATCACCGGCCCGAAACGTGCCATTTCAGACATAGGAGTCGAGGGGAATCTTGACACGTTCTCGGGTCGACTGTGAAATGACCCCTGCTCGGCACATCCAGTTCCGCGAGATGCACCGCTCCTGCCTCACAGGGATGTTTATCGTATATTCCCTGCCGGACGGCAGCGGGAATTCCGCACGGTTAAGGAGTGATGTCATGGAGAAGTACTCGTACGAGAAGAAGCCCGCGTTCTTCCGGGCCGCCGTTGCCGCCATGTTCTTCGAGGCCGAGGCCGCGGAGACCAGCGCGGTCGTCGAGAACCTGGGCGCCGATCTGGAGATCGACACCGAGCTCGACGCGATCCTCGAGATGCAGGAGACCCGCTAAGGGATCTCCGGGCGGGAGGAGGCGTCCCGGCCATGCCGGCCGCCTTCTCCCGCCCGTGCCCTCCCGGCCATTGGCTTCCCGCGCGTGCCCTCCCGGCCGTTCCCCGTACGACACACCAGGAGCACGCGGACACCCGGGACACGGACACCCGGGACACGGCCCCGGGACACGGCCCCGGGACACAGGACGCCGGGGACACCGGACGACCGCAGCGCGACCAGAGGTGGGTCAGGCCTTGCCCAGCAACACATCCGTCACCGCTTTCTGCGGCATCCCCCTCGTCTCCGGCGACGGCCTGCCACCGGGCACCGCCGCCGCCGTCCTCGGGGCGGGTTCCTCCCTCGGCAGCGCGCACAGCGGCAGCGAGAACGGCCCCTTCTTCCTGCGGACCCTCTCCAAGGCGCACACCTGGGCCGCCGCCGACCCCGGGGTCTTCACCCTCCGGCACGGCCGCGACGCCCTGGACGGCATCGTCGACGTGGGCGACCTCGACTTCACCGGCATGGAGCTGCCGCAGGCGCTCGACACGATCGCCGACGCCGTACGGGCCCTGCCGGCGGACGTCGCCCCCTGCGTCCTGGGCGGCGACCACTCGATCACCCTGCCCGTGGTCCGTACGCTCGCCGAACGCCGGGCGGACCCCTTCCTGGTGGTCCAGTTCGACCACCACCTCGACCTCCAGATCTGGGAGGGCGCCCCCGGCGACCCCCGGGCGGAACGCGAACCGGTCTTCAACACCAACGTGATGTCGCACGTCTCCGACCTGGTCGGGCCGGGCCGTCTCGTCCAGGTGGGCGTCTCCCCCTTCGCCACGGTGGAGGCCGGGAGCCTGGACGCCATGCGGTCCTACCTCGAAGCGACCGGCCGCCAGCTCTGCCTGACCGACCCCGAGCTCCACGACGCCGCCCTGTTCCGCGCCGCGATCGGGCAGGGCCACGACATCTACCTCAGCCTCGACATCGACGTGCTGCAGCGGGCCGAGATGTCCTCCACCGGCTACCCGGCGGAGATCGGGCTGAGCACCCACACGCTGCTGCGGCTGATCGACCTCGTGCTGGACGGCAACCGGCTGATCGGCTTCGACCTCGTGGAGTTCGCCGCCGACCGGTCCGACCGGTCCGACGCCACCCTCTCCGACGCGGGGCGCGCCACGGCGGTCTTCCTGCACGTACTGAGCTGGATCTCCCGGCAGTCCGGAGAGAAGTCCGAGAAGAGGAGCGAGACGTGCCAGGCCCGCTGACGAACCAGACCGCGGACGAGACCCCGCACAGCCCGCGGAGCCGGGGCGCGGACGGGGCGGCGGACGGCCCCGCCGGGCGCCCTCCCCTGCGGAACACCTTCCAGGAGACGCTCCTCGGCCTGGAGTACACCCCACGCCCCGAGGGCGCCGACCTGTTCTCCCGGGCCTGCGTCGAGCAGTACCAGGAGTACCGGCCCGACCGCTTCGGCTACGTCTTCGCCCAGGTCTTCGAACCCAACACGCTCACCGAGGTGGCGCTCCTCGAAGGCGTCTCCCCGGAGGCGGCGGCCGATCTGAGCCACCGCCCCACCGCCTCCATGACCGCGCTCGCGGAGCACGTCGAGGGCCGCGCCGACCTTCCCGTGGTGACCCTGGTCAACCTGGCCGCCGCGCTGATCAGCGTCTCCCGTTTCGACGCCGCGCGTCTGGTGCTCGCCGACGCGGAGGCCCGCGCCCGCACGCCCGAGGAGGTCTTCGAGACCGCGATGCTGGCGTTCGTGGTGGCCAACCGCCGTGACGACGGCGCCGGTTCGCCCCCCGCCTTCGCCCGGATGCGGCAGGCCGTGGAGACCGGGCGGCTCGTCCCGCACCGCGCCCTGGACGCCTGCGCCCAGGCGGTCGTCTGGTACCTCAAGCGCCAGGAGCTCCCCGAGGCCGACTACCGGTGGTTCCTGAACACCGGCCTGGAACTCGTCCGCGACCACCCGGACATGCCCTCCGGCGGCGTCTCCTCCTGGTACCGCGCGCTGGCCATGCTCCCCGCCGCCGAGGGCGACGCCGCCGCCACCCGGCGGTACATGGAGAGCGCCCGGGAGGCCGCCGACGAGACGTACACCCGCAGCCCCCGCGCCTACGAACTCCACCTGCTCAAGACGTACTACGAGTCCTCCGTCAAGGAGCACATGTACGTCACCCGCGACCTCGACCGGGCCGTCGAGGCCGGGCGCGCGCTGATCGCCCTCGACCCCGTCTGGTCGCCCAGTTACGGCGAACTCGGCGACGTCATGGCACGGTTCGGCAAGCCCGAGGCCGCCGCCCGGCTGTACGAGAAGGCCGTCTCCCTCGGCGCCCCCTACTACGGCCACCACCTGCTCCGGGCCGCCCGGATGCGGGAGAAGGCCACCCAGTCCGAGCAGGCCCTGGGCCACTACGAGGCGCTGGCCCGGCTGGCCCCGGACAGCGCGCCGCTCCTGGAGGACGGCCTGCGCCTGGCCCGCTCCGTCGGGCACGGCTCGCGCGCGTACTTCGAGGACGCCCTCGCCCGGCTGCGGGAACAGCCGTCACCGGCGGCCCCGGGGGAGTCCGGCCGGTGACGAGGCACACGGAACTGACCACCCGGAACTTCGCGAGCTACGCCTGGGTGGTCCTGCTGATCAGCTGCGTCACCGTGGGCTTCGGGGCCGTCGACCTGCTGATGGTGACCCCCAAGGGGCTGCTGGACGTGGCCGCCGTCGGGCAGGGCGAGCTGATCGTCTCCGGCGTCTTCGCCTTCTTCATCGGCGTCGTGGACACCTTCACCTCCCGGCTGGCCGTCGCCGAGGGCGAGAACGCCCGCGCCCGCCGCCTGCCGGTGCTGGTCCGGGCGCTGCTGCCGCTGCTCGGCCTCTGCCAGGTGCTCGGCCTGCTGACGGGCGCGGGCGTGGAACCGTTCCTCCGGCTCACCGGGCAGCAGCCCGAACTGGTGCCGCTGGTCGGCGACTACGTGCAGGTCAGGGCCTGGAGCACCGCGGCCGTCCTGGCGTACATCGTCATCGGCGAGACGCTGAAGATCTGCGGCATGAAGAACGCGTCGTTCCTGATCCTCGGCGCGGGCCTCGGCGTGAACGTCCTGCTCGACTGGGTCTTCCTGTACACCGGCGCCGCCTCCCTGTTCGCCTCACCGGCCGCCGCGGTGTCGGCCGCCACCGTCGGCGCGCAGTCCCTGATGGCCTGCGCCGGTCTCGGGTACTTCCTGCGGCAGAACCGGCGCCCGGGCCCGGCGGCGGGCGCGCCCGCGGCGGCCCGGCCCGAACGGGGCGAGGTGCTCGCCGAGTTCCGCTCGATGCTGCGCACCGCCCCCGGTGTCGGGGCCCGCCATCTCAACGACTACGCGGGCGCGATCGTACCGAGCCTGTTCATCGGGACGCTCGGCGTCCAGGCGGTCGCCGCCGCCGGGGTGGCGACGAAGATCTACACCCTGTTCTGCCGGGTCCCGCAGGCCTGTGCGGCCGGTGCCTTCACCTTCTACGGGTACACCGTCGGATCCCGGGAGACCCCGCTGCCCGCGGTCGCCCGCCGCCTGCTGGTGTACACGGCGGTCCCGACGGCCGTCACGGCCGGCGTGCTGCTGCTGTTCGGACCGCAGACCGTCGGCGCCTTCGCGAGCGCCGGGATGGACCAGGGCCTCGCCCGCGACCTGCTGCTGGCCTTCCTGCTGCCCCTCCCCGTCTACGTGCTCTCCGCGGTCCACGGCGAGATGCTGACGGTCCACCAGCGCGGTGGCCTGCTCTTCGGCGCCTCCACCCTCACCACGTACCTGCTGACCATCCCGCTGGCCTGGTACGCGGTGTTCGTCCTGGACTCCCCGTTCCTCGCGATCGCCTGCAACGGGGTGTCGACGGCGGTCCTGGCGTTCGTCTTCCACCGCGCCCTGCGCAAGGACCACTGGGCGGCGGCCTCCTCCCCGGAGCTCGCCCATGCCTAGCGCCACGGTCTCCCCCGCGCCCGCGGCCTTCCGCCACGACCCGGTCAAGAACGTCCTGCCCGCCGCGGTCGCCGCCCGCCGCTGGGACCGCGAGCCGGTCGTGGCCGGGTACCGCATGCTGACCTACCGCAACCGCGCCCTGGACCGCACCGTCCCGGTCTCCGTCAGCGCCACCCCGGCGCTGATCGCGGGCGTCGGCCCGGTGGTCGCGAGCGACGACGGGCACGTACGCCTGTACTCCCGCGACCTGTCGAAGGTGTACTGGGAACGCCGCATGGACAGCGGGGTCTACGCCTCCGTGGTGCTCGCCCCCGCCGGCCGGCACGTGGTGGTCGCCGCCACCAGCGGTCTGATCGCCTGCTTCGACCTGCGCGGCGGCCTGGTGTGGTCGGTGAAGCTGGACACCCCCGTCTTCGCCACCCCCACCCTGCTGCCCGGCTCCGGCGTCCTGGTCGTCAGCTCCTTCCGCAGCCGCTGCACCGGACTGGACGTCCGCACCGGTGCCGTCGTCTTCGAACGCGCCCTGCCGGAGCCCTGGCACGCCGCGCACGGCGGCTCGGCCTCCTACCGCGACCCTTACGCCGGGCCGGTCGGCACCGCCGAGGGCACCGCGGTCGTCGCCTGCGCCGAGCACGTCCTGTGCCTGGCGCCCGACGGCACCGAACTGTGGCGCACCGAGGCCGGCGCCTCGGTCCGCGCCACCCCCGCCGCCCTGCACGCCACCGGCGAGGTCGCCGTGTGCGCGGTGGACGGCCGCTGCCTCTTCCTCGACGCCCGCACCGGCGCGGTACGGGGTGAACTCGCCCTGGACGCCAAGATCACCGGCAGTCCGGCGGTCTCCGGCGGCGTCCTCGCGATCGGCACCCAGCTCGACGCCACCACCGGCGTCGACATCCGCACCCGCGCCCCGCTGTGGACCGCCCCGCAGGGTGCCCCCCGCTCGTACACCTCGCTCACCGTGCTGCCCGACGGCGGCTTCGCCGCCACCGGCGAACGCGGCAACGTGGTGTGCCTGGGCGCCGCCGACGGCCGGTTCCGCTGGGAGAGCAGCCAGGTGCTCGGCCTCCCCGACCACGAGACGCCGATGGACGTCACCCCGGTCGCCGGCGGCGACGGCGACATGTACTGCGCCTCCTACACCGGCGTCCTCTACCGCTTCCTCTTCCGTCCCCTCCCAGGAGAGACCGCCCCATGAGCACCGAGACCGAGCAGTCCCTCCCCGCCACCGGAGCGGCGGAGCACCGGGTCCCCGCGCCGCGCGACGGGGTGATCGAGATGGAGGAGTCGCTGGCGGGCATGCGCGCCCGCCTCGCGGCCGTCCTGGACGGCCCCCCGCTCACCCAGGACACCCTGGTCGAGATCATGTCGATCTACAACAACGTGGCGTACGTCTTCCTCTACCTTGAGGCCGTCGACGACCACGAGAACCTCGAACGCCTCCGCCCCTGGCGCACCGAGTTCTACGAGAACGCCGGGCTCGACGACGAGATCCTCGCCCGGCTGCTCGCCCTGGACTGCGCCGACCCCGAGGTGGAGGCGGCCCGGCTGGAGTACATCGACCAGCTCCGCAAGTCCCGCGTCCACGATCCGGAGGGCCCCCGGCGCCTGGACGCCCTGCTCACCGAGGCCAAGGCACTGACGGACCTGGCCCAGCAGGACCAGAAGAGCCTGCTGGAGCGGCTGGGCGTGCCGGTGGGCGGTGCCCGCCCCCAGGTCGTCTTCTACAAGCTGATGGGCAACACCGCCAACCCGGCCACCCGGGCCAAACTGGCCCGCGCCTGGCGTGGTGCCCGCGCCCCGCACGTGGACGAACTGGCCGGTGTCGTGGACCGCATGATCACGGAGCGCCGGGCGCAGGCCGCCGCCGCGGGCCTGCCCGGTGTGCTGGCCCGCACCATGGAACGCTGCAAGGCCGACGAGGACACCGTCGAGACCGTGATCCGTACGTTCCTCTCCGGCGCGCTCACCGCCACCGAGGAGCTGGAGCGGGAGATCCGGGAAGTGACCGGGGCGGCGGAAGGACGGCCGCTGGACCACTTCGAGTACGCCGTCCAGCAGCTCTCCAAGGACGCCCGCATCCCCTCCTTCGACCTGGAGGAGTGCCTGGCGTACATCTTCCGCGTCGCCCGCAGCGTCTTCGGCCTGACCTTCACCCGCACCGATTCCGCCGCGCCCGGCCTGTCCGGCACCGACCTGACCGCCACCGACCTGATCGCGGTGGACGTGGCGGCGGACGGCGTCCCCGTCGGCGGCATCAAGTTCGACCTGTGGGACCTGGCCCGCAAATCGGTGCGCGCCAACCACACCCGGGGCATCCGCAACCGGACCGACTGGAGCGACATCCGGCAGCTGCCCGTCGCGTACGTCTCCTGCCGCTTCCGGACCGACGACCGGGGCTCCGGCCGGATCACCTTCCAGAACGTGCACAGTCTCTTCCACGAGTTCGGACACGCCGTCAACCATCTGCTGGTGCGGAAGCGGACCTCGTACCAGTCGGGGCTGGAGTACCTTCCGCCGGAGCGGCTGGAGTGCCTTTCCATGTGGTTCGAGAAGTGGGTGCACCACCCGTCCTTCGCCGCGTCCGTCACCCTCCCCGAGGGCGGTGCGGCGGAGCTGGACCGCTGCCGCCTGCTGGCCGCCGCCGAGTACCGGCGGACCTACGTGGAGCGCGCCGTGACCGCCTGGCTCGACCTCGACGTGCACCGCGGCACCGAGGGCGGGCTGCGGGACTCGTACCGGCGGCTGGACGAGGAGTTCGGCGTCTCCCGGTACGTGCCCTTCGACGACATCGTGGAGTACTTCACCTGGCCGATGTACATGGCCCACCCCGGCGCCAACTTCAGCTACCTGTGGGGCTCCGCCGACAGCTGCGAGAAGTTCCTCGCCTTCCGCGACCTCACCCTGGACGAGATCGCCGGACGCCCCGGGCTGCGCGCGCTGTTCGGGCCCTGCTTCGACTTCGACGAGCCCTCCGACCCGCCCGCCGCCGGGTCCGTCTTCACCTTCTTCGGCGACGCCCGGCTGGAGGCGATCGCATGACCGCCACCGCCACGCGCGGCTACATGCGCGCCGTCCTGGGCGACCGCGACGAGGCGCTGGAGCGGGTGCTGCGCCGCTCGCTCCTGGAGCGCGGCATGCCGACGATCATGATCGACGACAACGCCGGACGCTTCCTCCAGCTGCTGACCCGGCTGCACCGTCCCCGCCACGTGGTCGAGATCGGCACCCTCTTCGGCTACTCCGCCATCCACATCGCCCGCGGTCTGCCGCCCGGCGGACGCCTGACCACCCTGGAGATCGACCCGGCGGCGGCCGAACTGGCCCGCGAGAACTTCGAGATCGCCGGGGTCGCCGACCGGATCGAGGTACTGGTCGGCGACGCCGCCGAGCACTTGGCGCGGATGGAGCGCGCGAGCGTCGGCATGCTCTTCGTGGACGGGGACAAGAAGTCGTACCCGGCCTATCTCAAGCTGGGCTTCCCGCTGGTGGAGCCCGGCGGTCTCCTGATCGCCGACGACGCCTTCGCCCACGGCGACTTCGGCGCGGAGAGCGATCCGGACGCCGCTCCGGACCGGGAGGCGCGGGCCATCCGCACGTACGCCGGGGCGGTCGGGCGCAGCCCCCTGCTGTTCTCCACGTTCGTGGCGACGGAGGCGGGTCTGCTGGTGAGCCGGAAGAAGCACCCCGATGACCGCTGACGACACCACGTACGACGCGCCGGGGCACGGCGCTCCCGGGCGCGCCCTGGTGACCGGCGCCAGCCACGGGCTGGGGCTCGACACGGCCCGCCGGCTCGCCGCCGAGGGCTGGTCGGTGACGGGCGTGGGGCGGCGTCCGGCCACGGCCGTGGAGCGGCCGGTGCCGTTCGCCTACCTGCCCGCCGATCTGTCGCTGCCCGAGACGTACCCGGAGGTCGCCGCGGCGGCGGACGGCGGCTGGGACCTGGTGGTGCACAGTGCGGTGCACTACGCCGACTTCCACGACCGGCCCCTGCTCGGATTCGCGGACACCGAGGAGATGCTGCGGGTCAACGCCCTGGCCCCGTACCACCTCACCCGGGAGATCCTGGACCGGCAGCCGGCCGAACGGTTCTGCTCCGTGGTCGTGGTGAACTCCGAGGCGATGTACCACGCGGACCGCCACTCGGCCCCCTACGCGGCGAGCAAGGCCGCGCTCCGGCTGCTGACCGCGGGCTTGGCCGATGCCTGCCGGGGGCGGCAGGCGGCGGTGTCCACCCTGGTCCTGGGGCCGCTGGACGACGCGCGCAAACGCGCCGACCTACGGGCGATCGCCGAGAAGCTGGGCGCCCGGGAGGAGGAGGTCACCCGGAAGTTCCTCAAGCGGTCCAACCCGGACCTGGTGATCGAGGAACTGATCGACTACGCGTCCTGTTTCCACACCATCCGCCATCTGCGGAGCCTCGGCCGCCTGGCCAACGGCACGGTGTGCCGTCTGGACGGAGGCTCGGCGGGCTCCCTCATCTGAGGTGCGTACGGGACGTACGCTGCGGTGGGGGAAGGCCGCCGGTGCCACCGCGGCCACCGTCCCCGCACACACCACCAGGGGGTCGAACCGTGAAGGCCGGGCAGGCGCGTTCCGCCGCGAGCGACTGGGTCCACCGGTACGCCCGGTCCCAACCGGGCTACCGGGGCGCCTACTTCAGCGGCTCCACCGTCGGCCTGCCGGACGGGACCGAGCTGCCGCCCACCTCCGACGTCGACGTCCACATCGCCACCACCGCGGACAGCCACCCGGTCCGGGCGGGCAAACTCCGCCACCAGGGCGCCCTGTTGGAGATCAGTTACGTCCCCTGGGCCGAACTGGCCTCCGCACAGGCGGTGCTCGGCTCCTACCATCTCGCGGGCTGTTTCCGCACCGACACCCTCATCGACGACCCCACCGGCCGGCTGCGCGCGCTCCTGACGGAGGTCGCGCCGCGCTACGCCACCGCCCCCTGGGTGCGCCGCCGGTGCGAGGACGCCCGCCGCCGGGTGGAGACCCGGCTCGCCGCGATCGACGTCTCGGCGCCCTTCCACGAGCAGGTGCTGGGGTGGCTGTTCCCCACCGGCGTGACCTGCCACGTGCTGCTCGCCGCCGCGCTGCGCAACCCCACCGTCCGGCTGCGCTACCCGGCCGCACGCGCGGTTCTCGCCGACTACGGGCACCCCGGCGTCTACCCGGAGCTCCTCGGGCTCCTCGGCTGCGCGGACCTGCCCGCCGAGCGGGTCCAGCACCATCTGGACGCGCTCGCCGTGACCTTCGACGCCACCGCGCGGGTGGCCAGGACCCCCTTCTTCTTCAGCAGCGACCTCACGCCCGGGGCCCGGCCGATCGCCGTCGACGGGAGCCAGGCCCTCGTCGACGCGGGCGACCACCGCGAGGCGGTGTTCTGGATCGTCGCCACCTTCGCCCGCTGCCACACCGTGCTGGCCGCCGACGCGCCTCGGCTGGCCGACGCCCACCGCCCCGCGTTCCGGGAGGCCGTCGCCGACCTCCTCGGCATCACGTCCGGCGACGACCTCGTGCGGCGGGCGGCCGGGACCGTCCGCCACCTGCCCCGTCTCTGGCACACCGCCGAGGCCGTCATGGCCGCCAACCCGGAGATCACCGGCTGAGCCGGCGGGCCCCCGGCCGGCCCGGCCCCGCCCTCAGCCCGCGACGGCGGCCGTCCCGAACCACCGGCCCAGCCGCTCGTCCAGCTCCCGCTGGTCGTCGCCGGCCCAGACCACGTGACCGTCCGGGCGCACCAGCACGGCGGGCACGTCGAGTTCGTCGCTGCCGTCGACGACGTGGTCGACGCGGTCCGCCCAGCCGTCGGCCGAGAGCCGGCCGGTCCGGTCGAGCAGCAGCCCGCGCCCGGCGTGCGTCAGGGAGTACAGCCGGCCCTGCTTCAGGCTCACGTCACGGATCCGCTTGCCGAGGAGGGCGTGGCCCTCGCCGACGTCGTAGCGGACGCCGATCGCGGTGATCTTCTCGATCAGGCGGTGGTTCACCTCGTCGATGTCCATCAGCTCCGAGAGCAGCCGGCGCACCGCCACGGGGCCGGGTTCGGTGGACAACAGGAGCATCTGCGCACGGGTGTTGTCGAGCACTTCGGCGGCGACCGGGTGCCGCTCGGAGTGGTAACTGTCCAACAGCCCCTCCGGCGCCCACCCGTTGACCTCGGCGGCAAGTTTCCAGCCGAGGTTGAACGCGTCCTGGATGCCGAGGTTCAGCCCCTGCCCGCCGGTCGGCGGGTGGATGTGCGCCGCGTCACCGGCCAACAGCACCCGGCCGGTCCGGTACCGCTCGGCGAGGCGCGTCGCGTCGCCGAAACGGGAGAGCCAGCGCGCCGAGTGCGCGCCGAAGTCGGTGCCCGCGTAGTGCCGGAGTCGCTGCTTGAACTCCTCCAGGGTGGGCCCGGCCGTACGGTCCTCGGCGACGCCCTCGGCGGGCACGATGACACGGAACGCCCCGTCGCCCAGCGGCATCAGCCCGAACCGGAGCTGCGTCTTGCGGACTTCGGCGACCACCCGGCCGACCTCCTCCGCGGAGTCCGTCAGCTCCAGCTCCCCCAGAAGGGTTTCCACCCGGGCGGGTTCGCCGGGGAAGCCGGTCCCGAGCAGCTTGCGCACGACGCTGCGGCCACCGTCGCAGCCCACGAGCCAGCGCGAGCGCAGCCGGGTGCCGTCGGCGAGCCGGGCGGTCACCCCCTGGTCGTCCTGGCTCAGTGCGACCAGCTCCCGGCCCCGCCGGATCTCGGCGCCCAGCTCGACGGCGCGCTCGGCCAGCAGGTGTTCGGTGGTGGCCTGCGGAATGGCGAGTACGTACGAGTGCGCGGTGTCCAGGTGCTCGGGCCAGACCTTGCCGAGCCCGGCGAAGAACCCGCCGGAGGTGACCTGCTTGCCGAGCCGCAGGAACCGCTCCAGCAGTCCGCGCTGGTCCATCACCTCGACGCTGCGGGCGTGCAGGCCCTGTGCACGGGACTGCGTGGTCGGCTCCGTCTCCTTCTCCAGCACCACCACCCCGACCCCGTGCAGCCGCAGCTCGGCGGCCAGCATCAGCCCGGTCGGTCCGCCGCCGACCACGATCACGTCCGTCATGAACACCCCAATGAGCGAGAAAGCGCGATGCCGGTCCCCCGGCCGGGCCACCGCCGTCCGGGCACGCGGGCACACGGGCACGGGCACGGCCCGGGAGCGGTGGAAGAGGCGATTGTGCGGGACACCGGGGGCCTTGCCGCAAGCCCCCCGGTGCGCTATATCTTGAGAGTGGCGGGAAGAGTCTCCTCTTCCTGCCTTCGCTGTTTCCGCAGGCGGGAAGCCATCTCCGGCAGCACGGACTCAGCCGCGGGTGGCGTCACCGAGCGCCCGTACCCACTCCGCCAGCACCGTGAAGTCCGCGTCGGTCAGGCCGAGTCGGGGCTCGACGCGGTGGAGGAGCCGGTGCCCCCGGCAGTGGTCCGCGACCCAGCGCCGGTCGATGTCGGTGATCTCGTCGTCCACCCAGACGAAGGGGCGCCCGGCCGCCAGCTCCACGAGGGTGCGGGTCTTCCAGTGGAGGCCGCCCCGTTCGTCCGCCGCGTCCACGTCCTCCGGCCAGTCCACGACGGGCAGTTGCGGCAGCCCGAGCCAGGGCGCCAGGACGAGGTTCGCGTCCGCCATCCAGGTCGTGGCCCACACCAGCTCGCAGTCCAGCGCGAGGAGGCGTGGCCCGAGGGCGGGGTTGATCCGGGCCAGCAGCGGGTTGCCCCGGTCCTCCGGCCGCCCGGTGGCCGAGCGATACACCGGGTACCCGCCGGGGAGCTCGCGCGCCGTCGCCCCGAAGGGGATGAGGGGGCCGTCGACGTCGAGGAAGAGCAGGGGGCGGGGCTCCGGACCGTTCACGCCCGCACGATAACCGCCCGGACGCGCGGGCGGCCCGAGGCCGCGTCCGACGACGCGCGTCGGATCGGCCACCGCCCCCGCCGCCGACGCCACGTGAACATCCGGCCAACACTGCGGAACGCCCGGACGGGCGGCGAGGGAAACATGTCACCCCCAGCGCATTTGTTCCCATCCGTTCGATGAGCCGGTCGTAGCCTGGCCCGACCGGTGGCCGCTCCGCCCCGGAGTTCCCTGATGAGGATGGTCAGATACGCATGCGCGGCGCGGACGGCGGTTTGTCGATACCCCTACGGCAGCGGGTCACGGGCAGGTTGCAGGAACCCCTCCCCCCGCTCGCCGGGATCGAGGCGGTGTCCGCCACGGGTACCGGGCTCCCCGGGCAGGCCGCCCAAGCGACGGGCGGCAAGCACGCGGCCACCCCCGCCCGGTCCGGGCGCCGCCTCTACGCCATCGACGGGATCCGGCTGGCCGCCGCGCTGATGGTGGCCGTCCACCACTACGCCGGTACCGCCAGGGCCGACCGGCCGGGGAACCTCATCTGGGGCCGCCCGGCGTCCGAGCTGATGCCGACGGTGTTCCGGTTCGCCTCGTACGGCTGGATCGGCGTCGAGATCTTCTTCGTGATCAGCGGGTTCGTGATCTGCATGTCCTGCTGGGGCAGGACCCCCAAGGACTTCTTCGTCTCGCGGGTGATCCGGCTCTACCCGGCGTACTGGATCGCCATCGTCCTCACCACCGGGTTCCTGGCCGCCGTGCCGGGGGTCTGGGACCGGCTGAAGCTGCGCGAGGTGCTGATCAACTTCACCATGCTGCAGTCCGGTTCGGGGGTCCCGAACGTCGACGGCGTCTACTGGACCCTCTGGTCGGAGCTCCGCTTCTACCTGCTCTTCCTGATCGTCGTCGCCTCCGGGCTGACGTACCGCAAGGTCGTGGTGTTCTGCTGCGTGTGGGGCGCCGTCGCCATGCTGGCACCGGTCTCCCACTTCCCGCTGCTCGTCCTCGTCGCCCAGCCCGAGGGCGCCTGGTACTTCATCGCCGGGCTCGCGCTCTACCTGATGCACCGGTTCGGCCAGGACCTGCTGCTCTGGGGCATCCTCGGCATGGCATGGATGATGGGCCAGCTGGAGCTCGGGCACCGCATCGACATGGTCGAGCACGTCTCCAGCTGGCGCGGCAGCGTGGTCGTCTTCACCGCGTTCCTGCTGCTCATGGTGGGCATCTCGCTCGGCCTGACCGACCGCGTCCGCTGGAAGTGGCTGGTCACCGCCGGGACGATGACGTACCCGCTCTACCTGACGCACTACGCGATCGGGACCACGCTGATCAACCGGCTGCGGGACACCATGGACCCCCGGCTGCTGCTCCTCGCCGTCCTCGCGGGCTTCCTCGTCCTGGCCTGGGTGATCCACCGCTTCGTGGAACGCCCGCTCGCGCGCCTGCTGAAGCAGGGGCTCAACTCCGCCTTCGTCCGGCTGCGCACCGCCCGGGACTGAGCGTGTCGCGGAAGGGGCGCCGTCCGCCCGGAAGGCGGGGCTTTCACGGCACGACCTGACCGGCGGCCGGTTCAGAACATGTCCGGGCACCACGGCCGGCGGGCCGTCCGGAACGCACCGCCGGCCAGCGCCGCCGCGCCCGGCCGGTTCTCCTCGATCCGCCCCAGGGCCACCAGCCGCTCCACCGACTCGTCACCGAGGAACACGGAGGCCAAGTCCCGCACGTCCAGGGTCAGATCGGCGCTCCGGGTGTCCGGTGCGCACACCGCGCCCTCCGGCGAGGCGTCCAGGCGGAAGACGCCCCCGGCGAGCCCGGCGGGGTCGCGGACGTCGAGGACGAGCGAGGCCTCCTGCCCGTACGTACGCGACGCGAGCAGCCGCGCGGTGTCGAGCACCCGCAGCCAGAGCCAGTCGGCGTGCGTGACCACCCGGGCCGCGCGCGGGTCGGGCAGCAGCAGCGGGAGCAGGTCGTCGGGGGCGCGGTAGCCGGTGCGGACCGTGGTGATCCAGTCGATCGAGCAGACGAACCGCCACAGGGCACGCTCGGCCGCCGGGCCGGCCGCGATCAGCTGGCTCACGATCGCGCTGTCCCGGGGCTGCTTGCGGTCGTCCCAGTTGTCGTCGGTGCGGTACGTGACCAGGCCCTCGGGCACGCCGGAAGCGGAGCGGTACAGGGCGTAGAAGGGCTCGGTCCACTTGTCGAGCGGCGGTACGCCGATGCCCGCGTGCCGGTCCCACCAGCCCTCCGGGCGGTCGACGACCCCGTGCTGCCGGGCGGCCAGCCGGGCGTGGATCGCTCCGCCCAGCTTCCGTACGTCCTCCCCGTCAACGAGGTCGATCCGGCCGCCGTCCAGCACGGCGTCGAGCGGCTCGTGGGGATTGAGCCCCGAGCGGGTGAGGTCCACCTCCCACTCCGTGAGCGAGGTGGCGGGGCCGAAGCCGAAGCGCCCGTAGATCGGGTACTCGGCCGCGATGAGGGTGGCGGCGACCTCGCCGCGCTCCTTCGCCGCCGCGAGGTCCGTCGCCATCATCCGGCTCAGCACCCCCCGCCTGCGGTGGGTCGGCGCGACCGTCACCGCGGTGACCGCGTCCACCGCGACCCGCGAGCCGCCGGGCACCGTCAGCTCCTGGGCGAACGACCGGAAGGTCGCCACGCACCGCCCGTCGTCGAACGCGCCCTGCAGCCGGGAGATGTCGGTGCGCGCCAGCCGCATGGCCGCCTCGGATTCGAGGCCCTCCGTCGAGGACTGCAGGAACCCCCGCCGGACGGCCATCAGCCATGCGGGGAACTCGGTCTCGGTGATCACGCGTATGTCCAGGCCCATACCGCAACGCTAGGCGGCGGGCTCCCCCGTGTCGCCCTCATTTACCCCCTGTCCACGGCCCGCACCCGTTTGAGAACACTCGTTCTTGACCGAGCGTTCTTTTATTCCTACACTCCTGGCCATGGGACGACCTCGCGCTTTCGACACCGACCTGGCCGTCAGTACGTCGGCCGCCCTCTTCGCCGCCCACGGCTTCGAGGGCACCTCGGTGGACGACCTGGTCACGGCCACCGGCATCCACCGAGGCAGCCTCTACAAGGTCTTCGGATCCAAGCGGGGCCTGCACCTGACCGTGCTGCGCAACCACCTCGACCACGAGATCCACCCGGCCACCGCCGCGCTCGCCACCGTCACCGACCCGGCACGGGCGCTGTCGACGGCGATCGCCTCCTTCGACAGCGGCCCGGCCGCCGGACTCCTGGTCCTCGCCGCCGCCGAACGCGCCCCGCTCGACCCGGAGGTCGCCACCCTCGTCGCGGAGGGCATCACCGCACTGGAGGAAGCCCTGCGCCCCTCGCACGGCGACGACGCTCCGCACACCGCCTCCACCGTCCTCGGTGCCCGGCTGCGCCTGCGCGCCCGGCCCGCCACCCCCGGCGCACAGCCCGCCACCTCCAAGGAGCACTGACATGGCCCTGATCTCCGTCGATCGCGAAGGCGGCCTGATGACCGTCGAAATCCAGGGTTTCGACAAGCTCTGGAGCCTCAAGAGCCGTCTGGAGATCCCTCTGGCCCATGTCCGGGGCGCCACCCACGACCCCGGGATCGCCCGCGAGGGGAAGGGCATCAGGGTCGGCGGCACCTACCTCCCGGGGGTCATCACCGCGGGCCGGTTCCTCCGCCACGGCGAACGCCTCTTCTGGGACGTGAAGAACCCGGAGAAGGCGGTCGTCATCGAACTCGCCGACGCCGAGACCTACGACCGCCTCGTCATCGAGGTGGAGGACCCCCGGGCCACCGTGGCCCTCATCGAGCGGTCCGTCGCCCGCGACTGACGCGCGCCGCTCCCCCCGCTCACGGTGCCGGGCCGACCACGCCGGAGGCCGGGCAGGCGGAACGTTTCCGCAGCCCGGCCTCCGTCGCCTGCCGCCGTCACCCGACCCCAGGCCCCAAACTCCAGGCCCCCAGGCCCCCAGTCCCCCAGACCCCCAGACCCCCAGGCCCCGGCCCCGGCCCCGGCCCCAGGTCAGAACGCCGCCCGCACCTCGCCGACCTGCGCCGCGCCGCCCGTCAGCGGCGCCCGGCCGACCCGGGCGACGACCGGGGCGTCCACGCCGAGGAGTTCCAGGGCGCGGGCCAGCACCGGGCCGAGCGCCCGGGTGGAGCCGTCCTCGATCTTGAAGGCCAGCGCACGGCCGTCCGGCAGCGCCAGCGCCTGTACCGCCTCGGCGCCCATCTTCGAGAGGGTTCCCGGCAGTTCGCGCATCAGCCAGGTGTCCGGCCGCCGGGTGCCCGCCACGTACTCCGGGTGGGCGCGCATCGCGTCCGCGACCCGCCGCTCCGCCGTACCGGGCTCCGCCAGGACGAAGGAGCGGAACGCCCGCGCCAGCCCGGTCAGCCCGATCGCCATCAGCGGCGCGCCGCAGCCGTCCGTGCCGACCGCGGCGACCGGTTCGCCCGCCGCCTCCTCGATCACCTGGTGCACCAGGCGCTGGAGCGGGTGCGCCGGGTCGAGGTAGCTCGCGGTGTCCCAGCCGTTGAGGGCGCAGACCGCGAGCATCGCCGCGTGCTTGCCCGAGCAGTTCATGGTGATCGGCTCACGGACCCGCCCGGAAGCGAGGTACGCCTCCGCCTCCACCGGGTCCAGCGGCAGGTCGGGCGGGGTCTGGAGATCGGCGGGGCTCAGCCCGTGCTCGGCCAGCATCGTCGCGACGAGCGCGAGGTGGAAGTCCTCCCCGGAGTGGCTCGCGGCGGCGAGCGCCAGCCGCTCGCCGGACAGGTCGAGACCGGCCCGCAGGATCGCGGCGGCCTGCATCGGCTTGTTCGACGAGCGGGGGAAGACGGGCGCCGACGGGTCGCCGAGCGCGTACTCCACACTGCCGTCCGCCGCCAGCAGCACCAGGGAGCCCCGGTGGCGGCCCTCCAGGAACCCGGACCGCACGACCTCCGCGAGCACCGGGCGGACGTCCGGCGTACCGGGGCCGGAGGGGGAGGCGAGGGCGTCGTTGCTGGTCATGAGGGCCTTCCGGGGGCTGGACCCGCTCCCGGAAGGATCACCTCAGGCGAGCAGATCGTCTACTTGTGCTTCTCCGTCACGGTACCTGCGGGCGATCTCCGCGCCGCATTCGTCCGCCGTGCGCTGGAGCTGGTGACGGCGGCGTGAGACCTGCTTCTCGTAGCCGACGAGCCTGCCCATCGCGGTGTGCAGCTCCTCGTCCGTACGGGCTTCGAGGTCGGACAGCTCCACCT
Organism: Streptomyces sp. NPDC060184; assembly: GCF_042728795.1. Classification (NCBI taxonomy): domain Bacteria; kingdom Bacillati; phylum Actinomycetota; class Actinomycetes; order Kitasatosporales; family Streptomycetaceae; genus Streptomyces; species Streptomyces sp. NPDC060184. The sequence goes on from NZ_JBHWYX010000018.1 coordinate 53,363, forward strand.
CGGCGAGCGTCTCCGCCGCCAGCCTGGCGTACTCGTCGCCGCGCGGGGTGCGCAGCGTGACGTGCCGGGCGGAGGTGCGGTGGCGCGACGGGGTGTCCGCGAGGATCTCCGAGAGCCGGTCCACCACCGGGGACTCCGGGTCCTGCCGCCGCGCCAGCTCCGCCCGCAGGATGTCGATGCGCCCCTGGACCAGCCTGCGTACGTAGCTGAGGTCCGCCTCGTCCCGCTGGGCGTCCCGGCGCAGCGTCCGCAGCGCGGGGAGCCGGAGCCCGCCGAACCCGGCCTGCGGGCGGACCGCGCCCAGCCCCTCGGGGCCCGGGTGGGCTGCGCCCTGCTCGGGCACGGAGCCGACCGAGGCGGCGGACGGCACCCGCACCGGAGCGACCGCGGCCCCTGCCCCGGGCCCGCCCTCCGGTCCCGGTACGCTCCGCTGCACGGGCGGCCTCATGGTGGTGGGCGTCGTCGGTACGGCACCGGGAGATTGTCCCGTTCCATAGGTACTCATGCTGTTCCGTCCCCTCGACCGGTGCGTCGGCACACCGACATCGTGCATCGTGCCACCCCGTCCGGGGCCGACGCAGGGGTTCTGTACCCGTTCAGCCCAAGATAGGTTGGTCTGTATGCGTGCAGTGGTACAGAGAGTGGATGGCGCCAGCGTCTCCGTGTCCGAGGGCACCCAGGCCGCCCCGGAGACCGGAGTCGTCGGCGAGATCATGGGCGAGGGCCTGTGCGTGCTGGTCGGGGTCACGCACGGGGACACCCCGGAGCAGGCCGCGCAGCTCGCCCGGAAGCTCTGGTCGGTGCGCATCCTGGAGGGCGAGAAGTCGTGTTCCGACGTGAACGCACCGCTGCTGGTCATTTCGCAGTTCACCCTCTACGGGGACGCCCGCAAGGGCCGCCGCCCCACCTGGAACGCCGCCGCGCCCGGTGAGGTCGCCGAGCCGCTGGTCGACGAGGTCGTGGCGCAGCTGCGGGCGCTCGGGGCGCGGGTGGAGACGGGCCGGTTCGGGGCGGACATGCGCGTCACGCTCACCAACCACGGCCCGTTCACCGTCCTCATCGAGGTCTGACCGGCCTGATCGAGGTCCGACCGGCCTGAATCGAGGTCCGACCGGCCTGAATCGAGGTCCGACCGGCCTCATCGAGGTCCGACGGACGATCCGGCCGGTCACCGTCGCCTAAGGCTCGACGATCGTCTCCTGCGCGGCGGCCGTGTCCCCGGCGAGCAGTTCGGCGTCGACCGCGACGTTCCGCTTGACCAGCGCGAGGGCGATCGGGCCGAGCTCGTGGTGCCGGGCCGAGGTGGTGATGAAGCCGAGCTGGCGGCCCTCCGCACCGTCCGAGGCCAGCCGGACCGGCGTGCCGTGTCCGGGCAGGTGCACCTCGCTGCCGTCCAGGTGGAGGAAGACGAGCCGGCGCGGCGGCTTCCCCAGGTTGTGGACGCGCGCGACGGTCTCCTGCCCCCGGTAGCAGCCCTTCTGCAGGTGGACCGCGGTGCCGATCCAGCCCAGCTCGTGCGGGATGGTCCGGTGGTCGGTCTCGAAGCCCAGGCGCGGGCGGTGCGCCTCCACGCGCAGCGCCTCGTACGCCAGGATGCCCGCGGCCGGACCGGCCCCGGCGGTGTACGCCTCCAGCTCGGCGCGCGGCAGGAACACGTCGCGGCCGTGCGGCTCCTCGCGCACGGCGACGCCCTCGGGCACCTCCGTGATGGAACCGGCCGGGAGGTGCACGACGGCGAACTCCTCGGTGCGGTCGGCGACCTCGACCCGGTAGAAGAACTTCATCGACTCCAGGTACGCCACCAGCTCCGCACGGGTCCCCGGCTCGACGTGCATCCACACCGTGGAGCCGTCGTCCACGAGGTAGAGGGCGTGCTCGATGTGGCCGTTGGCGGAGAGGATCAGCGCCTCGGTGGCCCGGTTCGGCGCGAGGTCGGTGACGTGTTGGGTGAGCAGCAGGTGCAGCCAGCTCAGCCGGTCGTCGCCGGTGACGGTGACGACACCCCGGTGCGACAGGTCGACGAACCCGTCTCCGGCGGCGAGGGCGCGTTGCTCACGGAACAGGTCGCCGTAGTGCGCGGCGACACCTTCGTCGCGGCCTTCGGCGGGGACGGCGCCGGGCAGGGACAGCAAGGGGCTCTTCATGCGACCAGCGTACGGCGCGCGCCCCCGGGCCGTGGGGCCGGGCGGCCACGGCCGCTCAGGGCTGCTCGGCGTCCGAGGGGTCCGCCCCGGCGGCGCAGTCGCGGCACCGGCCGAAGATCGCGAAGTGCTTGAGGTCCGTCTCGAAGCCGAAGGTGTCCCGCAGCTTGGCGGTGAACTCGGCCGCCACCTCGGTGTCCGCCTCGATGACGTCCGAGCAGTCCCGGCAGACCAGGTGGATGTGGTGGTGGCGGTCGGCCAAGTGGTAGGTGGGGGCGCCGTGGCCGAGGTGGGCGTGGCTGACCAGCCCGAGCTCCTCCAGGAGCTCCAGGGTCCGGTAGACGGTGGAGATGTTGACCCCGGACGCGGTCCGGCGCACCTCGCAGAGGATGTCGTCGGGCGTCGCGTGCTCCAGCGCGTCGACCGCCTCCAGCACGAGCTGGCGCTGCGGCGTGAGCCGGTAACCGCGCTGCCGGAGATCGGTCTTCCAGTCGGTGCTCACCACGGGGCCAGTGTACGGCCGCCCCCGCGCGGCATCCCCCGGTACGAAGGGGGACGCCCCGCGGGGGCGTGGGCCTGTCCGGCGCGGTGCCGGCCGCCGGTGGGACGTGCGGCCTGCTGGAAGGAGGTGCGGCCTACTTGAAGAAGGCGATGCCGTCGTCCGGGAGGTCGCCGAGGCTCTTCGCCATCTCCTGGACCTCTTCCGGCGTGACGACCTTCTTGAGGTGCGCCGACATGTAGGGGCGCAGCTCGACGTCGGGGGTCGCCTTCTCGCCGACCCACATGAGGTCGCTGTTCACGTAGCCGTAGAGACGCTTGCCGCCGCTGTACGGGCCGGAGGCAGCGGTGCGGGCGACCGCGTCGGTGACGACGTCGATCTGCGGCTTCTGGTCGGCGAGCTCGCCGTACCAGACCTCGACGACGCCCTGGTCGCGGACCATGACGATCTCGACCTTGCGGTCCTTGTCGATGCGCCAGTAGCCGGACTCCGACTCCAGCGGCCGGACCTTGTTGCCCTCGGCGTCGAGCACCCAGGAGTGCGACACGTATTCGAGGAAGTCACGGCCGTCGTGGCTGAAGGAGACTTCCTGGCCGAAGTTGCACTTCTCGTCGCCGGGGAAGTCGGCGACGCCCGCGCCGGCCCAGTTGCCCAGGAGGAATGCCAGCGGGACGAGGTCCCGGTGAAGGTCGGACGGAATCGAGATCATGAGCGGCTCAGGCGATCTGTGAGGGAGGGGCGGAGGTCGACGAGGGTCAGCGCTGGCCCTGGTACAGCTTCTTCACGGTCACAGCGGCGAAAGCGAGGACGCCGACGCAGACCAGGACCAGCAGGGTGGAGAAGAATGCCTCAAGCACGGGAGCTCCTCGTCATGAGCGAATGGCGGCAATGGCGCCCATACAGGGCCGGGCCCCAGCCTAGTGGGTGGGGGCCCGGCTCTCTCGTTCAGGTCCTCGCGCCGGCGCCCGCCGGCGCGGGGCCCGGCGCTCAGCCCAGCAGCTGGTCCTGGAGGATCACCGTCTGCTGGAACGGCACCTTCGCCGTCTCCCCGCCGCCCTCGTGGGACTGCACGATCACCGCGAGGGTGTCCCCGGCGACGACGTACGCGACCCGGGTGTGCTCCTTCTCGTACGGCTTCGACTCGGTGAAGACGTTGGGCTGGACGTACTCCGGCATCGGGGCGGTCGGCCAGGATTCGTCCAGTTCCAGGCCGGTGGTGCCGTCGAGCAGCGGCTGGTCGTCGCCCCAGCCGGTCAGCTCGTCGCCGAGGGCCGTGGAGAAGCCCACCGAGTTGAACTGGAGCAGATAGATCCGGGACGAGGTGCCGTCCGGCATGGTCCAGCCGCGCGCCGCGGTGTGGCGCAGCGCCGAGTCCCGGAGCACCTGGGTGAGGTGGCTCCGGCTGTCCTCGGCGAACTCCGAGACGAACAGCGAGGAGGGCACCCAGCCGCCGGTCAGCTTCTTGTCCGGCACCGATCCGGCCGGGGCGGGCAGCAGCAGGTCCCGCACGTCGGCGTAGTGGATCTCCGCGTCGTTGGAGCTGTCGAAGGGGCGGCCCTTGCCGGGCGGCAGCGCCGGAAGGGAGAGGGCGGGGTACTCCCACCGTCCGTCGCTCACGGTGGAGAGGCCGGGCACGTCGGTCCGCTCCATCGAGGCGATCCGGTACGCGGTGCCCGTGGAGGCGGCGCCGAGGACCAGCACCGCGACCGTCCAGCGCGCGACGGCCCGCAGGACGCGCCGGGGCCTGCGCGGGCGCGCGGGAGGCTCCTGGCCGTCCGGGGCGGGCACCACCGGCGCCACGGCGGGCATCGGCGGGAGGTCCGCGGGGGCGGGCGCCTGGGCGGCTGCGGCCGGTACGGGGTCCGCCGGTGCGGCGTCGTCGGGTGCGGGGGCCGGTGCGGCTTCCACGGGTGCGGGTCCGTCCGGCTCCGGGGTCCCCTTCTCCGGCTCCGGGGTCACCTTCTGGGGCTCAGGGGTCACCGTCTGCTCGGTCATATGTACTTCCCCGGGGACTTGATGTGGTCGAGCTGGTCCTTCACCAGGTCGGCGACGACGGACATGTCCATCGGCTCCGCGCCGTCGACGGCCACGGTGACGAACAGCTCTCCCTCGTAGGCCACGCAGGTCACGCCGTCGAGCTTCGTGTCGGTCTTGGGGGCCCGGAAGCAGCGGGCCTCCTTGTGGTCCTCGACCTTCGGCCCCTTGCGGAAGACGCCCGCCGCGTCCATGAGCCCGGTGTTGGAGACCCACAGGTTCTTGACGGCCGCGGTGTCCTTCATGCTCAGGATCCCGATGACGGCCACCTGGCTGGAATCCATCGCCACCATCGCGTAGGACCGCTGGGCCATGCCCTGGATCTTCAGCCGGTCGACGCTCTTCTCGTAGGCGCGGCGTTCCTTGCCCGCGAGGCCGGGGATCGACTTCTTGACGGCTGCCGCCGCCTCCTTGCCGCTGACCTCGTTGTCGTTGCTCAGCTTGCCGATGTCCGGGCCGAGTTCCCAGGGCGCGGACGCCGGCAGGAGCAGCTTGCTGAGCGCGGTGTCGGAACGGCCCGTCCGGGCGGCTCTGCCCCGGTCGGTTCCGCCCTTCTGCTGCGCGAGCGAGTCCCTGGCCTCCTCCTTCGTCCAGAGGGTGGTGGGCGCCGTGCGGTCCGCCGAGTCGACGGTGGTCCTGGTGTACGCGCCGGCGCCACCGATCACTCCGAGCACGAGGACGGCGGGCACCACGTACCGCACGGCCTTCATCACCCGGCCGGTGCGCGCCGGGGCCACCGGGGCCGTCTCCGGATCCGCTTCGGGAGCTGCTGCGGGAGCCGCGTCCACGGTCGCCTTGCAAGCCGCCTCAGCGGTCGTCCCGGGCGCCGCCTCCGGAGCCGGTTCCGCGCTCTCTTCCGGGGCCACGGCTTCGTTCTTCTCGTCGGTCACAGCCGCTCCAACTGGCGCTCGGCCAGAGTCCGGATGGTCTTCTTGCTGATCGGCTCGGTGTCGAAGACCACGACGTCCATCACGATGTCCCCGCGCACGGCGATGGCCCTGGCCTGGTACATCGGCTCGTACCCCTCTTCGCGGTCGACCGGGTAGAGGAAGTAGCGGCCCTCGAGGCTGCCCTTGATCGGGTCGCCCTCGTTGCCGGCCCCGTCCTCCTCCGGCAGGTACTCCATCTGACCGTCGAAGTGGTCCTCGGCCCCGAGGAAACTGTCGGAGCGGTACTGCACGAGATCGATCTTCGTCTCGCGGTCGCCCTCCAGCCAGGACTGCCGCGCGATCCGCCGGACGCCCGCTCCGGCCAGCTCGCTGAACATGTAGTCGGGGCTCTCGTACCAGGTGGAGAACGTGGAGACGCCGATCCAGCCGCTGCCGAAGTAGTCGTCCTTCTCGGCGCCCTCGGGAGGGCTCACCAGCATCTTGGTGAGGTCGCCGTCCGTCTTCACCCGGCGGTCCTCGGAGGCCGGCAGCGGGTCGGGGACCTCGTCGGCCGCGAGCGGTTTCGCCGGGTAGGCGAGGTGTGCCTGCGCGAGCGTTCCCAGCGGGGTCGGGTCGCGGTCGGCCTGCACGCCGTACCCCACGGCACCGCCGATGACCACGCCGAGCACCGCGGCGGCGAGCACGATCAGCGAGGTACGGCCGCGCGGGCGGCGGCGGACGGCGTCCGGGGCGGCTTCCTCGGCGACGTCCGGGGCGTCCGGGGCGTGCTCGGTCACGGCTTCCGGGGCCGGTACGGCGGTGGCGTCCGGTACGGCGGCTTCCGGTGCGGCGGGCGCGACGGGCGCGGGAGCATCGGCCGGGGTCAGGTGCTCACCGGTGTCCGCGGCGCGCGGTACGTCCGGCGACTCGACCGCATCGCCGGAACTGGTGTCTTTCGGTTCCAAAAGGGTCCCCCCATAAGAGACCTGAAGCGCCGGTTCCAATTACCTGCGCACACAGCTGACCCACAGGTCGCAGAAGAGGTTGCACGGCCGCCGGTTACAGTTCGGCATATGCCGAAGAAGCTCGTGATCAAGGTGACCGCAGGGGCCGACTCCGCCGAGCGGTGCTCGCAGGCGTTCACGGTGGCGGCGGTCGCCGTCGCCAGCGGGGTGGAGGTCTCCCTCTGGCTGACCGGGGAGTCCGCCTGGTTCGCGCTGCCCGGCCGCGCCGCCGACTTCGAACTCCCGCACGCCGCGCCGCTGCCCGACCTCATCGAGTCGATCATGGCGGGCGGACGGATCACCCTCTGCACCCAGTGCGCGGCACGGCGGGACATCACGGAGCGGGACGTCCTGGAGGGCGTACGGATCGCGGGGGCGCAGGTCTTCGTCCAGGAGGCCATGGCGGACGGCACGCAGGCGCTGGTGTACTGACGGGGCGTCACCCCGCAAGCGGCCTCAACGGTCGTACTTGCGCCGCTTCCTGCCGTCCAGCTCGTCCCACCACTCGTCGGACTCCGGGTCCCCCGATGGATGCTCGTCCCACCAGCGGTCGTCGGGGCCACGGCGGTTGGCGACCATCGCCGCGATCGGCGGGATGACCATGGCGACCACGCACATGCCCACGGCGACCGGCACGGACCAGAGGCGCACGAAGGCCCAGGCGGACACGAAGAGGACGACGCATCCGCCCATCAGCAGGAAATAGCCGCGACGGCGCCGGGCGTACATGCCTCCAGAGTAGGCCCGCGGCCGTCGATCGGCGCCGGCCGTCGATCGGCGCCGGTCGGCGTCCGGGCAGCACGAAGGGCCGCACCCCATTTCCGTCACGGGCGTCCAACCCCCGGGGTGCGGCCCTCCGGCCCTGCCTCAACGGTGCGGCACCGGCGCACGCCGGTGCCGCACCGATCAGCGGCTCACGTCGTTCAGACGGCGATGGCCACCTCGGAGAGGCCACCGGTCTGCGCGACGACGGTGCGGTCGGCGCTGCCGCCCGGGACCAGCGCGCGGACCGTCCAGGTCCCCTCGGCCGCGTAGAAACGGAACTGCCCGGTCGCCGAGGTCGGGACCTCGGCGGTGAACTCGCCGGTCGAGTCCAGCAGGCGGACGTAGCCGGTGACGGGCTCGCCGTCGCGGGTCACGCTGCCCTGGATCGTCGTCTCGCCGGGCTTGATGGTCGAAGCGTCGGGGCCGCCGGCCTTTGCTCCACACATGGTGTTCAGTCCTTCTGGGTCGGGGGTCCTGCGAATTACTTGTTGGCGCCGAGCTCGATCGGCACGCCCACGAGGGAGCCGTACTCGGTCCACGAGCCGTCGTAGTTCTTGACGTTCTCCTGGCCGAGCAGCTCGTGCAGGACGAACCAGGTCAGCGCGGAGCGCTCGCCGATGCGGCAGTACGCGATGGTGTCCTTGGACAGGTCGACCTGCTCGTCCTCGTAGAGGGCCTTGAGCTCGTCGTCCGACTTGAAGGTGCCGTCGTCGTTGGCGTTCTTCGACCACGGGATGTTGCGGGCGCCGGGGACGTGGCCCGGGCGCTGCGACTGCTCCTGCGGGAGGTGCGCCGGGGCGAGCAGCTTGCCGCTGAACTCGTCGGGGGAGCGCACGTCGACCAGGTTCAGGGTGCCGATGGCCGCCACGACGTCGTCGCGGTAGGCGCGGATCGACTCGTCCTGGGCCTTGGCCTTGTACGCGGTGGCCGGGCGCGCCGGGACGGCGTCGGTCAGGTCGCGGGAGTCGAGCTCCCACTTCTTGCGTCCGCCGTCGAGGAGCTTGACGTTCTCGTGGCCGTAGAGCTTGAAGTACCAGTACGCGTAGGAGGCGAACCAGTTGTTGTTGCCGCCGTAGAGGACCACCAGCGTGTCGTTGGCGATGCCCTTCTCCGACAGGAGCTTCTCGAAGCCGGCCTGGTCGACGAAGTCACGGCGGACCGGGTCCTGGAGGTCCTTCGTCCAGTCGATCCGGATGGCGTTCTTGATGTGGTTCTTCTCGTACGCCGAGGTGTCCTCGTCGACCTCGACGATGGCGACCTGCGGGTCGTCGATGTGGGCCTCGACCCAGTCTGCATCGACCAGTACGTCGCTGCGGCTCATGCTGTTCTCCTCCGGGGCAGTCTGCGGCGGTGTCATGCGGAGTGAAGAGTGCTGCGGGTGCACGCGGACGCGGGGCGTGGGCGTGCACCGGGGGCACGGGCCGGCCCCGACGGTTCAACGGTCGAGGGGCCGGACGGAAGCGGGACGGAACGGAACGTCCTGCTCAGAAGGTGCGACAGAGCATGGCGGCGACGCGGCACAGGTCTACTGCCCGCCGCTTCGTGAGGTCCGCCTGTCGTTTCATGTGTCCGATCGTAGGGAGGCGGAGGCGGAGCTGTCACCGGCATGTCGGATGATGAGACAGGATCGTCCGCGATGCGAGACACAGAAGCGGAATCTCGCCTTCCACTCCCCCTCCGGGAGAACGGGGGCCGCGCCGCATCTGCGGTACGGACACCCCCGTCTCACCATCCGGTCACATGCGCCGCACGGCCGCCCCCGCGCCCCGCACGACCGCCCCCGCACGACCGCTCTCGTACGCCCGGCTCGCGGACGTCAGCCGGCGAGGGCGATGTCGGTGGCCTCCACGGAGAGCTCCAGGCCCTCGGGAAGCGCCTCGATCTTCTTCAGCACCACGCCGTTGGGCAGTCCGCCGACGCTCCGCTCGAAGTCGGTGCGGGAGCGCACCAGCTGCTCCAGGCCGGGGATGTCCTCACCCGGCACCGTGTCCGCGTGGACCCGGACCGTACGCCCGTCGACCAGCGTGACCGAGGAGACGACGCTGCGGGTGAGGTCCTCGCCGCCCACCTGCACGGTGCCGGTGACCTTCACCTTGCCGTTCTCGCCGTACCGCACGGTGACGCCGTCCTCGGCGGCGTCGGTCAGGTCGTCGTAGCTCACCAGCGCGGTGCCCTGGACCAGACCGGCGCGGGCGCTGGTGTACCCCTCGCCGATGGCGACCCGGTCGAGCTCGGCCCGCAGCTCGCTGATCCGGACGGTGTCGCCGTCGGTGCCCGCCTCGATGCCCTTGAGCGTGATGTCGACCTGGTCGAGGTCGCGGCCCGCGATCTGGGTGAGGAAGGGGAAGCCGTGGATGGAGACGTCGGTGGAGGCGGCCGTGGCACCGGTGAACTCGATCCGGTCCGCCGCCTCGTTCTCGGCGAAGTGGACGGCGAGCCGGTCGACGGCCACGAACAGGCCCCCCAGCACCACGACGACGATCAGCAGTATTCGCAGTGCGCGCATGCCTGTACTTCTCCCACTCTCGCCCGACGGAATCCGGGCTTCCCGCGTGCCTGGTACGGCTGCGGAAAGCCCGGAGTGAGCGACGAAGCGGGGGACCCGGTCGGTTCCCGCAGGCGCCGGAAAGATCGGCCGCACCTCAGCGCGACCGTCGTGCGGTCGTCAGCCGATCATGCGGCCGACGAGGTAGACGGCCGGTGCCGCGGCGGTCAGCGGCAGCGCCACACCGGCCGTCATGTGGACGAACCGGGACGGGTAGTCGTAGCTGGCCGCCCGGAGACCGACGAGCGCGCACACGCCCGCCGCGAGCCCGGACAGCGCCGCGCTCCCCAGGCCGAGTCCGACGAGGCCGCCGACCAGCGCACCCGCGGCGGTGGCGGCGAACAGCGACGCGACCACGGAGGCCGCTCCGGGCAGCGGCACCGCGCGTACGAGCGCGGCGACGGCGACGGCGATCGCGCCCGCCACCACCACGTCCGGCTCCGCCGCGAGGTACCCGCCCGCCAGCACGGCCAGGGCCGCCGACACGACGGTGGCCATCAGCCCGTACATCCGCTCGTCCGCCCCCGCGTGGCTCCGCAGCTGGAGGACGAGGCTGAGCAGCACCCAGACGCCGAGCGTGCCGAGCAGGGCGGCCGGGCCGTGCTCGCGGCCGGCGGCGAGCAGCGCGACGTCCGCGACGAACCCGCCGAGGAAGGCGAGCGCGATGCCCTGCCGGGCCGGCCACATGCCGTTGAGCCGGAACCACCCGGCCGCCGTCACGGCCTGGAGCAGCACCAGCGGGACGGCCAGCGCGTACGAGCCGATCCAGGCCCCGAGCGCCAGCAGCAGGCCGAGTACGGCGGTCAGCGCGGCGGGCTGCATGCCCGGCGCGATGATCGGCGACCGGCCCTCGGCCCGGGCGCGCTGGGCGTCGGTGATCCGGGCGTTGCCGACCGTGGTGGGAGTGCTGTAGCCGTCCGCACCGGGCCGCGCGGGAGCCTGGGCCGGAGCGGCCGTGGCCGCCGCCGGTACGGGCGCCGGGGCCGCCGGGGCGGTCGCCGGGGCGGTCGCCGGGGCGGTCGCCGGGGCCACCGGGACCTCGGGCGGCAGGGGGTAGGAACCCGACGCCGCCGACGCCGATGCCCCGACGACCGGCGGCAGGAAGGCGGTCTCCGCCGCGTCCGGCACGACCGGCGGCAGGAAGGCGGTCTCCGCCGCGTCCGGCACGACCGCCTGCTGCGGCTGCCCGTACGCCTGCTGCGGCTGCCCGTACGCCTGCTGCTGCCCGTACGGCGACGGCGCCTGGCCGTACGCCTGCTGGGGCTGCCCGTACGGCTGCTGGGCCTGCGGCTGCTCGTACGGGTTCGGCGGGTACTGCGCCGCGTGCGCGCGGGCCTGCCCCGGCTGCCCGTAGCCCGGCTGCTGCTCCGGCTGGACCGGCTGCCCGTAACCCTGCTGCTGGAACTGCTCCTGCTGGAACTGCTGCTGCGGGGACGGGGGCTGCGGAGGCTGGGCCTGCTGGAACTGCTGCTGCGGCTGGACCGTGGGCTGGTACTGGGTGTCCCAGGTCTGCCCCTGCCAGGTCTGCGCGGCGCCGGTGTCCTCGGCGACGCCGTAGGAGGCGGGCGCCTGCCCCGGGGACTGCCCCGGAGTCTGCTGCCCGTACCCGCCGTGGCCCTGCTCCCCGTACGCCGGTGCGGCGGCGGGGGTGCCGGGGTACGGCTGGTCCGGGTAGGCGTGCTCGGGGTACGCCTCACCGCCGCCGTACGCGTACGGCTCCCGGTCCTGCGGCCGGGGGCCGCTCTGGTCCCTGTTCTGTGCGCTGCTCATCGTCTCCGGTTCACCCTCCTGCGAACGGCGGGAGCACCTCGACCGTGCCGCCCTCGGCAAGGCGTACCGTCTCATGCCGCCGCGTCCCGACCGGATCGCCGTCGACCAGGAACGAGCACCTCATCAGCACACGCACCAGCTCTCCGGGGTGACGTCCGCGCGCGGCGTCGAGTGCCTCGGCCAGTGTCGTCGCCGCGTACGGCTCCTCGGCCGTACCCGCGGCGGCCTTGGCCGCGGCCCAGTAGCGGATCGTGCCCGCCGCCATGGCGGCACCCCTTTCGTCGTCCGTCCGTCGTCCTGTCTCACGCGCCACACACGTCGCACGAGCCACATGCGTCACGCGGAACCACGCGCCCGGTCGTTCCGCGCGCGCTGTCCATGATGGGTCACGCGCCGACGGCCCAGTCGGCCATCCGGCCCAGCAGCGCTTCGTCCGCCGCGTTCTCGGCGTGTCCCATGCCCCGCTCCAGCCAGAGTTCGGCCGCGCCCTCGGCCGCCGCACCGGCCAGCATCCGGGGGTGGTCCAGCGGGAAGTACGGGTCGCGGTCGCCGTGCACCACCAGGAGCGGTGCCGGGGCGATCAGCGGGACCGCCGCCACCGGGGAGAGCGGCACCGGGTCCCAGTCCTGGTCGTGGATGCGGGTGCCGAGCCCGTACCGGCCGACCAGCCGCCCGGTGGGGCGGGTGACCACCCAGTGCAGCCGCCGCATCGACGCGGTGCCCCGGTAGTACCAGCGGGCCGGGGAGCTGACGGAGATCACCGCGTCCACGTGGGCGGGGCCGGCGGATTTCGCCACCCCCCGAACGGCCCCCTCATTGCCTACGGATTCCTTCGTATACAAGGCGGCCTGCCGGAGCACCACGGAACCGCCCATGGAGAACCCGACCGTAACGATTCTGCGGTGTCCCAGGGACCTCGCCCAGGCCACCGCTGCGGCCAGATCGAGGACCTCGCGATCCCCCACGGTGGACTTTCCGCCGGACTTTCCGTGGCCCCTGAAAGAGAAGGTCACCACCGCCGCACGCTGCAGGAACACCCTCGCGGCGCGTCGGACGGCGGGCCGGTCGAGTGAGCCGGTGAAGCCGTGTGCGACCACGATCGCCGGCTGCTCCACGACCCCTCCCGCACCCCGTCCGGAACCTGCCGTACACGGCTCGTACACCGCCTCCACCGGGACGCCGTCATCGGTGAGCAATGTGGCGTACTGCGGGGTTCGCGTGATCAAGGGAACAGAAGAACTCACGAATCGACCCTCGGAGAGTGAACTCATGTGGGCTATTCTGCTGCGAAGAGGATCCGGGCAGAGAAGCCCCCGGATCCTTTTGTGCTTTCCGAGCGTTGTTACGGAGACGTTTCAACAAGCTCAGCGGTCCCAGGGCGCGGGGCCGCATCCGTAAAACCTGTATGACGAATGCCGCAGGGCCTGGTCGTACAGCCGCACCGCAGTACGAAGTGTTGCCGCACTCTCCCCCGGGTCCGAACCCGGGAGTGCCCCTCTCGCAGGGAACGAGGAGGACCGAAGTAATGGGCGAGCGAAACGTGCACCACGATCGACCGACGACCGAGACAGGTGGGCGGCGATGAGTTCACTGCTGCTCCTGACGAATGCCCTTCAACCGTCGACGGAGGTGCTTCCCGCCCTCGGTCTGCTGCTCCACAGCGTGCGGGTGGCCCCCGCCGAGGGACCCGCTCTCGTCGACACCCCCGGTGCCGACGTCATCCTGGTGGACGGACGGCGCGACCTGCCGCAGGTCCGCTCCCTCTGCCAGCTGCTCCGCTCCACCGGCCCCGGCTGTCCGCTGATCCTCGTCGTCACCGAGGGCGGCCTCGCCGCCGTCACCGCCGACTGGGGCATCGACGACGTCCTGCTGGACACGGCGGGACCGGCCGAGGTCGAGGCCCGGCTGCGGCTCGCCACCGGGCGCCAGCAGATCACCGCCGACGACTCCCCCATGGAGATCCGCAACGGCGACCTCTCCGTGGACGAGGCGACGTACAGCGCGAAGCTCAAGGGCCGGGTCCTCGACCTGACCTTCAAGGAGTTCGAACTGCTCAAGTACCTCGCGCAGCACCCGGGCCGGGTCTTCACCCGCGCCCAGCTGCTCCAGGAGGTCTGGGGCTACGACTACTTCGGCGGTACGCGCACGGTCGACGTCCACGTACGGCGGCTGCGCGCCAAGCTCGGCCCGGAGCACGAGTCGCTCATCGGCACCGTCCGCAACGTCGGCTACCGCTTCGTCGCACCGGAGAAGGCCGACCGGTCCGCCGAGAGCCGCAAGCAGGCGTCCGCGAACCCGGCGCCCGGGGGCGGCGCGCCTGCGGACCGGACCGAGACGGCCGAGACGGCCGCAGAGCCCGTGGTGGAGCACGTCAAGAGGTGAGCACGGTGTCCCGTGGTCCGTGGTGGATGCGCGGGACACCCCTTGGTTCCATCCGCGTAGACTGCCGCGCGTGGCCAAGGTGACGCGGGACGATGTGGCGAGACTGGCGGGTACGTCGACCGCGGTCGTCAGCTACGTCATCAACAACGGACCCAGGCCGGTCGCCCCGGCCACGCGCGAGCGGGTACTCGCCGCCATCAAGGAACTGGGCTACCGGCCCGACCGGGTTGCCCAGGCGATGGCGTCGCGGCGGACCGACCTCATAGGGATGATCGTGCCGGACGCCCGGCAGGCGTTCTTCGCGGAGATGGCGCACGCCGTCGAACAGGCCGCCGCCGAGCGCGGGAAGATGGTCCTCGTCGGCAACTCCGACTACCGCGACGAGCGCGAGGTCCACTATCTCCGGGCGTTCCTCGGCATGCGGGTCTCCGGGCTGATCCTGGTCAGCCAGGGCCCCAGCGAGCGGGCCGCGGCCGAGATTGAGGCGTGGGACGCCCGGGTGGTGCTGCTGCACGAGCGCCCCGAGGCCATCGACGACGTCGCGGTGGTCACCGACGACGTCGGCGGCGCCCAGCTCGCCACGCGCCACCTGCTGGAACACGGTTACGCCTACGTCGCCTGCCTGGGCGGCGTGGAGTCCACCCCGTCCGTCGGCGACCCGGTCGCCGACCACGTCGAGGGCTGGCGCCGGGCGATGCACGAGTCCGGCCGCTCCACCGAGGGCCGCCTCTTCCAGGCCCCGTACAACCGTTACGACGCCTACCAGGTGGCCCTCGGCCTGCTCGCGGGGCCCGACCGGCCGCCGGCCATCTTCTGCTCCACGGACGACCAGGCCATCGGTGTGCTGCGGGCGGCCCGGGAGCTGCGCATCGACGTGCCCGGCGAGCTGGCGGTCGCGGGCTTCGACGACGTCAAGGAAGCCGGGCTCACCGACCCGCCGCTGACCACGGTCTTCTCGGACCGCCCGGCGATGGCGCGCGCCGCCGTCGACCTGGTGCTCGACGACTCGCTGCGGGTCTCCGGCTCCCGGCGGGAGCGGCTGAAGCAGTTCCCGTCCGCGCTGGTGGTCCGCAGGTCCTGCGGCTGCGGAGAGCCCTCGCCGCTGCGGTCGTAGGACCCCGCCGGGGGCTGGGGCAGGCCCGGCCGATCCGCCCGGTAAACGCCTTCTCACCCGGAGGCCCCGCGTTCATCATGAGCATGATCGACCGGGCTTCAGGGGGAACAGGTTGAGATACCGCGTCGCCGTGCTGTTCGCACTTCTGCTCGGGGCGCTTCTCGTCTCCGGGCAGGCCCCCGCCCAAGCGGCGGAGGACGTCTGCCAAAGCGACCGGCTGTCCGCGGCGTCGGTCAGCGCGTCCGTGGAACTGGACGACGGACACCGTACGGAGACCAAGATACTGAGCCGGATGACCATCCACGTCCCGGCAGCGTGGCCGTTCTCCTCCGGACTTCTGCTGGGCAGGGACTCCGAGGGCTACCGCCGGGCGATGCGGTGCCTGCTGCGCGGTGGTGACGGCCAGGCGCAGTGGTGGACCGAGTGGCGTTCCGGTCACCCCGAGGTCACTTCCGAGAAGGGCGGGGTCCGCGTCCAGGTCGATGCCTACGGCTGGGCGAACGACCAGGACGTGCTCTGGGTCGGCCCCTGGGACGTCGCCGTCGGCAATGACCTCTGGAAGATCAGCCTCCACCCGGCGGCACTGTCCCAGGCCCACTGGACCTCCGCCACCGTGAAGCCGGGAGCGTCAAGCATCCTTTCGGCCACACCGAGACCTTCGGCCAAGACCGGCGAGAACGGCTTGACATGGCGGCAGAAGGCCGGTCAAGGCATGCCGCACGTGTCGGTGCGCCTCGACCCTCCGTGGCAGCGTTCCTGGGCGGCACAGCAGCAGCGGTTGCGCTTCCGCCTCGGCAACGACACCAGCGGCCTGCCGTGGCAGTTGTCGACGGCGGCGGTGCTTCTCCTGGCGGTCCGCAGGACAAGGAGAGCCGGCCCGCTGTCACCGGGCGAATCGGTCGCCCTGCGGACAGCCGGCCGGTGGGTGCGCGTGTGCGTGGTGCTGGTTCTCCTCTCCGTGGGCGACAACGTGTTCTACAGCGTGATGCGGCGGCTCGTCGACGCGGGCGCGTGGGAGCGACAACAGGCTCATGACGGGCTCCTGATCAACCTCGTGCTCGGCTGGACCCTCTTCGTGTTCGGCCGCAGCAGGCGCCTGTCCGTCTGGCTGGCCGCCGTCGCCCTCACCGTGCCCGGGGTCGCGGTGGCGTTGTGGCCCCGGGCCTTCGGCCTCACGGCGAACGCCTTCCTCACCGTCTCGTCGCCGGACAAGGCGGTGATCGCACTCTTCACGGCCACGGGGTGCGTCTTCGCCCTCCTCGTTCTGGGATGCGTGGTCTCCGGCTGGCGGCTCGCCGACGCCGTCGGGCTGTTGAAGCCCGGCTCCGCGGCGAGTTCCGTGGGACCCTCCGGGCCCCGGGAGTTGTCGCTGCGCTGGACCGCGCCCCTGCTCGTGCTCGCCGTGGCGGTGATCGGCCTGTGCGCCGCCGCCACCAGTGAGCGGGAGTGGCAGCGCGCCTCGTGGCTCAGCGCCCAGGTCGACCTCCGCTACGGTGCCGACCACCTTCAGGCATTGCGGCGGGACCTCGCCTGGTTCGCGGTCGAGAGCCAGGACTGGTGGATGGGTATCGTGTGGTGGATTCTCGCCGGTCTCGTCGTGCTCGGAGTCCTCAGGGCCCGTTCGCGCCGAACGGTGCCCCCACCGCAGGACCTCGAAGCCGTGGACGAAGGGTGGCTGCTGCTGCTCTTCCCTCTGCTGGTGGGGCTGAGCCTGGGCTATTTCGTGGGCAACGCGACCATGTCCGGCCTGTGGTTCTTCCTGCATCTCGGCTCGCTCGCGGCGGTCATCGCCCTGTGCCGGGGCAGGGGCGTACTGGACCAGCCGCTGCAGCGTTCCGGCACAGACCTGCGGTCGGCCATCGCTCCCTCGCAGCAGCGGGTGCTGCTCGATCGTGCGCGCAGGTTCCGGGAGATCCACGCGCAGCTCCGCCGTCTGGATCAGGGGCAGTCGGACGAGGAGCCGCACAGTCGGCGGAGCCTCGAAAGCGAACTGCGCAGCCTGCACCGCTGGCGGACGTCCGCCGGCGTGACCGACCGGCTGCCCGCCGACGTCTCGGTCGTCGACGCGGCGCTCGCGCTCGGCACCGGCGGAGGCTGGTGGGCCGACGGGCGGCGGGCCGCCCGCATCGCGTCCGTCGTGGGCCTGCCCGCCACCGCGCTCCTCGTGTGGGCCGAGTGCTTCAACGGCGAGTTCCTGACATCGACGCTCAACTGGCAGTTCGGGCTGCCGAACATCGCCGTGCAGGCCCTCTACTGGGAGATAGCGTGGGCCGCCGCGGGCTTCCTGCTCGGCGCGCTGTGGCGGCAGCTACCCGGACGGCGCGGTCCCGTACGGATTCTGCCCCTGGCGGGTGCCTACACCCTCCCCATAGGGGCTGACGCCGTCGGCAACTGGCTGACTCGTGAAGACCAGACGAACCTCGCGCTCTATGCCGTGAGCATGCTCCTGGTCCTGACCCTCACCAGCATCGTCTTCGATCTGCTGGTCTTCCGCAGCGAGCGGCGCTACTGGCAGAGCTGGCTGGGCCTCCTGTTGTCGGTGTACCAGATGCGCTACTTCTCTCTGCAGATCGCGTATCTCCTCGCCCAGCTCGTCACCCTCTTCACCCTCTGGCAGTTCTTCGCCGAAGGCGGAGGGCCCCCGGACCACGGCTCGGCCAACCCGGGTGGCTGACCCGTCCGGCCGGGTGGCCTCCCGCGCCCACCGGTCCTCCCCCGCGTCCGCGGGTCTGCGGGGCCCCCGGCACTCGGATCGTGGCACACGCCTTATCCGGCCCCTACGAGCTTCTGCCCGGCTTCTCAGCGGGTGCTCAGGCTCTTCTCATGTTGCCCGGACACGCTTTCCCCATGACTGAGAGCCCCCGCCCGAGCGGCGAGTACCCGACGTATCCCACGTACGGCAGCGACTCGTACGGCACCGAGTCGTACCCCGCCGAGAGCGCCCACGGTGTTCCCGCCGCGGCCTCCGCCCCCGTGTCCTCCGGCAGCGGCGCGTACCCGCCTCCCCCGGCGTACGAGCCCGCGCAGCCGGTCGCCCTGGAACCGGGGACCACCGTCTGGCCGGGCGGTGCGGCGGCCGGTGCGGGCGGTGGCGGCGGGTTCCAGGACTTCCCCGAGTACGCGGGCTACCCCGCTCCCGCGCCGCTCCCCCAGGAGCCCGCGCGGAAGGTGAAGCGGCCCTACGCCCTGCTCGCGGCGGTCGCCATCGCGGCGGCGGCGATCGGCGGCGGCACCGCCACCCTGGTCGGCGACCTCGCGGACAACGGCTCCAGCAACACCAGCGCGAGCAGCGTCGTCAGCGGCACCACCGTCTCGGCCGGCAGCGCGGGCACCGTCGCCGGGGTCGCCGCGGCCGTCTCCCCCGCGATCGTCGAGATCGGCGCCACCTCCACCGCGGGCGACTCCACCGGCTCCGGCGTGGTCGTCACCTCGGACGGCGAGATCGTCACCAACAACCACGTGATCACCGGCGCCTCCGAGATCAAGGTGACCCTCTCCACCGGCAAGACCTACACCGCGGACGTGGTCGGCACCGACCCGGACAAGGACCTCGCCCTCATCAAGCTGGAGAACGCGAGCGGCCTGAAGACGGCCACCCTCGGCGACTCCTCCGACGTCGCGGTCGGCGACCAGGTCGTGGCGATCGGCTCCCCCGAGGGCCTGACCGGCACCGTCACCAGCGGCATCATCTCCGCGCTGAACCGTGACGTCACGGTCGCCAAGGAGGACGGCGACTCCGGCTCCAGCGGCTCCGACTCCAGTGGCTCGGGCGGCTTCGGCGGCTTCGGCGGCCAGGGCGGCAGCGGCGGGCAGCAGTGGCCGTTCGAGTTCGGCGGCCAGCAGTTCAACGGCGACACCGGCTCCTCCACCACCACCTACAAGGCCCTGCAGACCGACGCCTCGCTCAACCCCGGCAACTCCGGCGGCGCGCTGATCAACATGAACGGCGAGATCATCGGCATCAACTCCGCGATGTACTCCCCCAGCTCGTCCAGCAGCACCAGCGGTTCCAGCGCGGGCAGCGTCGGCCTCGGCTTCGCGATCCCGGTCAACACGGTCAAGGCCGACCTGGACTCCCTGCGCTCCGGCGACGGTTCCTGACGGACCCGGGCGGTCACCCGGCGCATCCCCGTCGGCCCATCCCCGTCGGCGCATCCCCGTCGACGCGTCCCCGGTCGGCCCGCCCGGCGTGCGAGGCTGAGACCACCCACACCCGCGAAGAGCAGCCGCGCACCGCGTGACCGCGCCTGCCGAGAGAGGACGCCGAGCGATGAGCCCCGCCGAAGACGGTCCGCAGCGCATCCTGATCGTCGACGACGAACCCGCCGTACGCGAGGCGCTCCAGCGCAGCCTCGCGTTCGAGGGGTACGCCACCGAGGTCGCGGTCGACGGCTACGACGCCCTCGCCAAGGCCGAGGCGTACCACCCCGACCTCATCGTGCTGGACATCCAGATGCCCCGGATGGACGGCCTCACCGCCGCACGCCGCATCCGGGCCACCGGGACCACCACGCCCATCCTGATGCTCACCGCCCGCGACACCGTGGGCGACAGGGTCACCGGCCTCGACGCGGGCGCCGACGACTACCTCGTGAAGCCCTTCGAACTGGACGAGCTCTTCGCCCGTATCCGCGCCCTGCTGCGCCGCAGCTCCTACGCGGTGGCGGCGAGCACGGAGATCACCGACGACGACGTGCTCTCCTTCGCCGACCTGCGCATGGACCTCGCGACCCGCGAGGTCACCCGGGGCAACCGGCCCGTCGAGCTGACCCGTACCGAGTTCACCCTGCTGGAGATGTTCCTCGCGCACCCGCGCCAGGTCCTCACCCGCGAACAGATCCTCAAGGCCGTCTGGGGCTTCGACTTCGAGCCCAGCTCCAACTCCCTGGACGTGTACGTGATGTACCTGCGCCGCAAGACCGAGGCCGCCGGTGAACCCCGCCTCGTGCACACCGTGCGCGGGGTGGGGTACGCCCTGCGCTCCGGCGGTGAGGGGTGAGGCGCCTGCTGAACCGGCTCCGCACCCTGCCGCTCCGGTCCCGCCTCGCCCTGCTGGTCGCGCTCGCGGTGGCCGTCGCGGTGGCGGCGGTCGCGGTGGCGTGCTGGTTCGTGACCAAGCAGCAGCTGGAACAGCGCATGGACGACTCGCTGCGCAGCTCCCGGCTGGGGAGCGGCTCCGCCAACGCCCTGCTCGGCTACTGCAACTCCGGCCGGCAGGGACAGATGCCGCCCTTCGTGCCCGGGGTCACCGTCCAGCTCATCGACTCCGACGGCACCGCGTGCTCCGCCGGTGACTCCGCCAAGATCCCGGTGACCGACGCCGACACGGCGGTCGCCGACGGCCGGGAGCGGTACGCCCTGCACACCGAGACGGCCGAGAACGGCGAACGGATGCGGGTCTACACCTACCGGCTGCTCACCGATCCTCCCACCGAAACCGCCGTCACCATCGGCCGCCCGATGAGCGAGGTCGACGACCCGCTCTCCGCGCTCGCCTGGCTGCTGCTCCTCGTCTCCGGGATCGGCGTCGTCGCCGCCGGGGCGGCCGGCACGTGGGTCGCCCGCTCCGGGCTGCGCCCGGTGGACGAACTGACCCTGGCAGTCGAGCACGTGGCCCGCACCGAGGACCTGACCGTCCGCATCCCGGTGGAGGGCGAGGACGAGATCGCCCGGCTGTCGCGCTCCTTCAACTCGATGACGGCCTCGCTCGCGTCCTCCCGCGACCGCCAGTCGCAGCTGATCGCCGACGCCGGGCACGAGCTGCGCACCCCGCTGACCTCGCTCCGCACCAACATCGAGCTGCTGGCCCGCAGCGAGGAGACCGGTCGGGCGATCCCGCCCGACGACCGCAAGGCCCTGATGGCCTCGGTCACCGCCCAGATGACGGAGCTGGCCGCACTCATCGGCGACCTCCAGGAATTGGCCCGCCCCGACGCCGCCCAGCCCGGCCCGCTGGAGGTGGTGGGCCTGCACGACATCACCCGTACCGCCCTGCAGCGCGCCCGGCTGCGCGGCCCCGAGCTGACCATCACCGCCGAGCTGGCCCCCTGGTACGTACGCGGCGAACCGGCCGCCCTCCAGCGGGCGATCGTCAACGTCCTGGACAACGCGGTGAAGTTCAGCCCGGCGCGCGGGACCATCGAGGTGACGCTCGACCGGGGCGAGTTGAAGGTGCGCGACCACGGCCCCGGCATCCCCGCCGACGACCTCCCGCACGTCTTCGAGCGCTTCTGGCGCTCCCCCTCCGCCCGCCAGCTCCCCGGCTCCGGCCTCGGGTTGTCGATCGTCGCCCGCTCCGTCCACCAGTCCGGCGGCGAGGTCGCGCTGCGCCCGGCGGCGGACGGCGACGGCACGGAGGCGGTCATCCGGCTGCCGGGGGCGCCGACGCCACCGCCGGAGATCGTCTGAGGGACGGTTCGCTCCTGCGCCCGCCCGATGCCGCCTTCAGCCATCGGACCGGGCCACCAGCGCCGCCACCCGCGCACGGACGGACATGGCTCTGGGGTCGGTGCAAGCGCTCAGGCACTCCAGGGCTTCGGCCCAGTGGGCGCGCGCGGCCTCCGGGTCCTCGCCCCGGACGGCGGTGGCCAGGTGGTCGAGTTCGAGGGCGAGCTGCCAGGTGTCGCCGAGGGCACGGTGGACGGCGGCGGCTCGGCGGTGGAAGGCGACGGCCTCACCGTGGCGGCCCATCGCCGCGTGCGTCCGGCCCGTGCCGCGCCAGGCGAGGGCTTCGCGGCTGCGGTCGCCGAGGCGCCGGTGGAGCATCGCCGAGCGCTGGTAGGAGATCAGGGCGTCGCCGTACCGGGCGGTGGCGTGCTGGACGTCGCCGAGGGTGAGGAGCCAGAAGCCTTCCCGGGTGTGGTCGCGGAGGGCGAGGGCGATGTCGAGTGCCTCGTCGACGGAGTGCCGTGCGCCCTCCGTGTCTCCCTCTTCGAGTCGCAGCTCGGCTGCGATCCTCAGGAGGTTGCCTTCACCTCCCCGGTCCCTCAGCGCCCTGTGCACAGCCAGCGCCTCGTCGACGGCCGAGGCTGCTTCGGGCAGGCGGCCGGCGCTCAGGCGCACTGCGGCGATGTTGGAGAGTGCGGTGGCGGCTCGCCGGTCGTCACCCAGGTCGCGGAATACGGACATGGCCTGCACGAAATGCGTTTCCGCCCGGTCGAGTTCACGCCTGCGCAGCTGGATCAGCCCGATGAGGTTGAGGGCCCTGGCCTCGTCGGTCCGGCTCCGCGCGCTGCGGGCCAGGGTGACGGCTCGCCCCAGTGCGTCCAGGCCCTCGGAGAAGTCGTTCAGGGCCCTGTGCGCGATGCCGGTGTTGATGAGCAGCCGGGCCTGCGCCCTCGGGTCCTCCTGCCTCGCGGCTGCCTCCGCTCCGATGCGGCCCGTCTCCAGCCAGTCCCGCTCCGACGCGGAAGGGGGCCGTGCGAACCACAGGAGGGTCGCCAGCTGCCAGGCGGTCCGGTCCAGTCCGCTTCGGGCGGCGTCCCGCACGACGGGGAGGAAGTTGGCGTGCTCCCGCTCCGACCAGTCGACGGCGGCGTTGTAGTCGGTGAATACGAGCGGCGTGACGCCTGGCGGGGGTTCCGCCAGCGGCAGGTGGTCCTCGGACGGGTAGAGCCAGCTCTGGGCGGCGTCGGCGGTGTGGAGGTACCAGCTCAGGACGCGCGCGCTCGCCGCCTGCCGTTGGTCGGCTGACTCCTCCGACTGAACCAGGCCAGTGGCGTAGGCACGCAGGAGGTCGTGGAACCGGAACCGGTCCGGGGCGGTCTGTTCCAGCAGGTGGGCACCGACGAGATCGTCGAGCAGCTGGCGGGCCCGGCCGGCAGGGAGTTCGCCGAGGGCCGCGGCGACCGCGAGGCTGAACTCCCCCGTGGGGTGGAGGCCGAGGAGCCGGAAGAGGTGGGCCGACTGCGCCGACAGTGCGCGGTAGGACCAGGCGAAGACCGAGCGGACGGCTTCGGCCTCCTCGTCGATACCGGTACTGAGGGCGTCCCAGAGACCGGACTCGTCCCGCAGATCGTCGATGAGCTCGCCCAGCCGCATGTGCGGGTGGCTGGCGGCCCGCTCGGCGGCGATCCGCAGAGCGAGCGGGAGATGGGCGCACAGGCGGGCCAGCTCCGCGAGTTCGCCCGCGTCGTCCTCGGGTCGGTAGCCCTCGGTGACCGCCCGCAGGAGCGCGACCGCCTCCGGCCCCGGAAGAGTGCCCAGAGTGATCCGGTGGGCACCGTCACGCACCGAGAGGGACGCCAGGCGGCTTCGGCTGGTGACGACGACGAGGCTCTCTCCACCACCGGGAAGCAGTGGCCGGACCTGGCCGACCGTCGCCGCGTTGTCCAGCAGAATCAGAACCCGGCGGTCGGCGAGCAGCGAACGGTACATCGCTGCCGCGTCGTCGACGTCCCTCGGAAGCTCGGCCGCCGCCACGCCCAGCGCCCGCAGGAAGCGCCGCAGCGCCTGGGAGGCGGTGACCGGGTCACCCGGGTCGTAGCCGCGGAGGTCGACGAAGAGCTGGCCGTCCGGGAACTGGTCCTTGACCTGGTGCGCCCAGTGCAGGACCAGCGAGGTCTTGCCCGCACCCGCCGTACCGGCCACCGTGTGGAGGGAGGCAGCAGCGTGCCCACCGGTTCGTCCGGCCAACGCGGCATTCAGCTGGGCCAGTTCGGTGGTGCGGTTGACGAACGTGTTGATGTCGCCGGGGAGCTGGCGCGGGACGGGCCTCGGCGGCTCCGTGGCGGCTCCCCGGTGGAAGTGGATGCCACCGGTGACGCTCCCCGCCTGTACGACATCGTGGGACGACCCGGAGAGGTCGTTCCGCGCGTCCCCGGCGCGTCCGTTTCTCCCGGCCGGTCCGTTTCTCCCGGCCGGTCCGTTTCCCTCGGTCGGCATGTCGGTCGATGCCCTGGTCAGGCCGGGGGCGGCGGCGGCAGGGCGGCCACGACGCGATGGAAGTACTCCTGGACGTCCTCGGCAGCCGCGTACAGCTCGCGCAGATACGCCGACCAGTTCCGCACCGTGCCGGGGTCGGTGAAGCGGACCGCGCCGTCCGGCCGGCCGGCGTCGGTGTACAGCACCCGGTAGAGCGTGCTCTCGTCCAGCAGGACCAGTTCCGGCAGCGGCGACCCGGCCTCGCTCGCCGCAACGGCGGAGGCGGGCAGAACGCGAACGGAATGCCCGCATTGGGCCGTCAGCCGGAGCCAGTGCAACTCCCACTGCACGTAGGGCGTCACGGGCGTCTCGACCACACGGATACGGTGGAAGACCACTCCCCGCGCCGCATCGTCCCGGGCCCTGCGCACCAAAGCGTCGCGCTCCGCCTCGAACAGCCGCAGCACAGTCGGCCAGTCCCCTTGGCGGAGCGCTTCTCGGCTGTCGTCGTCCGTCTCCTCGAAATGCTGCAAGCGCTCGAGTTTCCAGGCAGCGCGGTCACGGATCGCAGCCCGCCGCTCCCGGAAGCCGCGTTTGTAATCCTCCTGGGACACCCGCCTTCCCAGCTCGTCGGGGAGCTCAGGAGCGAGGAGATCAAGCATCGGGGATGTCCGCCTTCGCCTCACTCAGCATGTTGCCCGGGATGACGACCAGTCGCTCGTCCGTCCCCAGGCTCACCCCGTCCGGCAGGTGCGACCGGTAGTGGTCGGTGAGATCGCGACCGATCACGGCGACGTCGCCAGTGCTCAATTGCCAGATGTCCGGGCAGTCGTCCTCGTCCTTCGAATTGCCGAGCTCCGCCGCCGACTTGCCGAGGCGCCTGACGAACAGCGCGGACGGATCTGCTTCCCATCTGCGGGTCACGAACGCCTCCGGTAGCTGCCGAATCACTGACGGTGACCTGCAAAATACCAGGCGGGCCCCGGACGGGTGCACCGGAAAACCAGCCGTCCCGCGGCGAACCTCGCGACCGGCCTTCGGGCGCGGTGCACCCGTGCCCCGCACCCGAAGTACCGGCCGGATACGTCAACTCCCCAGCGTGGGCGGGGCCGGAGGCCCCCCGAAGGTGAGGTGGGAGAAGTCCCGCCCCTGGACCACGGCACCGTGCTGGGTGCCGCCACTGATCGTGTTGGTCACCGAGCCCTCGGACAACGCCGGCGCCCCGCGGAGCCACGCGTCCATCGCGGCGGCGAACTCCGGGTCCTCGGCCGCCCGCGCCACGAGGGCATCGCGCAACGCTTCCGCGCGTTCCGGTTCGCCCGGCGCCTCGCTCAGGGCTCCGAGTTCCGCCACGCCAGGGGCCGAGGTATCCGGTCGACCGCTGAACGGCCTCCGCACCAGATCACTCAGCGCGGCCCATGTCTGACGCCCCCACTCACCACCGGCCCCTCCCGCCAACGCCGCCAGCATCCCGACCGATACAGGGTTCAAAGCCCCGCTCCCCTCTCCTGCTCACTTCCCGGTCCCCTGGTTTCGGCCTACCCACCGGGGAGGGGTAGCCACCCCTGCCTCCTCGGCTCCCGGCGGGTCGGCGCAGCTGCTCTCAGAACCGGTCGTCGATGCTGAAGGCTTCGAACTCCGGGAGGGAGAGCCGAAGGTGTTCGGGCAGTTCGTGGGACGTGGCGGTTTCGGCGGACGGAGCCGGAGAGGGAACCCGCACGGGGGACGAGGCACGAGAAGGCTCCCGCACGACGGACGGGGCGGCGGAGGTGCCCCTTCTCCGGCGTGGCACGTTCTGCCCGGGATGCAGGGAGACGGCCGTGGAGACTCCGGCGGCCTCCTGCTCCCTCTTGAACTCCGAGAACTTCGCCACGTCGTCCACCGCGGCGTACGCGGAGGTGGCGATGATTCCGATGTAGGACAGACCCTGGAGGGCGGCGCCCGTCGAGGACTGGATGGCCTTCGCGTGCGGTTCGCTGAGCTGGCTGACGCCGTACAGGACGGCACTGCCCAGGTTCAGCAGGCCGAAGAGGACTCGGAAGGCGGCGGGACGGTTCTTGCTGTTCTTGCGGAGGTCGTAGCACCCCTTGACGATCTCTCCCAGCCCCACGGCTCCGTTCAGCGCGACGCCGCTCGCGTAGACCTTGGCGCCGTCCTCCGCCAGCCCGTTGCCGATCGCCTGGACGAGGAGGGGTACGGACTCGGGGACGATGCTGGCGAGAAGCTTCAGCGCGCGCTTCGTCTGCTCGTAGTCGTGCGGCTGCACCGCCCCGCTTTCCGCGTCCCGCTCGGGTGCCCGCTGGACCGACGCTCCGGTGTGCGCGGACGCAGGTGCGGGCCGCTCGCCGAACGCGGGCCCACCGCCGACGCGTTCACCGGCGACACGTTCACCGGCGATGCGTTCGCCGTCGACGCGTTCACCGTCGCCCGCCGTCGGCGCCGGTACCTTCGCCAGGAGGTGGGCGTACGACTCCGCCTCGTTCTCGTGCCGGTCGCCCTGGGCGGAGACGCGCAGACCGGCGCCGTTGTCGGTTCCGGCGACCTGGCCGCGCTGTTGCTGCCAGGTGTGGGTCAGTTCGTGCAGCAGGGTGTGTTCGTCCAGGCCCTGCCGGCCGGCCACGATGTGCCGCCCGGAGGTGTAGGCGCGGGCTCCGAGTTCGGCGGCCGAGCGGTGCGCCTCGGGGCCGTCGTGCACCCGTACGTCGCCGAGGTCCGTCCCCAGGCCCTGTTCGGCCTTGGCACGGATGCGCGGGTCGACGGGGGAGCCGGGGGTACGGAGCACGTCGAGGACCGACGACCGTTGCACCGGTGTGCCGTGGTCGCATCCGGCGCCGTGCTCGTGGTCCCCTCCCAGCGCCCGGGTCACGGCGGCGTTCCCGGCCAGCCGCTGGAGGTCGAGCACCGCTGCGGCCGACGCGGTGGCGGGCACGGAGCCCGTGCCCGCGCGGTGGTGTTGCGGGCGTAGCAGTGGGTTCCGGTCGGACTTCTCCGACGGTGTTTCGTACGAGTGCACCAGGGTCCCTGCCCCTCATCCGGTCACGGGCGGCGGCACGTTCGGCCGCCGCTGCCCCGGGAGGGGGGCGACGGGCCCGCACCACGCGCACCGGCCGGTCCGTGCGGACGAGCAGGGTGAGCACGACGAGCGGAGTGAGCAGGGCGAGCGGGGAGCCGCGCGGCGGATCGCTTCGTGGGTTTCGCGCACCGCCCCGTCCCGTGGGGGGTGCCACGCTGCGATCGCCGCAGGTTTCCGCACCGTCGATCCGCTCCCGGATCTTCACCAGGTCGACGGTAGGAAGATCCAACCGGGGTGGCGTACCGCCTTGACGCACCTCTGACGGGTTGCCCCACAACGTTGACGCGTCTCTGACTCCCCGGGTCGGGGCCTCGGCAGCGCGGGGCGGACCCGAGGAGTGACGGGGGCGCCAAGTAGGTCACATCTTCAGTAAGTTGACGTGTGTAAGAGTGACAAGCAGCATCCGCGGAACCGACGAAGGCCCCGCCCCTGGCCGGGCGAGACCTCCGTCTTCGCAGCGCCCGGTGATCGCCGTACGGGGGTGGTATTCACTGGCCCTCATGAGTGACATCGAGCGTACGGCGAGCCGCACCGCGGTCCTGGTGTGCCAGGGGCGGGCGGCGGCGGACGGCAGGATCGCGGTGGGCCGGTTCGCCGACCCGGTGGCGGTACGGCTGCTGCGCCCCGCCGAGCGGGTCCCGGTGGACGAGGTGCGCGCGGGCGCTCCCGCCGAGGCCGGGAGCTGGACGTCCCGGGCGGCGTACGAGCGCGTGCGGGCGGGCGCGGAGGTCATGGTGCCGCGCACGGTCGCCCTCGACGACGCCCTGCGCGGCCACCAGAACCCCCAGCTGGTGGTGCTCGGCACCGGGCTGGACACCCGGGCGTGGCGGCTGCCGGAGCTCGCGGAGACGGACGTGTGGGAGGTCGACCACCCCGCCTCCCAGCAGGACAAACGGGACCGCCTGGCCGACGCGGGGGCGCTGACCGACGCGGAGGCCCCGGCCGCCCCTGACCCCCTGGCCGCAGCGGGCGGCACCCTGCCCGCCACGGCTCGTTCCGTGCGCTTCACCCCCGTCGACTTCGCCACCGACGACCTGGACGGCGCGCTCCGGGCCGCCGGTCACGACGCGTCCGTGCCGACGACCTGGCTGTGGGAAGGGGTCGTCCCCTACCTGACGCGCGCCGAGGTACGGGCCACCGTGCGAGCGGTGTCCGGCCGTTCCGCACCGGGGAGCGCCCTGGTCCTCAACTACCAGAGCCCGTCGCTGAAGGCGTCCGTGGGCCGGCTGGTCGCGCGCGGGCTGAGCGGTTCCGTGACGGCGAAGGAGCCGTGGCGCTCGTTGTGGAAGCCGCGGCGGATGGCGGCTCTCCTCGCCGGGAACGGGCTGCGGATCGTCTCCGACGAAGACCTGCTGACGCTCGCGGAGCGCCTGGACACCGGCGCGCGGGGCCGCGCTTCGCTGCGTTCGGGGCGTGTCGCGGTGGCGGTCACCCGGGCGTGATCATGCTGCGGAATGCCGGTCCGGTGCCACACGGCGTTCAGCACCGCCCCGGGGTGCCGGGTCCGGGCGCCGGGCGAGTTCTGTAGCGTGATCACGACGCCGCACGGAGTGACCGTACGGCGCTTGATCGCCCCACCGGAGACTTCCGGCGGGCAGGAATGAGTGGCAATGAGCCTGGAGAAGCCCGAGGTCGATTTCCCGATCGGCGACGCTCCCACCGAGCTGGTCATCGAGGACATCGTGGTGGGAGACGGCCCCGAGGCGAAGGCCGGCGCCGTGGTCGAGGTCCACTACGTGGGCGTCACCTTCGAGACCGGCGAGGAGTTCGACGCCTCCTGGAACCGTGGGCAGACGTTCCGGTTCCCCCTGGGCGGCGGCCGGGTCATCAAGGGCTGGGACCAGGGCGTCGAGGGGATGAAGGTCGGCGGCCGTCGTCGGCTCACCATCCCCGCGCACCTCGCCTACGGCAACCAGTCGCCGTCCCCGCTGATCCCCGCGGGATCGACGCTCATCTTCGTCGTGGACCTGCTCGGCGTCTGAGGCGTCCGCGCTGCCCGGCCCGGCCGACCGGACCGGGTCTGTTCGGAGCGGAGCGGAACAGACCACGCCGAGGCCGGGCGGCACCCTCGATGAACGGCCCCGCGCCGCGCAGCACGCGGTCCCGTCACGTCCCGTCCCTGCCAGGGGCCCCCGGCAGTGGCGCGCCGATGGTCAGGCCGCCGTCGAGCCTGGCCACCAACTCGGCGGCGAGAGAGGGGACATGACGCTCGGCCCACTGCTCGGTGAGCGCGAGGAAGCCCTGCAGCCCCTCCCGCACGGTACGCAGGAGGGCCGGGATCTCGCCCACTGTGATCTCGACGAGCTGCCCGGGGAGCGCGTTCCCGGTGTCCGCGCCGTCCTGCCACAGCCGTACGACTCCGTCGGCGTGCTCAAGACGGGGTGAAGGGTCGTGGCCGAGCCACACCGTTCCCCCGTCCGCGACGTCGAGCCACGCGCGCCAGTCCTCCAGGCCGCAGCAGCATCCGGGATCGACCGTGGCATCGGTCCGGGTGTCGTGGACGCGCAGACCTCCTGGCGCGATCACCATGTCCGTCTCCAACAGGCCCCGCACCGCCTCAGCGGCATCGGCCGTGGGGAGGTCGTCGTCGTCCGCCCGCGCGTTGCAGTCGGCCAGAACGGCCAGCGCGGTGCCGACTTCGAGCGAGGACATACGACCCGACAGGGCCATGAACCCGTAGGGCGGCAGGTCGGCCACCGGCCAGAGGGAGAAGTCGGCGGTGTTCGAGGTTTCCAGGACGGCTTGCGCGATCAACACCGCGCCATTCTTGCCGGGTACGGGCCGGGCTGCCGGGAATTTGTCCCGGGGCCCCTTCGCCGGGCTCCGGAGGCCGACGGAGCCGGAATCACCCCGGCTGAGTCCACACCGGCCGGTTTCCACCGGGCCGGTATCCACCCGGTCGAGCCGACGCGACGGACCGCGGTGGAAGCGCCAAGGCTCAGCGACGGTCGCGCGGTCCGCCGTCGTCCGTCAGCCCGAGCACCACGCCCAGCCCCTCGCAGCGGACACCGGGACCCACCTCCGCGCGGACCAGCCGGTCCGCCTCACCCCACGGGCGTAACGTCCACTCGCTCCAGGTGTCCCCGTGCCGCAGGGCGAACCCGCACGCCTCGCCCCGGTGGAGCGCGCCGAGCGCCCCGATGCAGCCGCCACCCTCGTCCCAGCGCCGGGCCTCGACCGCTTCACCGGGCGGGAGTTGGGCGGCGATGGCACGCACCTGGTCCCGCACCCAGCGGATCGCCGCCAGCGCGGTCCGGGTGGTGCAGTGCGCGGCATCCACGATCTGGTCGACTTCGACCGTGCGGTAGGTGACCCGCTCACAGCGGAAGAGGCTCGGCGGAGAGGCGGCCGGGGGTTGCGAGTCGTGCACGGGGTGACCTCCTTGTCAGCGCCGAGGACGCCCCCGCCCGCAACCGGCGTGACGAGCCGCAGAGCAGGGGCGCACGGGCTCATCTCCCTCAACAGGCGCAGTTGCTCAGGGAGTTGACCGCCACGCGAGCGACGGCCGAGCAGTACGAAGCTAGCGCCCGGCATCCCCCGGTATCAAGAGTTTGACGTCTAACGAGTGAACCTCTGACCGCTACACATGTTGTACGTAAATCGAAAGCGGCCCCCACCTGCGCCGGTGAGGGCCGCTCGAAGCGCGTACCGCGATAAAGCCAGCGGCGCGATCACGCCAGGTCGTCGAACTCGCCTTCCTTCACACCACCCAGGAAGGCCCGGAGCTTGACGCGCGTCGTCCGGACGACCACGTCCGGGTTGTCGCTCTCGCGCAGCAGGATCTCGCCGTCATGCTCGGCCAGCTCCAGGCAGTTGTTGCCCTCAGGGGCCGACGACTTGGAGGACTTACGCCACTGAATTTCCATGGTTCTCACGCCTTCACACTTCTGATGCGATCTTTCGAATGAAGTCTCTGGAATCCTCCCGCCCGAGCGACAGCTCCTCCACCCGGTCCAACGCAGCACGGTAGTTGACGAGGCGGGTCTCAGAATCCAGGAATGCGGGCCCGGTCGCCGTGTCCATCTGGACGGTATCCAGCTGCGGTACCGGGCCGTAGACGTATTGTGTCGCGCTGCCGGTCTCCGGGAAGCCGCCCGCAGCGAAGGGAACCGCCTTGACCACGACGTTTTCCCGCTCCGACTCCTGGAGCAGATGATCGAGCTGACCGCGAGCCACCCGGGAACTCCCGAACACCATCCGGAGCGCGGCTTCGTGAATCAGGAACGTACACACCGGCGCATCGACCCGATCGAGAACGTCCCGACGCCTCAATCGATGCGAAAGCAGCCTCCGCCGACGCGCCGGGCTCAGTGGCGGCACCGCCTGGTCGAACACGGCGTTGGCATATCCCTCGTTCTGCAGCAAACCCGGCTGGTAGATCACCTGCATCGACCGAATGCCGACCGCGTGATGCTCCAGTTCCGCCAGATCCAGGGCCCCACTGGAGAACTCGCCGCGGTACTCCTCCCACCAGCCCTTGACCCGCTCTTCCGCCATCGCGGCCAGGGCCTCCACATAGGCGCTGTCGGGGCATCCGTAGCCGCCGGCCCAGGCACGCACCCGATCACCACTCACCCCGAACCGCCCGGATTCCGTGTTGCTGATGGCGGTACGGTCCGCGCCGAGCAAGGTCGCCGCCTCGGCCAGGGCGAGCCCCGCCTGCTGACGCATCTTGCGCAGCTCGATCCCCACGCGGCACTGCCGGGCCGTGGGCGCCTTTCTCGGTGGCATGACGCTCTCCTCTGGTCGGCTCACAGTCTCGTTGGCGGCCTCACCGTAATCCATTCGGTCACTTAATGAGCCGATTCGGGTGCACAAGTGAGACCGCGCGCTAGTGTCTCCTCACAGCACCGGCTTTCAGGTCAAACAGCCCGAAGTGCAGCCGTACACGCGCGCCTTGAGGGCGTTCCAGGCTACGGCCATCGCCACGGACCCCTACCGGTGCAGAGCGCCACCCACCCGAGAGCGACGGGAGTACGCCCATGACCACCGCCACCCCGATCCCCACACCGCCCGACCCGCTCGGCGGCGAGCGGTACCGGCTCACGCTGCCGAACACCGCGTCGGCGGCTCGCATCGCGAGGGATTTCGTCGCCTCGCTGCTGGAGCGGGAGCAGCGAGGCGGACTCGTGGACGACGCGCGCCTCTGCGTCACGGAGCTGGTCACCAACGCATATCGGCACACCAGTTCGTCACTGATTCGAGTGCACGTGGCGGTGAACCGGAAGCGCGTCACCGTCTCCGTCGCGGACCACGATCCGGGTGCCGTCCAGGAGCTCGCCGCACAGCGGACCGGCACGGAACGGATGGGTGGGCGCGGCCTGTTGATCGTGGAGAACCTGGCGCTCGCCTGGGGCACCACCTCGCTCGACAGTCGTCTGCCCGGCCACAAGGCCGTGTGGTTCACCCTCGGGCGGACGTAGTCCTCGGGGCTCGGCGGTGGCGGGCCGGACCGCATCGGGGGGCCCTGCGCCGAGACGTAAGCCGTCACCTTGCGCCGCACACTCCACGCACGCACACCCGACAGACCAGACCGCACCGCTGCTCCTCCGCCCTCTTCGGCGCACCTTCTTCCCACCGGCGCCTCCACCCGAGGTCCAGGACAGAAGCTAGTGAGCAACGGCCCTTCGGCCAACAAGATCGGCTCGAAGCTCTCCCCTCCCCCTCTCAGCAAGGTGCACCCCATGCCCCCACCCCCACCCCCGCCACCCGGTCGCCTGCGGTGGGCCGACGTCCCCGCCCCGCTCCGGGCCCGCCTGGAGGCGGCGCTCGGTGGCGTTGTGGCCGAAGTCCGTACGCCTGACGGCGGGTTCGGCCATCAGCTCGCCGCCGTCCTGCTCCTGGACAACGGCCGGAGGTTCTTCGTGAAGGCCGCTCCGGACGATGACCCGCTGACGGTCGGCAACCTCCACGAGGCAGCCGTGCTGGGCGCGTTGCCGCCCAGAGCCCCGGCACCAGCGCTCGTCGGTGTCCACCACCGGGCCGGGTGGACGGCGGTGGTGGTCGCGCATCTCGACGGACCGCACCCCGATCTCTCCCCAGGCTCGGGGGACGCCACGGTGGTCCGGGATCTCCTGGCCGGGCTCACCGCGGATCCCGCTCCCGCCGCGTACCGGGCGGCCGTCGGGAACGCACCCTCCGGGGTGGCCCGGCTCCACGGCTGGGACGTGCTGCTGGCCGACCCGCCCGACGACCTTCCCGTCGAACTCCGGTCCCTGCTGCCCCTGTTGGCCGCAGTCGAAGCGCGGTGGCCCTCGTCGGCCGGCGGTGACCGGATCGTCCACGGCGACCTGCGGGCCGACAACATGGTGCGCGACCGGTTCCGCGGCGTCATGTTCGTGGACTGGGCCCACGCCACCACCGGACCGGCCTGCGTGGACGCCGTCTCCCTCGCCCCGCAACTCGTCCTCGCCGGTCACGAACCCGCGGCCGTCGCACGGCTCCTGGACGAACACCCGGCGGCGACCGCCGATCCGGAGGCCACCACCGCGTTCCTCGCCGCGCTCTGCGGCCACTGGCGCCTGAACGCCCGCAGGCCCGCGCCACAGGGCGCGCCCGGACTCCGCCCGTACCAGAACCGGGCGGCGGCGGCCGGTCTCGCCGTGCTGCTGCACCGCCTGCGGCGGTGACCGGACCCGGGGACGGTCGGGCTGGGGCCACACCGTACGAAAGGCCCTACGCGTCCGCCTGCCACCAGGGGACCGTTGCGGCCTGTGCCAGTTCGGCGTCGTACTGAACGGCGTCGAAGTGGAGCTCCGGCGGCGGGTAGGGCGTGCCACCGTCCTCCCACGGAACCTGCCAGTGGGACCACTCCACGATCCCCCCGTGGCGCTGCACGACCACGCTCAGGAACCCGCAGCAACCGCCGGTGCACTCCGGCTCCCCCAGCACCAGGCGGTGTGCCTCGCCGGTCGCGCGGAGAGGGCTGGGAACACCGGGCGGCAGTACGTCGGCCGCGTACGGGCCGCGTCCACCCGCGCCGACCGCCGCCTCGACCACGTCCTCGCCGTTCACCCAGAACCGCAGCTGGGCCCGGAACCGGCGTCCTCGCGGCACCACCTCGATCACCATGCGGTCGAACATCGAACCACCGTACGCCCCCCCCCGGCCGTCCCGTCCCCCTCAGGATCATGACGAACGGAGGGCGACCCACCCCCGGAAGGCACTCCCGTTGTTCACGGTCCCGACGCTCAACTCCCCTGGTATTCGGCCGACATCGCACCACCCGTCCACCTGTGGGCCGCACACCCCCTGTCGCACAATGGCCCGATGACCGAAACCGAGAACGCCGCTGTCGCACACGCCTGGGCCGCGCTGGGAGGCCGGGACGACCTGGTGACGGGTGTGTCCTACGTCGGGGCCGGTGCCGTCCTGCCGTCCCGTCTGCCGGTGCGGGAGCTCGCCCGCGCCACGGTGGGCGCCGCCTCGCTGGCGGCGGCCGAGCTGCTGGCGCTCCGCAACGGCGTGCCGGTGCCCGCGGTGCGGGTGCACGAGGGTGCGGTGGCCACCGCGTTCGTCAGCGAGCGCCATCTGCGGATCGACGGCCGGACGTCCCCCTCCTTCGCCCCGCTGTCCGGGTTCTGGCAGGCGTCCGACGGATGGGTACGCACCCACGCCAACTACCCGCACCACCGGGAGCGGTTGCTCCGCGCGCTCGGCATCGCGGACACCGGGCGGGACCAAGAGCTCGTGGAGGCGCTGTCGAAGGAGCTGGCGTCGCGCCCGGCCCGGGAGATCCAGGAGACCGTCCACGCCGCGGACGGTCTGGCCGTGGCCGTGGCGGCCGAGCCCGCCCCGGCGGGGCACCCCCTGGTCGAGCGGAGGCGGGTGGACGGAGGCGACCCGCGCCCCCTGGCCCCGGCGTCCCTCCCGGCCGAAGGGGTGCGAGTCCTCGACCTCACCCGGGTCACCGCCGGGCCCGTCGCCTCCCGCACCCTCGCGCTGCTGGGCGCCGACGTGCTGCGGGTGGACGCCCCCTGGCTCCGGGAGGACGAGGACGCGCACGCCGACACCGGTCAGGGCAAGCGCTCCACCCTGCTGGACCTCGCCACCCCCGAGGACGGCCGGGCCTTCGAGGCGCTGCTCGCCGAAGCGGACGTGGTGGTGACCGCCTACCGTCCCGGCGCACTGGACCGGCACGGGCTGAGCCCCGACGCGCTCCTGGCCCGGCGCCCCGGCCTGATCGTCGCCCAGCTCTGCGCCTGGGGATGGTCCGGCCCCTGGGCGGACCGCCGGGGCTTCGACAGCCTGGTCCAGGCCGGTACCGGTATCTCCACGATCGAGGCGACGGCCGACGGCCGCCCCGGCGCGCTGCCCGCGCAGGCGCTGGACCACGGCACCGGGTATTTGCTCGCCGCCGCCGTCCTCCGTGCGCTGAGCGACCGCCGGACCGACGGCGCCGGACGGCACCTGCGCTTCTCCCTGGCCGGCACCGCGGCCTGGCTGACGCACGGCATCGTCCCCACCCCCGTGCACACCGGGACGGACGACTACGACCCCGAGGCCTGGCTCACGGACACCCCGTCGGCCTACGGGTCGCTGCGCCACGCCGTGCCCCCGATCGGCTACGAGGGTGCTCCCGCGACGTGGCGCCGGGCGCCCACCCGTTGGGGCTCCGACCGGCCGAACTGGGCCTGAAACAGAGCCGACGGCCGTGCCCCGCCCGAGCCGCACCCACCGGGGCGGGTCCTCGGCGGGGCGGCCGGCCGACGCACCGGCCGGGCCCGTGCGCCGGGTGGCGCGCACCCGGCGTGCAACGGCGCGTTTCGGAGTCGTATGTGTAATTCCGCCCCACCGGCCCACAACCGTGCGAGATACTCCGCATGTCGGAGCCCGAGCGAAAGAGAAAAGGAATTAACCCTACGCGTTCCGGTTCAAGAAACCCCGACTCCGGAGTCGTTCCATCCGCTCCCCACCGGTGATCCTCCGGTTTTCCGGCTTCCCTACGCTTCACGCCACCATGGCCCGATAGGGCGTCGGCGAGAAACGGACAAGCTCGGAAAGGACGTTGTTCTCGATCTCGGCGCGTACCTAGCATGCGCTGTCCGTGCAGGAACAACGGGAGGAAGAACATGAGATCTTCGCGCTTAGCGGCTCTGCGTGATTCCAGTCGCCGCACAGGCGTCGCCGTTCTCGGCGCCACCGCCGTCCTCGGCTTCGTCGCCTCGCCCGCCGAGGCGTCGAGCTACACCAGCTACCTGTCGAACGTCAGTCCGGGATTCGAGTCCTCCCGGTGGAACGACAGCGGCGGTACCACCGTCATCAAGTTCACCGGCTGCCGGGACAACTACACCGACACCGGGATGCACATCCTGCTCCGCAAGGACGTCCTCGGTATCGACCCGGCGTACGTCAACGGGTACTTCACCAACTGCTTCACCAGCTCCACGGCCGTGTCCACCGGCACCTGGGTGGACCACGGCTCGGGCTCGTACTACTTCGTCGTCAACTCCGGCATGACGGGCGTCAACGTGTGGGTCAACTCGCTGACCATCACGTACTGACGGTTCCGTACGGGTGGCCACCTGCGGGCGGGCCCGTCCACCGGCGGTTCCGCGCCGAACCGGGTGTGCCGAACCGGGTCTGCCGGACCGGGTGTGCCGGACGTCGACGCGTACCTGCCCTCCTGCTCCGTCCTCCGCCCGCCGCGCGGTGGTGGGCCCGCCTTCCCGGGGGCCCACCACCGCGCACGGGCCCCTACCAGCACATGAGAGAAGTCCATGCCCCTGCACTACCAGTCCTGCACCTTCGGCTACGGCCGCAGGTCCCGGCCGGTTCTCGACCGGCTCGACCTGGCCTTCTCCCCCGGCCACACCGTCCTCCTCGGCCCCAACGGGGCCGGAAAGAGCACCCTGCTCACCCTGGGGGCCGGCGCCTACCGCCCGCTCGCGGGGAACGTGCGGTACGGCCGGCTCGATCCCTCCGAGCGGAGCCAGGCCGGCGCATACCGGAAGAAAGTCTCCTGGCTGCCCCAGCATCCCGGATTCCTCTCCGGACTCACCTGCCGCGAGCACGTGGCCCATGTCGGCTGGCTCAAAGGAATGCGGGAACGCGACGCCTGGCAAGCGGCGGCGAAAGCGATCGACACGGTCGGTCTCGCGGAAAAGGCCGACCACAAGACCACAACACTGTCCGGCGGCCAACGGCAACGGATCGCCATCGCCCAAGCACTCGTCCACGACGCGGAATTATTACTCCTGGACGAACCAACCGTCGGACTCGACCCGCAACAACGACGACGCTTTCTCGACATTCTGATCCAACTGCGCGGCCGGGTCCACGTCATCGTCTCCACCCACGACATCACCGATCTGGACGAGGCATTCGACGAAGTCGTCGTCCTCGAAGCGGGGAAGCCCCGATTCCGCGGCACCGTGGGGAAATTCGAGGCCCACGCCGCACCGGACTGCGCTCCGGGCCGACGTCTGGAGAGCGCGTACGCCTCGCTCCTGGAGGCCGGCGAATGAGGGTCTCCTGGGCGAACCTGCGCTCGTCCTCCGCGCCCTGGCTGCTCCTGCCCGTCCTGGTCTACGCCGCCCTCTACATCGACGACGCCGTCTTCACCGAACCGTCCGGATACGGCGTCGAATCCGGCGAACTCGCCGCCCGCGCCCTGGTGGTGATCGCCCCCGCCGTCGCCGCCGCAGCCGCCTGGGAAGCCGGACGCCACCGCGTCCTGCGGGCCCTGGACAGCACCGCCCTGCGCGGACCGGTACGCCGGTTCCTGCGGTCCGCGTCCCCCGTCCTCGCCCTGCTGCTCGTCCTCGTCGCCGCGTCACTCGCGATCGCCCACCACGAGACCGGTGTGTTCCCCGGCGGCGCGGCCGGATGGCTCGCCGTCGCCCACCTCCTCGTCATCTCCCTCGGCTGGCTCCTCATCGGCCGCCGCCTCGGCAGCGTCGCCCCCGCGAGCGTCACGGCCCCCGCGGTCGCCCTCGTCTGCTGGGCCTGGCTGTCGATGCCGGCCTCCATGGACGCCCTCTGGGTCCGGCACATGGGCGGCTACGTCGACCGGATGTCGACCATCACCGACCTGCGCTCCCCCGCCGCCTACCTGGTGCCCTGGGGTGTCGTCGCCGGACTGGTCCTCGCCTGCCAGGCCGCCACCGCGCTGCGCCCCCGCCCGCTCGCCGCGGTGGCCGCCGTCGCCCTCGTGGCCGCCACCCTCGCCACCGGCCGGGCGCTGGTCATCGACTGGGGCGACACCGCCCCCAGCACCCCCCGCACCACCGCCCTGACCTGCGTCGGATCCGCGCCCCGCGTCTGCGTGCCGCCGGAGTACGCCCCGCACGCCGCGACGATCCGCGACGAGATCCTGGAACCGGTCCGCCGCCTCGCCGCCGCCGGGATACCCGCCCCCCGCGAACTGCGCCTCGCCTCCGCCGAACGGCCGCTCGCCCCGGGCACCTGGCCCCTGTACTGGTCGCCGCCCCCGCGCGAAGGCAGGCCGCCCTCCCCCGACCAGTACGCGGCCGACCTCGCGGAATCCGCCGTCACCGGCACCGCCGCGACCGCCGGGCGCACCGACTGCCGCCGGCCCGGGTCGACCGCCGCCGCCTGGGCCGCCCTCGTCGACGGCGTGGACGCGCGGTCCGTACAGGCGGCGCTGCCGCCCCCCGAGTGGGAAGCGCTCCAGAAGGTCCGGGCCCGGCCCGCCGCCGCCCAGGCCACCTGGTTCACCGACGCCGCGGTCAGCGGGCGGCACTGCCGGGCCGTGTCATGAACCGCCACCTGGTCGCCGTACGGCAGTGGTGGGTCCCGCCCCTGGCCCTCGCCCTCCTCGTCCTGGTGTGCACGACCGCGGGCACCGTCGACGTCCCCGTCCCCAGCCTCAGCAACGGCCTGAACGGCGCCCCGCTCGCCCACTTCACGCCGCTGCTCGCCGTCATCGCCGTCATGTACTGCCTGGAACGGCGCCTCGCCGACGCGGAGCTCACCGCGGTGGTACCGGTACGGCTCCTGGACCAGGGAGCCGTCCTGCTCACCGGCGCGCTGGCGCTCGCCGCCGGGGCGTCGGCGGGCATGGCCGTCGCCCGCAACGTCCTCGTGCTGCTCGCCCTCGCCCTCCTCGTCCGGCGAGCCGCCAACGAGGCGGCGGGCACCGCGGTCGCGCTGCTGTACCTCGTCGTCGACCTCGCACTCGGACGGACCCACACCCCGGACGGCCTCGACGCCCACACCTGGTGGGCGCTGACCCTCTACCCGGCCTCCAGCCCGGGAGCGTGGGCCGTCAGCACCGCCGCCCTCCTGCTCGCCCTCACGGTCGCCTTCCCCCGGTACGCGTCGGGACGGTGAGGAAGGGAGCCGCGCGGGAGGTCCGTGCGGTCCGTGCGGTCCGTGCGGTCCGTGCGCGGGAGGTCGGGGCGGCGG
Source organism: Streptomyces sp. NPDC060184 (assembly GCF_042728795.1). Lineage (NCBI taxonomy): Bacteria > Bacillati > Actinomycetota > Actinomycetes > Kitasatosporales > Streptomycetaceae > Streptomyces > Streptomyces sp. NPDC060184. Next base: position 92,790 of record NZ_JBHWYX010000018.1, read on the forward strand.
GCCCTACGCGTCGCCCCAGATCTCCCCGCGCGGCTCCCACCACTCCAGGAGCCCCCAGCTCCCGAGGGCGAAGGCCGCCACCCCCACCAGGACCGGCACCCAGGGCCGGTACGTCCAGCGGCGCGTCAGCGCCCAGGCCAGTACCGGAAGAAGGGCCCCGCCGAGGACGATCAGCGGCAGATCGAGGTAGAGCACGCTCAGGTCCCGTGCGTGGCCCTCGAGCCCGCCGTCGACGTTGATGGCCGCTTTCGGCGCCCACAGCAACGGCGCGGCCACCGCGCCGAGTCCGGCGAGAAGGCAGCCGGGTGTGTCGCTGGGGCGATCGACGGCACTCATGCGCGTACCAACGGATTCTCGCTCATGCCCGTCCATGACGAACGGGGAGGGCGCGGCGGTTCCGGAGCCACGCGTCGCACCGAGTGCCCGGAACACCGGCTCCGCCCCGGACGGGCAACTTCCCGCAGACGCGTCGACGGACCTCGGCGGCGAACTGGGGGCTCCGCCGACCGTCAAGCGGTCGAGCAGTCCACGCAGATCCCTCGGTTCGCGCCTGTAGCGCGTCGGCAGGGCTCGCAGCGAAAGGGGCGGTGGGCCGTCCTCGGCCCACCGCCCCCACACCGCGGAACTACGGAACTGCGGAACCGCTACTGCACGATCGTGATCCGGTCCGTGACCGGCGGGGCCAGCGGGGCGGAGGCCGTGGAGTGGGCCGCCAGGTAGGCGTTGAACAGGTCCAGGTCGGAGGGGCCGACCAGCTTGTTCGTGCCGAGGGCGAGGGCCGGGAAGCCGTCGCCGCCGCCCGCGAGGAACTCGTTCATCGCGACGCGGTAGGTCTTCGCCGGGTCGATCGCCTCACCGTTCAGCTTGACGCTGTCCGCAGAGACGCGGGCGGCGCCGGTCTTCGTCAGGTCCAGCGTGTACGTCAGCCCCTTCGAGACCTGGAGGATCTTCGGACTGGCCTCGTTCAGGCCGCTGACCTGCTGCTGGAGCGCGGCGATCAGGTTGGCGCCGGACAGGTCGACGACGTTCATCATGTTGGTGAACGGCTGCACGGTGAACGACTCGCCGTACGTCACCACCCCGTCGCCCTCACCGGAGGCCGACGCGTAGACGAGGTCGGCGCGGATGCCGCCCGGGTTCATGAACGCCACCTGCGCGCCGCCCTGGTCGGCGGGGGCCAGGCCCTCCGCCTGGGCGTCGGCGATCAGGTCGCCGAGCGGCTTCTCCAGTGCCGTGGAGCCGCGTCCGTTGATGTCGGCGGAGATGTAGCCCTGCGGGCGGCTCGCGATCGGGGCGGCCAGCGCGTTCCAGCGGGCGATGAGCGCGGTCATGTCCGAGGCCGGGGCCTGGTCACGGCTGACGACGTGGTTCGCCGACTTCACCGACGTGCGCACGATGTCGTTGGTCCGGCGGTCGTAGGTGAGGGTGGTGTCCGTGTAGAGCTTGCCGAAGGACGCCGCCGAGGTGACCATGCGCGGCTTGCCCGCCGGGTCCGGGATGGTGCAGACGTACGCGGTGTGGGTGTGGCCGGTGACCAGCGCGTCGACCTTCGGGGAGATGCCCTTGGCGATGTCCACGATCGGACCGGAGACACCGGCACCGGCACCCGGGCTGTCGCAGTCGTAGTTGTACGCGCCCGAGGCCGGGGCCCCGCCCTCGTGGATCAGCGCGACGATCGACTTGACGCCCTGGCGGTCCAGCTCCTTGGCGTACTTGTTGACCGTCTCGATCTCGTCGTGGAACTGAAGTCCCTTGACGCCGTTGGCCGTCACGATGTTCGGCGTGCCCTCCAGGGTCACCCCGATGAAGCCGATCTTGACGCCGTTCTTCTTCCACACCCAGTACGGCTTGAGGACCGGCTTGCCGGTCTTCTCGCTGGTGACGTTGGCCGAGAGGTAGGGGAAGTCCGCGCCCTGGAACTTCTTGCCCTTCTCGTAACACCCGTCGACCGGGTGGCAGCCGCCGTTCTGGAGGCGGGTCAGCTCGCCGATGCCCTCGTCGAACTCGTGGTTGCCGACCGTCGTGACGTCCAGGTCCAGGCCGTTCAGCGCCTCGATGGTGGGCTCGTCGTGGAAGAGACCGGAGAGCAGCGGGCTCGCGCCCACCATGTCGCCGCCGGCCGCCGTGACGGAGTACGGGTGCCCCTTGCGCGCGGTGCGCAGCGAGGAGGCGAGGTACTCGACGCCACCGGCGCTCACCGACTTCGTCGTGCCGTCCGCCTGGATCTCGGAGACCGTGCCGGACGAGCCCGTCGGCGGCTCCAGGTTGCCGTGCAGGTCGTTGAAGGAGAGCAGCTGGACGTCGACCGTCCTGTCGGCCGGCCGGCCGTGGCCGGAGCTCTTGCCGTGGCCGTGGTCGTCGCCACGGCCGTGGGCACCGGCCGGCAACACGGCGAGCGCGCTCACCGTGGCCACACCGGCCGCCAGGGCGAGCAGCCGCCGGGCTGCGCGGTTCTTCTTCACAGTCGCTGACATCGGTCCCCTTGTGAGTGTTCAGCGTGAGGCACATGGTGTTGACATGTCTGTGTCTTTCGTGCCGCAGCCTAAGGTCAACGCGCGTAGCGCGACAGGCTTTCGGGGTTACGAGCTGGTTGCTTTCCCGTCAGAAACGGTGCCCGTCAGCCATATCGCCCATCCCGGGCGCACCACCCGCCGGCGACGGGCCGCCGCCTCCCGCCGAGGGCCCGCCGCGCGCCCGTACCGCCGCCACCCGCCCGTACCGCCGTCGCGCGGGCCGTCCGCCGTACGCTCGACAGCATGACGACTGACGCACCCCTCCCCGCCCCCGGCCGCGAGATCCAGACGCTGGACGTGCTCGCACCCGTCCAGGCCGACGCCGTCCTCGACCTGCTCGCCGAGGCCGCCCGGACCGACGGCCGGCAGGCGGTCTCCGAACAGGGACGGCTCTACCTCCGGGGCGGCCACCGCACCGGCGTACGCCACCTGCTGCTGACCAGCGGCGGCATCCTGGCCGGGTACGCGCAGCTGGAGGACACCGACCCCGTGGAGGCCCCGGCCGCCGAGCTCGTCGTCCTCCCCGAACAGCGCGGCCACGGCCACGGGCGGGCCCTGGGCGCCGCCCTCCTCGCCGCCAGCGGCAAGCGGCTGCGGGTGTGGGCGCACGGCGGCGGCCCGGCCGCCCGCCACCTCTCGCAGGTCCTCGGGCTCAGCCTCTTCCGCGAGCTGCGCCAGCTCCGCCGCCCGCTGGTCCCGCTCGACATCGCCGAACCGGTACTGCCCGAGGGCGTCACCGTCCGCACCTTCGTCCCCGGCCAGGACGACGCCGCCTGGCTCGCCGTGAACAGCGCCGCCTTCGCCCACCACCCGGAGCAGGGCGGCCTCACCCAACGGGACCTCGACGACCGCAAGGCCGAGCCCTGGTTCGACCCGAAGGGCTTCTTCCTCGCCGAGCGCGACGGCGAGCTCATCGGCTTCCACTGGACGAAGGTCCACGCCGAGGAGCACCTCGGCGAGGTCTACGTCGTCGGCATCCGGCCCGACGCGCAGGGCGGCGGCCTCGGCAAGGCACTCACCGCGATCGGCCTGCGCCACCTCGCCGCCGAGGGGCTGCCCGACGCGATGCTCTACGTGGACGCGGACAACGTGGCGGCCGTGACGGTGTACGAGCGGATGGGCTTCACCACGCACGAGACCGACCTGATGTACCGGACGGAGTCGTAAGTGGTGCCCGGCGGCACGGAGTCGCGCCCGCCGCACGGCGTCCCGGCCCTCCGCGCGGAGTCGTAACCCTCCCCTTTTCCGAACGCGATTTCGTCATCTTCGGTGCGGTAGCGCCGCATTGATCACCCACACTCTCAACTTTCCCAGGGGCGACGTCACTTGACGCCGCCCCTTCTTTACCCCACCCTTTCACTACTCAACTAGTGAAAGGGTGTTGACCGCATGGCAGAGTCCGCAGCGGTCGAGTTCCGCATCGACCGGCGCAGCGGCGTAGCCACCTATCTGCAGATCGTCCAGCAGACCAGGCAGGCGCTCCGGCTGGGCGTCCTGCGGCCGGGCGACCGGCTGCCCACCGCACGCGAGGTCGTCGAAGCCACCGCGATCAACCCGAACACGGTGCTCAAGGCCTACCGCGAACTGGAACGCGAAGGACTGGTCGAGGGCCGGCGCGGCCTCGGCACCTTCGTCCGCCGCACCCTGGGCGGCGCCGCCCATGAGAACGCCCACACACCGCTGCGCGCCGAACTCGCCGACTGGATCGGCCGGGCGCGCACCGCCGGACTGGAACGCGACGACATGACCGCGCTCTTCGGCACGCTCCTGGACAGCGCCTGGGGGCTGGACAGCGCGCGCGGGCCGGACAGCGCAATCGAGGGGGAAACGAACGCATGACCACCGCCGCGATCGAGGCCGACGGCCTCGGCACGACGTACCGGCGAGGGAAGGACGCGTGGGCCCTGCGCCACTGCTCCTTCCGGCTGCCCACCGGGCGGATATCCGCCCTCGTCGGCCCCAACGGAGCCGGCAAGTCCACCCTGCTCGCCCTCGCCGCCGGGGTCCTCCGGCCCGCCGAGGGAACCCTGCGGGTACTCGGCACCACACCCGCGCACGCCCGCACCCGCATCGGGTACGTGGCCCAGGAGAAGCCGCTCTACGGGCAGTTGACGGTCGCGGAGACCCTGCTGACGGGCGCCGAGCTCAACCCCGGCAGCTGGGACACGGAGACCGCCGAGCGGTTCGCCGGGGACCTGCCGCGCACCGCCCGGGTCCGCACCCTCTCCGGCGGCTCGCGCACCCGGCTCGCCCTCGCGCTCGCCCTCGGCAAACAACCCGAACTGCTCCTGCTGGACGAGCCGATGGCCGATCTCGACCCGCTCGTGCGCCACCGGCTGATGGGACTGCTGATGGCCGAGGCCGCCGAGCGCGGCACCACCATCGTCATGTCCTCGCACATCCTCAGCGAGCTGGAGGGCGCCTGCGACCACCTCCTCCTCGTCGACGGCGGCCGGATCCGGCTCGCCGGGGACACCGAGGAGATCCTCGCCGCGCACGCCGTCCTCACCGGGCAGGCCGCCGCCCTCACCCCGCACACCGTGGTCGAGTCCCGCACCACGGGCCGCCAAGTCACCGCCCTCGTACGCCCCGAAGGCCCGGTGGACCGGGACGCCTGGCTGGTCACCGCCCCGTCCCTGGAAGAGCTGCTGCTCGCGCACCTCCGCTCCCCCGACGCCCCGGCCCTGACCCTCACCGGCCCCCTCGCCCGCTCCGGCGGTCCCCTCGACGAAGACTCCCGGACGGTGAACGCGTCATGAGCACCCTCGCCCCGCCCCGCCCGTCCCCCCGCACCACCGCCTCCGCCGGACTGCGCGGGCCCGCCCGGCTCGTCGTCCGCCAGCACCGGCGCGCGTTCCAGCTGCTGATCCTCCTCACCGCGCTCACCGCCGCCGGACTCGTCGCCGTCGCCCTCTGGGCCGGCCACGACGCCGACGTCTTCGCCCGCACCGGCTGCCGGGTGGACACCGTCACGACCGACGCCTGCACCCGGTCGACCCGCGCCTACGACGACAGCCAGTACCGCCTGAACCACTCCCTGAGCGTGGTCGCACTGCTGACGGCCGTCCTGTCCGCCGCGTACGGGGCGTTCATGGCGGGCCCCGCCCTCGCCCGCGAACTGGAGAGCGGCACGCACCGCCTCGCCTGGACCCAGTCCGTGTCCCCCGCCCGCTGGCTCACCGCGAAACTCGCCGTCCCCGCCGCACTGACCGTCGCGTGCACGCTCGTGCTGACGACCGTCTGCACCTGGTTCTCGACCCGGGGCACGCTCCACCCCCTGTACTGGCACGACACCAGCGTGTACGGCACGACCGGCGTCTACCCCTTCGCCCAGGCGCTCTGCGGGCTGGCCCTCGGCACCCTCGCCGGGCTGCTGCTGCGCCGCGCCTTCGCGGCCATGGCCCTCGCCGCGGCGGCCCAGGGCATCGCGGTCCACGTACTGCAGAACGTGCGCGGCCACCTCTGGCCGGTCGTGCACGGGCCCTACGCGCTCGCCCGGTCCAACCCGTTCCCCCGGGACGCGTGGATGACCGAGGTGGGCTACCTCACCGGCACCGGAGAACGGCTCCCGATGGGCACCTGCTTCCCCATACGCGGAAAGTTCGGCGACTGCCTGGATTCCCTCGGCGTGACCCGCAGGTACGCCGACTACCACCCGAAGTCCCACTACTGGCCGCTCCAGCTCGTCGAGAGCGGCATCCTGCTCGCCGTCGCGGCCCTGGCCGTGTACGCCGCCCACCGGCTGCTGCGCCGCCTGCACGCCTGACGCGGGACCGGCCACCCCGCACACCGCCGGGCCGTGCGGGCTCCACGAGGGGGAGCCCGCACGGCCCGGCCGTACACGGTCCGCCACCGCCCCGGCAACCGGACAACGCGGTCATACCCGCCCCCGGTATCCGCACGGGGGCGCGTACGGGCAGGTGAGCGCCCCCCGGGGCCACCACCCCGCGTCCACACCGCTTCCCGCATGTCATGTCGCCGTTACCGTCCGTTCAGACACGCTTGCGACGCTCACGGAATGCAGCCAGCTGTACCCGCCCCCCGCAACGGAAAGCCCCGGCACCCTCCCGGACCTTCCGCGATCTTTCCCCGCTCCGACGCGCCCATTGGGCCATTCAGCGGGAAGAATGGGTCCATGAGCCAGCAGCCCAGCGCCGACGTCCCGGTCCAGCCCGCCTCGTCGACTCCTCCGGCCCAGCCGTCGGTGGGGTCCATCGCCGCTCATCGCCCGCCCGCGGTGTCCAAGGGCTCGCTGGGCTCCTCGGGGTTCTCCACCGCCGCCGACCTCGACCCCGACCTCGACGCCGACGCCGACTCCTACGAGCCGCGCCGCGACGGCGCCAGCCTCCCGGCGGACCGCTTCCTCGACCGGGAACGCAGCTGGCTCGCATTCAACGAACGCGTTCTCGAACTGGCCGAGGACCCCGCGACCCCCCTCCTCGAACGGGCCAACTTCCTCGCCATCTTCGCGTCGAACCTGGACGAGTTCTTCATGGTCCGCGTCGCCGGACTCAAGCGCCGCATCGCGACCGGCGTCGCCTCCCGCTCCGCGTCCGGACTCCAGCCCCGCGAGGTCCTGGAACAGATCTGGACCCGCTCCCGCGAGCTCATGGCCCGGCACGCCGCCTGCTACCAGCAGGACATCGCCCCCGCCCTCTCCGACGAGGGCATCCAGCTGATCCGCTGGCCCGACCTGACGGAGAAGGAACAGGCCCGCCTCTTCACCTTCTTCCGCCAGCGCGTCTTCCCCGTCCTCACCCCCCTCGCGGTGGACCCGGCGCACCCCTTCCCGTACATCTCCGGCCTCTCGCTCAACCTCGCCGTCGTCGTACGCAACCCGGTCAGCGGCCACCGCCACTTCGCCCGCGTCAAGGTGCCGCCGCTGCTCACCCGGTTCCTGGAGGCGTCCCCGCAGCGGTACGTCCCCATCGAGGACGTCATCGCCGCCCACCTCGAAGAGCTCTTCCCCGGCATGGAAGTGCTCGCCCACCACATGTTCCGGGTCACCCGCAACGAGGACCTGGAGGTCGAGGAGGACGACGCCGAGAACCTCCTCCAGGCCCTGGAGAAGGAACTCATGCGGCGCCGCTTCGGCCCGCCGGTCCGCCTGGAGGTCGAGGAGTCCATCGACCCCTACGTCCTCGACCTGCTCGTCCGCGAGCTGAAGGTCACCGACGCCGAGGTCTACCCGCTGCCCGGCCCGCTCGACCTCACCGGGCTCTTCGGCATAGCGTCGCTGGACCGGCAGGAGCTGAAGTACCCCAAGTTCATCGCCGGCACCCACCGCGACCTCGCCGAGGTCGAATCCGCGTCCGCGCCGGACGTCTTCGCCGCCCTCCGCGAACGCGACGTCCTCCTCCACCACCCGTACGACTCCTTCTCCACCTCCGTCCAGGCGTTCCTGGAACAGGCGGCGGGCGACCCGGACGTACTGGCGATCAAGCAGACGCTCTACCGCACCTCCGGCGACTCCCCGATAGTGGACGCCCTCATCGACGCCGCCGAATCCGGCAAGCAGGTCCTCGTCCTCGTCGAGATCAAGGCCCGCTTCGACGAACAGGCCAACATCAAGTGGGCCCGCAAGCTCGAAGAGGCCGGCTGCCACGTCGTCTACGGCCTCGTCGGGCTGAAGACCCACTGCAAGCTGTCGCTCGTCGTCCGCCAGGAGGGCGACACCCTGCGCCGCTACTCCCACGTCGGCACCGGCAACTACCACCCCAAGACGGCCCGGCTCTACGAGGACATCGGCCTGCTCACCGCCGACCCCCAGGTCGGCGCCGACCTCTCCGACCTCTTCAACCGGCTCTCCGGCTACTCCCGCCGCGAGACCTATCGCCGCCTGCTCGTCGCCCCCAAGTCCCTCCGCGACGGGCTCGTCGCCCGCATCAACAAGGAGATCGCCCACCACCGCGCCGGGCGCCCCTCCTACGTCCGCTTCAAGGTCAACTCCATGGTCGACGAAGCGATCATCGACGCCTGCTACCGGGCCTCGCAGGCCGGCGTCCCCGTGGACATCTGGGTACGCGGCATCTGCGCGATCCGCCCCGGCGTCCCCGGCCTCTCCGAGAACGTCCGGGTCCGGTCGATACTCGGCCGCTTCCTCGAACACTCGCGGCTCTTCTCCTTCGGCAACGGAGGCGAACCCGAGGTCTGGTTCGGCAGCGCCGACATGATGCACCGCAACCTCGACCGCCGGATCGAAGCCCTGGTCCGGGTCACCGACCCCGCCCACCGCGCCGCACTCAGCCGACTCCTGGAGACCGGCATGGCCGACACCACCTCCTCGTGGCACCTGGGTCCCGACGGCGAATGGACCCGCCACTCCACGGACGCCGACGGCCAGCCCCTGCGGCACGTACAGGAAATGCTCATCGACGCACGGAGGCGCAGGCGTGCGACGCCCTGACCAGCAGACGCCCGGTACCGCCACGGCACTCTCCGCCGAGGCGGTCCTCGCGCCCTACCTCCGCGCCCAGGCGGCCGACTTCCTCCGGAGTCTGCGCCTGCACCGCGAACAGAGCGCCCCCACCGACGCCGGCGGCCGGGGCGCGGAGGAGGCCGCCCGCGCGCTGCGCCGCTCCGCCCGCCGCATCAGCGGCACCCTGCACACCTTCAAGGGGCTCCTCGACCCCGGCTGGGCCGACCAGCTCCGCGCCGAGCTGGCCTGGCTCTCCGGCACCCTCGCCCGCGAGCACGACTGCTCCACCCGGCTCCTGCGCCTCCTCGAAGCGCTCCACCGGCTCTCCGGCGCCCACCTCCCGGCCGCCCGCACCGGCACCGGCAAGGCCGCCGCCACCGGCACGGGGTCCGGCACCGCCACGGACCGGGCGGCCCTCGACGTCGGCGCCGCCCGCGCCGGGGCGCTGCTGGAACGCCAGCTCACCCTGGCCCGCACCCGCGCCCACTCCGCCGCGCTCCAAGCGCTCGGCTCCTCCCGGTTCCACGCCGTCGCCGACTCCGTCGCCCTGCTCGCCTCCGAGGTCCCGCTCACCGGCGCGGCCGGCGCCCCCGCCGCCGAAACCCTCCTCGGCCCCTCCGAACACGCCCGCGGCCGGCTGCTCGGCGCCGTCGCCGCCCTCCCGCCCGGGGAGTCCGCCGACGTCTACAACGAGGCGCACGACGCGCACTGGCACCAGATCCGGCTGCTGCTCCGCCTCCACCGGTACGCCCACGAAGTCGTGGCCGGGGAGCCCGACCCCGTCCTCACCGGCCCGGAACACGCCCTCGACCTGCACCGGGAGGCCTCCGAGGCCGCCTCCGCCGCGTCGGCGGCGGCCCGCACCCCGCGCATCGCCCCCGCCACCGCGTACGCCCTCGGCGTCCTCCACGCCGACCAGCGCCACGAGGTCGACGCCGCCCGCTGCGTGTTCCGCGAGACCTGGCCGTACGCGGCGGCCGTACCGGCGCCATGAGCTCGCCCGGCCCGGTGCTCGCCGCCGGCTGCGTGCTCTGGCGCCACTCCCCGTACGACGGCGCCCTGGAGGTCTGCCTCGTGCACCGGCCGCGCTACGACGACTGGTCGCACCCCAAGGGAAAGCTGAAGCGCGGCGAGAGCGCGCGGGAGGCGGCGGTGCGCGAGGTCCTGGAGGAGACCGGCCACCACTGCGAGCCCGGCGCCGCGCTGCCGACCCTGCGCTACGAGGTGAACGGGCACCCCAAGGAAGTCTTCTACTGGGAGGCCCCCGCCACCGGCGGCGCCTTCGTCCCCAACGACGAGGTGGACCGCGTCGCCTGGCTCTCCCCCGCCGCCGCCCGCGACCGGCTGACCCGCCCCGCCGACCGGGTACCGCTCGACGCGCTGGTCACCGCCCTGCCGGACGCCTGACCGGCCGGGAACCCCGGGCCGGACACCCCGCGGACCCGTCCACCCGCGCGGTCGGCACGGCGCCACGCTCCCCCGCCCCGGCCGCTCCCGCACGCGTCGACGCGGCGGCGCGCCGCCCTCCCCGGCCGCTCCCGCGCGTCAACACGGTGCACACTCCCTCACCCCGGGCCGGACGGCTCCCGGGGCGTCACGCGCGCCCGCGACCCCGCACCGTCCGACACGGTTCACCTTCCGTTCACTCCCTCCCGTAGGGCGCTTCACCTGTTCTGCCTAATTTCGGACTTACACGGTGCGAGGCACCCAGCCAACACACCATTCCTCATCGCACGCCGTCGTAGAACGTATCGACCACGGCGGCTCCTGGAAGGAACACCCGAAAGTGAAGCTTCAGCGCAAGAACCGGCTTCGTGCCACCGCGCTCGGTGCCCTCGCCGTCTCCGGCGCCCTGGTCCTCACGGCGTGCGGTTCGGACGACAACACCACCAGCAGCAGCACGACCGGCGGGTCCAGCCAGTCCGCCTCGGCCGCCGCCTCGGACATCTCCTGCGACGGCGCCACCGGCCAGCTCCTCGCCTCCGGTTCCAGCGCGCAGAAGAACGCCGTGGACCTCTGGGTGAAGAACTACATGGCCGCCTGTTCCGGCGTCGAGGTCAACTACAAGTCCTCCTCCTCCGGTGAGGGCATCATCGCCTTCAACCAGGGCACCGTCGGCTTCGCCGGCTCCGACTCCGCGCTGAAGCCGGAAGAGGTCGCCGACTCGAAGAAGATCTGCAAGACCGGCCAGGGCATCAACCTCCCGATGGTCGGCGGCCCGATCGCGATCGGCTTCCACCTCGAAGGTGTCGACAGCCTGACGCTGGACGCCCCCACCCTCGCGAAGATCTTCGACACGAAGATCAAGAAGTGGAACGACGCGGCCATCGCCAAGCTCAACCCGGGCGTCAAGCTGCCGGACAAGGCGATCCAGCCCTTCCACCGCTCCGAGGACTCCGGCACCACGCAGAACCTCGGCAAGTACCTCGCCGCCACCGCCGGTGACAACTGGAAGTACGAGCCCGAGAAGAAGTGGCCGGCCCCCGGTGGCCAGGCCGCGACCGGCTCCGCCGGTGTCGCCGCCCAGGTGAAGCAGGTCGACGGCGCGATCGGCTACTTCGAGCTCTCCTACGCCACCTCGCAGTCGATCTCCACCGTCGACATCAACACCGGCGCCTCCGCCCCGGTCAAGGCCACCCCGGAGAACGCCTCCGCCGCCATCGCCGCCGCCAAGATCAAGGGCACCGGCAAGGACCTGGCGCTCGACCTCGACTACACCACCAAGGCCGAGAACGCCTACCCGATCGTCCTCGTCACCTACGAGGTCGTCTGCGACACCGGCAACAAGGCCGAGACCCTCCCGACGGTCAAGTCCTTCCTGACCTACACCGCCTCCGACGCGGGCCAGAAGGTCCTCACCGAGGCCGGCTACGCGCCGATCCCGGCCGAGATCAACACGAAGGTCCGCGAGACCATCGCCGCCCTCTCGTAATCACCGCTCCACCGCTCGACCCGCTCCACCCCCCTCCGCCTCCGGCGGAAGCCCGTACGGCCCGGCCCCGACCCGGACCGGGCCGTACGGACACGAACGACCGGCGGCCGGTACGGCAGCAGACCCGCGAGGGCCTCGGCCACCGACCGGCCGCCGCGCGATCCCATCCGGTGCACCGCCGCCAGGGGAGCCCCGCTCCCCCACACAGACCGGAAAGACCATGGCCTCCACCACACCGATAGACATCCCACCGGCCCCGCCGGCCCGTCAGACCCGCCCGGCGAAGTCCACCGGCCGCGCCGGCGACAAGATCTTCCTCGGCCTCTCCCGGGGCTCGGGCATCCTGCTCCTGGTGATCATGGCGTCCATCGCCGTGTTCCTCACCTACCGCGCCGCGCTCGCCGTCTCGAAGGACGAGGGCAACTTCCTCACCACCTTCGACTGGAACCCGGCGGGCGACCCGCCGGTCTTCGGCATCGCGGTCCTGCTCTTCGGCACCGTCGTCAGCTCGATCGTCGCGATGGTCATCGCGGTCCCGGTCGCCGTCGGCATCGCCCTCTTCATCTCGCACTACGCGCCGCGCAAGCTGGCCGCCCCCCTCTCCTACGTCGTCGACCTGCTCGCCGCGGTCCCCTCGATCGTCTACGGCATCTGGGGCGCCCTCGTCCTGGTCCCGCACCTGGAGGGCCTCAACCTCTGGCTCGACCAGTACTTCGGCTGGACCTACCTCTTCGAGAAGACCGAGGTCGGCGTCGCCCGCTCGCTCTTCACCGTCGGCATCCTGCTCGCGATCATGATCCTGCCGATCGTGACCAGCGTCAGCCGCGAGGTCTTCCTCCAGGTCCCCCGGATGAACGAGGAAGCCGCCCTGGCACTGGGCGCCACCCGCTGGGAGGTCATCCGCCTCTCGGTGCTGCCCTTCGGGCGCTCCGGCGTCATCTCCGCCTCGATGCTCGGCCTCGGGCGCGCGCTCGGCGAGACGATGGCCGTCGCCACGGTCCTCTCGCCCAGCTTCCTCATCTCGTTCCACCTGCTCAACCCGGGCGGCGGCACCTTCGCCCAGAACATCGCCGCGAAGTTCGACGAGGCCACCCAGCTCGGGCGTGACGCCCTGATCGCCTCCGGTCTCGTCCTCTTCGTGCTCACCCTGCTGGTCAACGGCGCGGCCCGGCTCATCATCGCCCGCCGCAAGGAGTACTCGGGGGCCAACGCATGAGCCACGCACCGACCGGCGTCCAGGACCGCCGGACCCCGTCCCGGGGCGCCCTCAGCAGCCGCGCCCTCCCCCGCTGGGCCCCCCTCGGCTTCGCCGCCGCCGCGATCGTCCTCGGAGTCGGCATCGGCGCCGCGGCCGGACTCGACAGCCACGTCCAGTGGGGCCTGATCGCCGCGCTGCTCTTCCTGGCGATCTCCTACGTCACCACCACCGTGATCGAGAACCAGCGCCAGGCGAAGGACCGCCTCGCGACCAGCGTCGTCTGGGTCTGCTTCATCCTCGCGGTCGTCCCGCTCGCCTCCCTCGTCTGGACGACGGTGAGCCGCGGCGCGAAGGTCCTCGACGGCTACTTCCTCACCCACTCGATGGCCGGTGTGCTCTCCACCGAGCCCGGCGGCGGCGTCTACCACGCACTGATCGGCACCCTGGAGCAGGTCGGCATCGCCACCGTCATCTCCGCGCCGATCGGCCTGCTCACCGCCGTCTACCTGGTCGAGTACGGCAGGGGCGCCCTCGCCAAGGCCGTCACCTTCTTCGTCGACGTGATGACCGGCATCCCGTCCATCGTCGCCGGCCTCTTCATCCTGTCGATCATGCTCATGGCCGACCTGGGGCCCTCCGGCCTCATGGGCTCGCTCGCCCTGTCGATCCTGATGATCCCGGTCGTGGTCCGCTCCACGGAGGAAATGCTCAAGCTCGTCCCGAACGAGCTGCGCGAGGCGTCCTTCGCCCTCGGCATCCCGAAGTGGCGCACCATCCTGAAGGTGGTCCTGCCGACCGCGATCGGCGGCATCGCCACGGGCGTCATGCTCGCCATCGCCCGCGTCGCCGGTGAGACCGCGCCGATCATCCTGCTCGTCTTCGGCAGCCAGCTGATCAACACCAACCCCTTCAGCGACCCGCAGTCCTCGCTCCCCTACTACATCTGGGAGCAGTACAAGGTCGGTTCCGAGGCGTCGTACGACCGCGCCTGGGGTGCGGCACTGGTGCTGATCGCCTTCGTCATGATCCTCAACCTGGTGGCCCGCGGCATCGCCCGCTGGAAGGCCCCGAAGACCAGCCGCTGACCGCGGCCACGAAAGAAGCAGTGATTCAGATGGCGAAGCGCATCGACGTCAGCGGCCTCACCGCCTACTACGGCTCCCACAAGGCCATCGAGGACATCTCGATGACCGTGGAACCCCGCTCCGTGACGGCCTTCATCGGCCCCTCCGGCTGCGGCAAGTCCACCTTCCTGCGCACCCTGAACCGGATGCACGAGGTCACCCCCGGTGGCCGCGTCGAAGGCAAGGTGCTGCTCGACGACGAGAACCTGTACGGATCGAACGTCGACCCGGTCTCCGTGCGCCGCACGGTCGGCATGGTCTTCCAGCGCCCCAACCCGTTCCCGACCATGTCGATCTTCGACAACGTCGCGGCGGGCCTGAGGCTGAACGGCAAGTACCGCAAGAGCGAGCTGAACGACGTCGTCGAGAAGTCGCTCCAGGGCGCCAACCTCTGGAACGAGGTCAAGGACCGCCTGAACAAGCCCGGCTCCGGCCTCTCCGGCGGCCAGCAGCAGCGACTCTGCATCGCCCGCGCCATCGCGGTCGAGCCCGAGGTCCTGCTGATGGACGAGCCCTGCTCCGCGCTCGACCCGATCTCGACCCTCGCGGTCGAGGACCTGATCAGCGAGCTGAAGGAGCGCTTCACGATCGTCATCGTGACGCACAACATGCAGCAGGCGGCGCGCGTCTCCGACCGCACGGCCTTCTTCAACCTCGCCGCGGTCGGCAAGCCGGGCCGTCTCATCGAGATAGACGAGACGGAACGGATCTTCGCCAACCCCTCGGTCCAGGCCACCGAGGACTACATCTCGGGCCGCTTCGGATAAGCCCGCACCAGGTCTCGGGCCGCTTCGGACGAACCGGTCCAGCCCTCCGCCGCCGCCCCGGACACCCCGGGCGGCGGACCCCGAACAGCCTCGCGGTGCTGCATGGCGGTGCCACCGTAAGGCCGAAAAGGGGCCGCCCCCGTTCTCTGCGAAGAGAACGGGGGCGGCCCCACATACGAAGGGTTTTGGCCTCGGCGGTCCGTGCGCCCGGCGGTTCGTGCACCCGGCGGTCCGTGCACCAGGCGGTCCGTGCACCAGGCGGTTCGTGCACCCGGCCGTCACGTGTCAGCCGAAGAGCAGATACACGATGCCGTAGCTCGCCGCGGCGACCAGTGCCGCCGCAGGCATGGTGATGAACCAGCCCAGGATGATGTTCTTGGCGACGCCCCAGCGGACCGCGTTGACCCGCTTGGTCGCGCCGACACCCATGATCGCGGAGGTGATGACGTGCGTGGTGGAGATCGGGGCGTGGAAGAGGAACGACGAACCGAACATGATCGACGCGCCGGTCATCTCGGCCGCGAAGCCCTGCGGCGGGTCCAGCTCGATGATCTTCCGGCCGAGCGTGCGCATGATGCGCCAGCCGCCCGCGTACGTACCGAGCGAGAGCATCAGGGCACAGACGATCTTGACCCAGACCGGGATCTCGTCGTTCGGACCCTCGACGTCGGCGATGACCAGGGCCATCACGACGATACCCATCGTCTTCTGCGCGTCCTGGAGACCGTGGCCGAGGGCCATGGCAGCCGCCGAGACCGTCTGCGCGATCCGGAAACCGCGCTTGGCCTTGTGCGGATTGGCCTTCCGGAACATCCACATGATCGCGACCATGAAGAGATAGCCGACGACCAGGCCGATGACCGGGGAGAGGAACATCGGGATGACGATCTTCTCCAGCACCCCGTCCCAGTGCACCATCGTCCCGCCGGCCAGCGCCGCTCCGACCATGCCGCCGAAGAGGGCGTGCGAGGAGGAGGACGGCAGACCGAAGTACCAGGTCACAAGGTTCCAGATGACCGCGCCGACCAGCGCAGCGAAGAGGATGCCCATCCCCTTCGAACCCTCGGGCGTGGCGATGAGCCCCTCGCTGACCGTCTTCGCGACGCCCTGCCCGAGGAACGCACCGGCCAGGTTCATCACCGCGGCCATCGCCAGAGCCGCCCGCGGGGTCAGCGCCCGCGTGGAGACCGAGGTGGCGATGGCGTTCGCGGAGTCGTGGAAGCCGTTCGTATACGTGAAGCCGAGCGCGACAGCAACGGTCACGATCAGCGCAAAGGTGTCCACTGAAGTCAGGACTCCTTGACCGCGATGGTCTCCACGGTGTTGGCGACGTGCTCGAACGCGTCGGCCGCCTCTTCCAGCACGTCCACGATCTGCTTCAGCTTGAGCACCTCGATGGCGTCGTACTTGCCGTTGAAGAGGTGGGCGAGCAGCTTGCGGTGGATCTGGTCCGCCTGGTTCTCCAGCCGGTTGACCTCGATCCAGTACTCGGTGAGGTTGTCCATGGTCCGCAGCCCCGGCATGGCCTCGGCGGTCAGCTCCGCCGCCCGGGCCAGCACCTCGATCTGCTGCTCGACACCCTTCGGAAGCTCCTCCACCTGGTACAGAACGACCAGGTCGACGGCCTCCTCCATGAAGTCCATGATGTCGTCGAGCGACGAGGCGAGGTTGTAGATGTCCTCGCGGTCGAACGGCGTGATGAAGGAGGAGTTCAGCTGGTGGAAGATCGCGTGGGTGGCATCGTCCCCCGCGTGCTCGGCCGCCCGCATGCGCTCCGCGATCTCGGCCCGGGAGGAAGAATCCGCTCCGAGCAGTTCCATCAGGAGTTTCGAGCCCGTGACGATGTTGTCCGCTGATGCGGAAAACATGTCGTAGAAGCTCGTCTCCCTGGGGGTCAGACGAAAGCGCACGTGGGGTCCTCGGGATGCTTTGGGTTCGGTCAGGCTGATGCTAGGCGCATCATCCGGCCACGGCTAACCGGCATTCTTCAGTGTCGCCCATCCACCAGCGTGATCAGCACGGCCCCCGGGTCACGTTTCGGCTCGATTCGTTACCCTATACCCGCCCGGGGTATACAGCCGGGGAAGAGTCCGGGCGGCATCCGGCGACACGGCCGGTCGGAGTGGGTGCGACCGCCTGCCCGGTCGCCGCCGCGGTCGCCGGCCCGGTCACTGCGGCGGTCACCGGCACGACCGCGGACCCGGTCGCCGACACGGCCGGGTACGACACAACGGGAGGACCCCATGACCACCACCGACGCCGCCGGCCAGACCGGCCCCACCTCCCCGGACCCCGCCGGGACCCCGCCCGCGGGTCCGGCCGGTGTCGTCACCGACCACGACCGGGGCGTCCACGGCTACCACCACCAGAAGGACGAGCACCTCAAACGCCTGCGCCGGATCGAGGGTCAGATCCGCGGTCTCCAGCGGATGGTGGACGAGGACACCTACTGCATCGACATACTCACCCAGGTCTCGGCGTCCACCAAGGCGCTGCAGTCCTTCGCGCTCCAGCTGCTGGAGGAACACCTCCGCCACTGCGTCGCCGACGCCGCCGTCAAGGGCGGGGACGAGATCGACGCGAAGGTCGACGAGGCCACCAGGGCCATCGCCCGCCTGCTCCGCACCTGACGCCCCGTACGTCCGGGCGCTGCGCCGGTGCGACACCAGTCCGGCCCCGGTCCGACTCCCGTGCGGCCCCTGCCCGACACCTGCGCGGCCTCCCGGCCGATGCCCCGTGCGTCCCGGGCCGGCCCCGGTGCGATCTCCGGCCAGCCTCCCGCGCGCTTCCGGTCCGCCTCTCCGCGCACGTGACACGTGCCACTCGGTCCGGGCGGGTCAGGACCTGCGTTCGGACTGGTGAGGGATGCCGCCGGACGGACCGGCGGCCTCGCCCGCGTTGAGCACCTCGTCGATGCGGTCCGGGCTGAGCCGGTCCTCGGGGCTGGAGGATGCGGCGATCATCAGCTCGCCGCAGAGCTCGATCTCGGCGAGGGCCACGTACTCCTGTGCGTTCGGAGCGCTGAGCGTCATCACCTGCGTCACCTCTTCTCTCTGCCGTCGCCGGCCCTCGGGGCTGTCCCGCGGTCCCTGGCGGATGCGCGACCACGGCCGTGGAACCCGGGGCCTTCCGTTCGGACCGGCCCCGGCCGCGTTGCCGGAACGTCCGCATACATCCCGGATGCGCACGCCCCTTTGCCCCGCGATGCACCGCGTCCGACGCCGCACACTGATCCACCACGGATCACGGGAGAGTCCTTCGGCGCACAGACTCCAAGCGTAGGGACCGGCAAGCGCCGCGCGCATGACACGGACGGGCCATTTCGGCCCCTCCCAAGAGGACTGCTCTCCCCCACCGAACACCCGTACGCCTGGCCGGTTGCCCCTGCGGACACCCCGCCCGAACCCGTACGAACGTCGAAAACCAGCCATCGGTACGGGCCGGGGTGCCGACCCGAACCCCCTGCCGCCGTCACGCCCCCTGCCGCCGTCACCACCGCCACCGCCACCGTCTCAGCTCTGCCGGATCTCGCCCGTGTAGAGGTCCGCCCCGTCCGGCAACTCCACGGCGACCGGCGTTCCGAACCCGTACAGCAGCATCGTCGAGACCACCGTCACCGCCGGGCCCTCGGCCGCGAAGGTGAAGCGGTGGCGCACCTTCCGGAGCCGGCCCTCGTCGTCCAGGTAGGCGTCGAAGGGCACCGCGTGCGTGCGGAACCCGTCCGCCGCGGCGGACAGCGCCGCCCGCGACAGGGGCGAGGCGGCCCCCGCCGCGCTGCCGATGTCCGCCGTCCCCCGGTAGTGGCGGACCCCGATGCCCGCCAGCTCGGTCCGCCCCACGTACGTCACACCCCGGGCCCCGCGCAGCAGCTCGGCGGCGGCCATCGGGTCGGTGACCCCGCCGGTGACGAGGTTGCCGTCCGCCAGCACCGTGGTGTCGATCCGCACCCACTTGCCTTCCGGGACCCCGGCACCCCGGTTCTTCATGTAGAGCGCGCCGGGCGTCAGCAGCTCGGTGATCGGCCGGTGCTCGTCCGTCCCGGCGGCGTCCTTCGGCAGCACCACCTTGATCCGGCCGAGCTGCCTGCGGAAGTCGTACGCCCCCTGGCCCCGGATGGTCACCCTGGTGCCACCGGCCGAGGTCTCCATCGAGGTGTTGGTCTCCGCCCCTCCGGATTCGGCGAGCACGTCCGCCGCCCGGTCGAGCACCCGCGCGGGCGGCTCGTCCGCCGGAGCGCCCGCGACCGTCCCGCTCCCCCCGCCGGAACAGCCGGCCAGCACCGCGAACACGCCTGCCACGGCCAGCGCGCGGACAGCCAGTGCCGCGCCTTCGCACCTGTGCTGCCGCACCACCATCGCCTGCCAACCCCCAACGACGTCACGCCGGAACCGGGCCCTCGCCCGTCCCGCATAACGACGGCCACCGTCCCCCGTCACGCCGGGCCACCCCGATCGGCGGCGGGCCCGCGGCACCCCCTCCCGTCCGGGCCGCCCCACCAGTACCGTGGACGCGTGCATCAGGAAGCTTTCCTCCCCGCCCGGCGCACCCCGGCGTGCGCGGCCCCGCAGCCCGTCACCCTCACCCAGGCGGAACCCGTTCCCGCAGCTCAGGACCATTCGACGACCACCACCGAACGCGGCTCGTTCTGTCTCGCCCGCTGCACCTGCGGCTGGTCCGGACCGGCCCGCCGCTCACGCGACCTGGCCCGCACCGACGCCGAACGCCACCGGACAGGAACCTGACCCGCCGGTCGCGGCGCCGCCGACCCCGGACCCACCGGACGCGAGGCCGCCGACCCCGGACAGGAACGGCCCGTCCGCCCTCACCGCCCCGTCGGCCCGTCGGCCCGTCCGCCCTCACCGCCCTCACCGCCCCGTCGTCCCGTCCGCCCTCGCCGCCCCTCGGCCCGGAGGTCCCATGAAGCAGCCACACCTCCCCCCGGACCGGGCGGTCCCCGCACCCCGGCGTCCGAACTCCCCGCCCGCTCCGGCCGGGCCCCCGCCACCCGCCCGCCGTACCGTCCTGGCCGTCGGCGCGGTCGCCGCGCTCACCTCGGCGACCGCGTCCTGCTCCGCCCCGGGAACGGACGCACCGGGCGCGAGCGCACCGGGGACCGGCCGCCCCGGTGGCCCCCGCCCCACCACCGGCTCCCCCGCGCCGACGGGGAGCCCCACCGGACCGGCGGGCAGGGTCCCGGCGGACTGGCCCGCACTCGGCCGGGGCCTCGACGGGACCCTCGTACGGCCCGGGGACTCCACGTACGACACCGCCCGACGGCTCTACAACACCCGCTTCGACACCCAGCGCCCCGCGGCCGTCGCCTACGTCCGGCACGAGGACGACATACGCACGTGCCTCGCCTTCGCCCGTACGACCGGGACACCCGTGGCGATCCGCAGCGGCGGCCACTCCTACGCGGGCCGCTCCGGCGGCACCGGGCGCCTGGTCGTCGACGTCTCGGCACTCGCAGGCGTCGACCGGGACGGCACCATCGGCGCGGGCGCCCGGCTCGGCGACGTCTACCGGGGGCTCGGCGCCCACGGCCTCACCATCCCGGGCGGCTCCTGCGCCACCGTCGGCATATCCGGCCTCACCCTCGGCGGCGGCCACGGAGTGGCCTCCCGCGCGTACGGCCTGACCTGCGACAACCTCACCTCCGCCACCCTGGTCACCGCCGACGGCCGCACCCTGACCGCCGACGCCGCCCGGAACAAGGACCTCTTCTGGGCGCTGCGCGGCGGGGGAAACGGCTCCTTCGGCGTCGTCACCCGCCTCCGCTTCCGCACCTCGCCCGCCCCGCGGACCGTCGTCTGCACTCTCGGCTGGCCCTGGTCCCGGGCGGGCGCGGTGCTCGCCGCCTGGCAGGAGTGGGGGCCCGACCAGCCGGACGAGATCTGGTCCTCCCTCCACTTCGAGGCGGGCGCGGACGGCGCCGACCCGACCGTGACGGTCTCGGCGTTCAGCCTCGGCACCTACGGCGACCTCCAGAACGCGGTGGACCGGCTCGCCGACCGCGCCGGGTCCCCCGCCTCCACCGTCTCCCTGCGCCGACGCGGCTACGAGGAGGCGATGCTGGCCTACGCGGGCTGCGCCGGCCTCACCGCCGACCAGTGCCACCTGCCCGGTACGACCCCGGGGCGCACCGCCCAAGGAGCCCTCGGGCGCGAGACGTACGCGGCTGCCTCCGACTTCTTCACCCGCTCGCTGGCGCCCGAGGGGCTGCGCGCCCTCACCGGGGGCGTCGAGGCGTTCGGCCGCCGGGCCGTCGGCGAGGGCGGCAAGGGGTCGGTCATCCTCACCGCCCTCGGCGGGGCGATCAACCGGGTCGCCCGGGACGCGACCGCCTTCGTGCACCGCGACTCCCGGATGCTCGCCCAGTACATCGCCGCCTGGAGCCCGGACGCCCCCGGGTCCTCGGCGACCGGGGCACAGGGGTGGCTGAAAGACATCCATGCGGCGATGGCCCCGCACGCCTCCGGAGAGGCGTACCAGAACTACACCGACCCCACGCTCACCGACTGGCGCCGCGCCTACTTCGGCTCCTCGGCCGACCGGCTCGGTCAGCTCCGCGACCGGTACGACCCCACGGGGCTCTTCGCCGGACCGCAGACGCCGTGAACCTGCCGCTCCGTCAGCCCCGGTCGCCCGTGGACGGGTTTCCCGTACGGACACGGAACAGGGCGCCGGCCCCCACCGGGGAACCGACGCCCTGCCGCCGCTGACTGTGCTGCGCTGCTTCTCCGCTGCCTGAGGGGCGCTCGGGCGGCGTGCTCAGGCGGCGAGGTCCTTGTCACCCGTGCCGCCGCCGCGGCCCGATCTCGGCTCGGGCACTCCGAGCGTCCCGCCGAGGCCGCCGGCCGGGCGGGCCGCCCGCCGCGACCGCACGAGGAAGCCCGCCCGCGGCGACCGGGAGACGGCCGCCACCAGCGGGGTCAGCAGCGCCATGGCCAGCGGGGCGAGGAGGAGCGTGACGGCCGTGCCCAGGGCGAGGCCGCCGACGACGTCGGTCGGGTAGTGCACGCCCATCCAGACGCGGCAGAACCCCTCCGCGAACGCGAGCCCCAGCGCGACGAACCCGAACTTCCGGCCCGCCACGAAGATCCCGACCGCCATGGCCATCGCCATGGTGGCGTGGTCGCTGACGAAGGAGAAGTCGTTCTTGCCGTCGACGAGGACGTCGAGCCCGGCATGGTCCTTGAACGGACGCGGGCGCTCCACGAACCCCCGGATGGGGATGTTGACGAGGAGGGCGATCCCCGCGGCGAGCGGGGCCCAGACGAGTGCGGCGACCGCCGTCACCGAGTCCTCGGCCGTGCCGCGCCGGCGGACGTTCCACCAGCACCACAGGACCACCAGGACCATGCCGAGCATGATCCCGTACTCACCGACGAACTCCATGACGCTGTCGAGCCACCCCGGAGAGGACTTCGCCAGCCCGTTGATGTCGTAGAGCAGGCTGACGTCGGGGTTCGACCCATCGAGTGCGAGTCCAGCCATCTGCTGCGGCCCCTTGCCTTGTCTGCTGCCGCGACGCGCGTCCATGCGCGCCGCCCCTGGTCGTACCCCCGCAATCGGTGCGATCCGGTACCGCTTGCCTCTCGACGCGTCCTGCGACGCGACGGTGGTCGGGCGATCGCGCATGGTCAGTGCGCGGGCCTTCCCCTTCCAGGGAACGGCCTTCCGGTAGCGACGGTTCCGCCCTCCACCGAATGATCACCATGACGTTATCGAAGAGTGACTCATCGTCGCATCTCGGGGCCCTGGCTTCACGGAGAGTTCCCGGCCCCCCTCCCGCCCCTCCCGCCCCTCCCGACTCCGCGCCCCGCTCACGCCCTTCGCGCCCTTCACGCCTGGGGGAGGGCGGTCGGGAGCGCCGCCGCACCGTCCTTGGTGACCCGCGTCGCACCGAAGTAGTCAGGGCTGTCGATCTTGTCGAAGCGGATCACCGCCCCGGTGTACGGCGCGTTGATCATGTACCCGCCGCCGACATAGATCCCCACGTGGTGGATGGCCCGCGAATTGGTCAGATCTTCGGAGAAGAACACCAGGTCGCCGGGGAGCAGTTCGTCCCGGGCCGGATGCGCCCCCGCGTTGTACTGGTCGTTGGCGACCCGGGGGAGCTCGATGCCCACGCTCCGGTACGCGGCCTGCGTCAGCCCGGAACAGTCGAACCGGCCACCCTGCTCCGCCGTGCCGTTGCCGCCCCAGAGGTACGGGGTGCCCAGCTTCTGCTGCGCGTAGTAGATCGCCCCGGCCGCCTGCTGGGAGGGCGCCACCCGGCCGACCGGCTTCGCGAAGCTCTTCTCCAGCGACCGGATGATCTTGACGTAGTTCTGCGTCTCGGCGATCGCCGGGACCCCGCCCGCCCGGATGACCCGGTAGGCGCCCGCGTTGTAGGAGGCGAGCATGTTGTCGGTCGGATCGCCCGGCACGTCCTTGACGTACCCGGCGAGCTCACAGTCGTACGAAGCGGCCGACGGGATGGCGTCGGCCGGGTCCCACACGTCCCGGTCCCCGTCGCCGTCGCCGTCGACCCCGTGCGTGGCCCAGGTGCCCGGGATGAACTGCGCGATCCCCTGCGCCGCCGCCGCGCTCTGCGCCCGCGGGTTCCAGCCGCTCTCCTGGTAGAGCTGGGCGGCGAGCAGCGCCGGGTTGAGCGCGGCGCAGAGCGTGCCCCACTTCTCCACGAGCGGCTGGTACCGCGCGGGCACCGCCCCCTCGGCCAGCCCGACCGACCCGTTCGCCCCCGCGATGCCCGCGGCGGCGGAGTACGTACCGACGACGAGCAGCCCCACGAAGCTGAGGCACAACCCGATCCCGCCGCCCACGACCACCCAGTATTTCCGCACGCCTCAACCATCCCCTACCGAGGCATGGTTCAAGGGTCGTTTCGAGGGTGTGTGCGAATCGTTCGAAGCACTTGCGTCCACCACGCCTCGTCTGACGCCCCCTCAGGCGCCACCCGACGACCAGTACGGCGACTTCACGTCGGGCCTCGGCAGGGGGTAGACCCCCTCGTACGCGGGGCCGTTCGGCTTCGACGTGGAATCGGCCACCTTCGACGCCCGCACGCACGGGCTGTCCGCCTCGAAGAACACCTGCCCGCCGCCCCGGACGCTCACGCTGATGCCGAACCCCTCGGCCTGTGCGTACACCGCGGGGAACTCCTCGTCCTTGTTCACCGCCTTGATCCGGTAATCGCTGTCGCGCCAGAACTCCGTCACCCGGTCCAGGAACTCCTGACGCCGCTCGGGGGCGACGATCGTCATCACCGTGCGGCGGCGCGTCACGTCGCAACTGCCCGTCGTGGTCGGGCCGTGCGCCCACTGGACCGAGGGCTCGATGGCCTTCAGCGTCAGGTCGAGCATCGAGTCGGCCCGCTCGGCGGCACCCTGCATGTCCATCGTGCTCATGGGCTTCTCCGTACCTCCACCGGTGGTGGTGCTCGCGGCCGGACCCGTGCCCGTGGCCGGGCCGTCCGATCCCGCCTGCTGCCGGCCGCAGCCCGCCAGTGCGAGACCGAGTGCCAGAGTGACGACCGCCGTCCGGAGCCTTCGCCTCATCGCTGTTCCTCAATCTTCAGATTGCTGGAGTGTCCCGACACGATCAGGGCGATGGCGTCGGCCGACATGGCGTCCCGCACCGGGTCGAAGTACTGCGAGTGCGCCTCCGCACTGATGCCGTGCCCGCTGATCACCGGCGGACCGGCGTCCACCGGGAAACGGACGGCACCGAACGCCTTGCTCGCCGGGTCCTTCCCGAACCAGAGGTCGTCATCACCCGGATCCGCGAGATCACCCGCGACGTAAGCGCCGGCCGGGCCCAGCGCCAGCATCCCCAACGAGCCCACGATCGCCTGCGTCCTGGACGGCAGCTTGGTCACCGGGTCGTTCGCGGCGGCCCCGACGAAGACGTGCCGGGCACCGACCCCGAGGTCCACCGCCCGGTCCACGCCCACCCCCGGGCTGCCCACCAGGATGATGTCGTCCACCCCCGGAATGCCCCCCTCCCGCTGCGTGGCCGCCCCCACCGTCCGGGAGCCGTAGGAGTGCCCGATCGCGGTGAAGTGCGGATCCTTGTTGGTGTTCGTCGCCGTCAGCCCGCTCCAGAAGTCGTCGTACGCCGTCCCGCCCTTCTCCGCCCGGCCGGTGCCCATGATGGCGAAGTACCCGGCGATCCCGTCGCTGTCCGGAAGCTGCGGAGCGTCGTACCCGAGCCAGACGATCGAGGCGCTGGACGGCTCGTACCCCTGCGCACCGATCGCGGTGTCCCGGGCCCGCTTCAGGTCGTTCTGAGCGAACTCCCTGTCCAGCGAGGTGTTCAGCCCCGGAACGT
Source organism: Streptomyces sp. NPDC060184 (assembly GCF_042728795.1). Classification (NCBI taxonomy): domain Bacteria; kingdom Bacillati; phylum Actinomycetota; class Actinomycetes; order Kitasatosporales; family Streptomycetaceae; genus Streptomyces; species Streptomyces sp. NPDC060184. Next base: position 118,077 of record NZ_JBHWYX010000018.1, read on the forward strand.
ACGCCGACACGTGCTGCGAGAGATCCGGACTCCCGTACGAGACGATCGCCCGGCCGTTGCCCTCGGCCCCGATCCCCAGCAGGAACATCGGCGGCTGCGACCCCTCCTTCAGCTGCCGGTCGATCTCCTTCATCCCCTCCAGGATCTTCTTCGCCTTCTTGTCGTCCGCCTTCCCTTCGAGCTCGGTGATCAGGGTCCGCAGGTTCTTCCGGTTCGCCTGGTCGCGGACGGCGGCCGGAATCCCGTCCAGGTTGCCGATCCGCTCCGGGGAGAGCTCCAGGTACCGCCCGCGCTCGGCCTGGCTCAGCCCGTCCCACCACGCCTTCCGGTCGGCGGCCGAGGCGCTCACCGGAATCCGGTCGTTCAGGTACTGCCGCTCGTCCTCACGGACCGCCGCGACCACCCGGGGCCCGGACCCGGGCAACCCCATGCCCCCGACCCCCACACCCCCGGACGCCTCGACAAACGCCCCGACCGCCCCCGCGTGATCCCCCGCGGCCCACTTGTCCCTGGCGGCCCCGGTCAGCTCGGACCACTGGTCCACGACCCCGGTCACGCTCTTCACCGGACTGCCGATGACCCTGGCCACGCCCCGGAGGTCCCCTCCCAGACCGTCGCCGACCAGGGACTCGAAGAAGCCGGGGGTGGGGGTGGTGGTGGAAGTGGTTCTTGTGGCGGTGCCTGCGGTGGTGGTGCCCGCCGTGGCGGTGCCGCCGCTGTCGGCGGCCCCGGTGCTGGTGCCCCCGGTGCTGGTGCCGGTGCCTCCGGTGCTGGTGCCGGTGCCTCCGGCGCTGGTGCTGGTGCCCCCGGTGCTGCTGTCGCTTCCTGCGGTGGCGGTGCTTCCCGTGGTGCTGGCGCCCCCTGCGGTGGCGGTGCTGCCGGAGGTGTCCGCGCCGCCGTCGGACACCGCGCCGGTGGCCCCCTCGGTCCCTGTCTGCGTCCCCCCGACGGCGGACGACCCGGACGAGCCGTCCGAGACGCCTGACCCGTCTGAGCCGTCAGCCCCGGCTGATCCGCCCGCCCCGGCTCTGGAGTCGGCCCCGTCCACCCCGCTCTCCCCTCCGGCGACCACATCACTGCCAGTCGGAGAGCAGGCACCCCCCGTCAACTGGCACAGGGCGTTGCGTATTTCGCCGGTCAGCTGGGTCCCGACGGTCGTCGCCGTGATCGCCCCGACCAGCGCGGCAACGATCAGCACCAGTCCGAGGTACTCCATCGCGGTCTGCCCACCGTCCCGGCGAGCAACGAGTAACCGAAGCTCCCTGCCCCTGAACCGCGGCTCCACGTACCGTTCCGCCCGGGGCAACCGGAACCATCCCCGTGCAGCAGGCCGGAGCAGCAACACCACGACGGCCACGGGCATCACCAGCTGAGGCAGCCCGGACACCCCGTCATCGCCGGCGCCCAAGGTCGCCAACGACCCGATCACCAGCCAGACATGGACGGCCACCAGCCCGAACCACACCCCACGCCCGTGGATACGCGCGTAGAACGACAGCACGAAACCGACGATCCCCGGAAGAGCTGCGTAGAGCAGCACACCGAGCAACTGCCCATCCACCGCGTCGACCGAGGACGCCAACGTGAGCACATTGATCACGCCCACGACCGTGCTCACGAACACCAAGCGCACGAGAATCAGGGCGGCCTGTAACGCCCTTGGCGCACTCCTGCCGCCACCCGCCCTGCGGGAAGCCCCTGTTGCACCACCTCCCGGAACCACAAGCTCTCGTATGCCAGACACGTGGGGACCCCCGGCTCGTCAGTGGGTGGCAGGCGAGCCACCGCACGTAGAGGACCACACCCGCCCCACCCCGGGCATGGGCCCCAGGACCCAAACGAGGACTCAAACCACCGTGCGGGCCGGGGGGTTGAATGACCTGTGCCGCGACATCAGTACCTCACGGAGCTGCGGATGCGGGAGTCGCAGCAGACCAGAAGTCGGAGTGGATGTTGGGACGCGGAATGTTCTCCATGCCCTCGTAGCTGGGGGCGTTGGGCTTAGCAGTGGGATCTGCGACCTCGGATTCCTGCACGCAAGGGGTATCCGCTTCGAAGAAGACTTGCCCTTCTCCACCGACGATCAACGCAGCTTCAAATCCATCTTTAGTCACCGCGAAGATGGCCGGGAAGTCAACACTATTATTGGTCGATGTAATTTTATATCCGTTACTTTTCCAGAAACGCTCAACAACACCAAGAAGATTACCCCTACGCTGCGCCGAGACGATCGTCATCAAAGTTCGACGACGCGTCAAGCTACAACTACCCACGGTCGTGGTGTCGTGAGTCCAGCGGACTTCCGGCGTAATAGCCCCCAAAGTATCATCAAGAATTCCGTCCGCCCTCTCAGCAGCTTGGCGCATATCCATTCTGGAATCACTCCCATCACCCAAATTAGACGCCGACCCTCCACACCCCACCAGAAAAGTGAGCGCGACTAGCAAAAAGACCTTGCGCCACACACTCCACATCACCTGTACTCCTCGTTTTTTACTTCGCTCGCCCGACCAACAGAGATGAGTGCAATGTTGTTCGCAGAGGCGCGGTCCTCCACTGGATCAAAGTAATTCGAATGCGCCAATGCAATACCCCTCACATCGATCGGCAATGGCCCGGCGGCTACACGAAAGCGATGCGCACCAAATTCCCTACTCGCAGGATCCTTTCCGAACCACAGGTCATCGTCACCCGGGTCGGCCAAATCCCCGGCAAGCGCGGCACCGTAAACGCCACCCAAGTAGAATCCTGCCGCACTCGCCACCACCTGTGTCCTAGTCGGCAGCATCGTCACGGGGTCATTATCTGCAGCACCGACAAACACATGACCCTTACCAACATTTAAATCAACAGCATGATCAGCACCTACGCCCGGGCTACCTACAAGAATGATGTCATCAACTCCCGGGATACCATCACCTTGTTGCGCCGCAGCTCCCACAGTTCGCGACCCGTAAGAATGCCCGATCGCCGTCAAGTGAGGATTTTCATTTACGTTTGCCACGCGGATTCCATCCATAAATCCATTAAATGAATGACCACCCTTCTCGGCTCGCCCAGGGCCTGCAACCGCGAGGCTCGACCAGGAATCCACTAGCTGCGGTGCGTCATAACCGAGCCAGACAATTGATGCACTTTCAGAATCCCAGCGACGCATACCTTTGGCCGTGTCCCGAGCTCTCCTTAAATCATTTTTTGCGAACATGTCATCCAGCCCCGTATTCAAGCCCGGCACATAAGCCGCAACATTCTTCGAAGCATCCGGGTTCCCATAGGAAACAATCGCCCGCCCATTGCCCTCATCCCCGATCCCAAGGAGGTACATGGGTGGGTCTCCGGGCTTGAGCGGCGCCTCGAGTTGTTCAGCGATGAGCCGCAGCGCTTCGAGCTTCTCCGCCGCCTCGCCGTCGTCGCAGCCCGCCAACTTGCCGATCAGCAGCTGGAGGTTGTCCCGGTTGGCGGCGTCGCGTACGAGAGCGGGGATGCCGTCGAGGTTTCCGATGATGTCCGGATAGGTCGCGAGGTACTCGTCGCGCAGCTCCGGCGGGAGGCTGGCCCACCATTCCTTGCGCTCGGCCGCGGACGCCCGGTACGGGATGTGGTCGTTCAGGTAGGCGCGTGCGGCCTCGCGGACGGATGCCATGTCGGCCGCCGCGTCCGTCCAGGCGGAGGTGGGGACGTCGAGGCCGTCCTCGGCCTTCAGGCTGCGGAGGATCCCCGCGTACCGCGTATCCGCCTCGGTGGCCATCGTCACCGCCCGGGCGATCCGGTCGGCGAGGTCCTGGGCGGTGGCCGCGTGAGGGTTGGGGGTGGTCAGCGTGCCCGGCGACGCCGTCAGATCAGGGAAACCGTTGCCGCCGGCGGTCTTCCCGCCCGGCAGGAGTTCGCCGGAGACCAGCCCTTCCTTCTCCGGGTACGACACCGAGCCGTCCGCGTGCACCCTGAACTTCAGCCTCTCGGCGTCCTCCACTGCCTCACGGACCGCTCTCTGGTGCGCGCGTACCTCGTGGGCGAGGCTGTTGAGCGCCGTGCGTACCAGCCCGGTCTCCGTATGGACGTACTGGAAGTTCCGGGACAGCCGGCGCAGGCGGTCGAGGGCGGCGTCCGCCGCCTCACCCTCCTGCGTCTCCCGCAGACCGGTGAGAATCTGCTGGTCGATCCGGTCGCGCGCCGCGTCCGCGCGGTCGCTGAGGCGGCCCCAACCGTCTGCCGCGCCGTCCAACTCCCCGCATGGCACCGCGAGCAGCGCGGACCAGGTGAGCGCGCCCTTCATTTCTCGCTCCCACCGGCGTCGCCCCCGCCGAGCAAGTACAGGGAGGACGGCTGAGCCGGGACGTCCGTCAGCGGGCCGAAGCCGTCCCGTACCGCTTGTTCCGTCGCACCGTGCCCCCTGGCGACCGCCCGCAGCTTGCCTGTGAGGCTGCCGCACTCGCCCTGCGCGGTCGACACCCGGCGCAGCCAGGACTCACGGACCGCGGCGAGTTCGCCCAGGACCGCGAAGTCACCAGCCGCCTCGCTCGCCGACAGGCCTTCGTGCGCCTTCTCCAGGTCGGACCGGACCGGACCGAGATGCGTGTACAGCGCCTCCGCTCCCCCTGCGGCCCGGATCCACGGGGCGTCGGCGTGGACCAGACGCCCGCGCCCGGAGCCCGCGTCCTCCACCCTCCCCGGCCTCTTCCCGAGACCTCCTTCAGCCCCTCCCCCCGGTCCGTCGACGCCGGCTTCCGACATCTGCCACCCCTGCGGCTGTCCGGCCATGGACACACCACTCACCCCGTTCCTTGACCCTCGATCCTCGATCGTGGAGCGGCAGCACTGTGCCTGATCCGGGAAGGGCGACGCGCCGCCCTTCCACGGCTCTTCATGGCACGGACCCCGGTATCTCCCGGGCGTTCAGGGGTGCGTCCGACTACGGTTTCACCCGAATGATGGGCAGCGCGTCAGCCCGGACCACCCTGCCGGAGGGACAGCCGGACGCGCTCACTCCGGTTTCTCCCCGCACACCACCCACAGCAGCTTGCCGCCCTCGCCGGTCGGGCCGTCGGGCAGGACGCGGCCACCCCAGCTGTCCGCGCACATCTGCACGAGCGTCAGACCGCGCCCGCGCTCCGAGAGGGTCGCCTGCTGCGCCGGTACGTACGCCCCTTCGCTCCCGCTGCTCCCGGCCGCCCCGGAGCGCCGGAAGGGAGGCGGGATCTCCGGATTGCTGTCCCAGACGCTGAGCCGGATGCGTCGATGCCCGGCGCCGCGCATCCGGAGCGAGTACGGACCCCAGGAGTGCTGGTAGGCGTTGGTGGTCAGCTCGCTCACCAGCAGTTCGGCGGTGTCGCCCAGTTCGGTCATGCCGTGGGCGCGGAGCACGACCCGCAGCACCGAGCGGGCAACGCCCGGCGAGCGTGGATCGTGCGGCAGTTGAAGGGTGTAGGCCCAGGGCGGCGATACGGTGGGTGCGTGCATGGGAGTCCCCGTTCGGACGGTTGGTTGGCGGGCCCCTACGGCACCCGGCGCACGAACCGGCCGTCCGGCGGGCTCGTCGTGGGCACCTGTCCCACGATCACGGTAGAGGCGTCATGTAATACATTCCCCGCACTTGGGGTAATGCATGCCCCAAGACACCCGTACGAGTGACTGGGCGAAGGGAGGCCGATGGCGACCAACTCGACCCCGACTGCCCGTCGGCGACGACTCGGAGCGGAACTGCGCAAGCTCCGCGAACGCGCCGGGATCACCGCCACGCAGGCCGCGGTCCTGCTCGGCGGCAACCAGGCGCGCATCAGCAACATCGAGGCCGGCCGGTACGGCGTGAGCGCCGACCGCGTCCGCGCCCTCTCCCGCCATTACGCGTGCACCGACCGCGGACTCGTGGAAGCGCTGGCCGCGATGACGGGCGAACGCCGCAGCGGGTGGTGGGAGGAGTTCCGGAACGAACTCCCGGGCCCGCTTCTGGACCTGGCCGAGCTCGAACATCACGGCACGGCCCTCCGCGCCGCCACCACCTGCACTCTCCCCGACCTTCTCCAGACCGCGGACCACGCCCGGGAGGCCCTCAACCAGAGCGTGCCCGAACTGTCACCGCCGGAGGCCGAACGCCTGCTCGCCTTCCGCATCAGGCGCCAGGACGTCGTCTTCCGCGCGGAGGCGGCCCCGTACCGGGCGGTCGTCCACGAAGCGGCCCTGCACATGGGGATCGGCGGCTCCCGGGTCGCCGGTCGCCAGCTGCGTCACCTCCTGACGATGAGCGAACGGGACTCCGTCACCCTCCGCGTCATCCCCTTCGCCTCCGGCGGGCACCCGGGAGCCGGGCACCCCATCACGTACGTACAGGGATCGGTCGCCCAACTGGACACCGTGCACCTGGAACAGACGCACGGCCTGACCCAGCTGGACGCCGAAACGCTCCTCCGGACGTACCGTCAGATGCTCGACCGGCTCGAATCCCTCGCCCTCGACGAGGAAGCGACCCGCGAGCTGCTCCACTCCCTCGCGGCAACCTACGCATGACGCACCGCGCGTGAGGGAGCGTCATACCGTGCGGACGGCGCACGACAGGCGCTCGAACAGCGCATACGAACACGGATACCCCGACGAACGCCGCACTCCTGCCGGAAATCCGTCACTCCCCTCATTGCCCATCGTCACAGAGCGTGATACACAGAGTGACCGGGCGGCGGCCCACCCGCCCCCGGTCGCACCACAGGTCAGGGCACCCGTCCCGGTCATGTGTGCGAGATCCGGGTAAAGAGACCCGGGAAGGCGTCGTACGAGCGCGGTTTCATCAGCGAAGATAGAAGGCACGACCCGCGCCGGCCGGCGCGGGCAGCGAACTAAGCAACAGGGGCGGTGACTTACATGATCCTGGCAGCTGAGAAGGGCGATATCACCACCATCATCGGCGGAATCGCCCCGAACTGGGGACCGTTCGGGACGCTGGGCAACGAGGCACGCATCATGGTCGAGGTGGTGATGGCGGTCGCCATCCTGCTCTGCCTCGGCATCGCGATCTGGGGCGCGGCCAAGCAGCGCATCGGCGCGACCGCCCTGCGCGACACCTTCAGCGCGGAACAGGGCAAGGGCCTGATCGTCGCGGGACTGACCGGCGTCTTCATCATCGGCTCGCTGGGCACCCTGTTCACCATCGTGTACGGCATGGCGGTCTGACGGGCCAGCAGTCGCACGTCGCGCTGCCGCCCTGTCTTCCCACCACCATCCGTCCGTCGCGCTCCCGGCTGAGGTCGAGTCATCCCATGTCGAGTCACCACACCGCACCCGCACGGCGCCCAGCAGAGCTACCGTCATATGACGGGAGACCGCACACGGCTGAGGGGACGTACGCGGCATGAGCTACGACGACGAGCAGGGCTACGGAAGCAGGGATTCCGGCGGCCGGGGCGACGGCGCGTACAGCACGCTGGGCGGAACCCGCCAAACGCGTACCCGCCTCCCCGACGGCGACCCCGGTGCACCCCACGGCCGCCGCCCCGCGCGCAACAGCCGCTCGCTGGTCATGGCCGTCGGCGTGGTGGTGCTGCTCGTCGCGGCCATCGCGTTCGCGAACCTCGGCGGCGGAGACAGCGACAGCCCGAACGCGGACCCGGCCGCCCCCGGCAACAGCCACTCGGACACCACCGGCGGCACCGCCCCGACCGCCCCCACCGGCACCGACCCGGTCACGGGCAAGAACGGCAGCATCGCCACGGGGTTCGCCCACGACGAGCAGGGGGCGCAGAGCGCGGCGGCGAACTACGCGGTGGCTCTTGTGTCCGCCGACATCCTCAAGCCGGACCGGCGTGCCGAGATCATCAGCCAAGTATTCACCGCCGAGCGCGCGGGAGAGCTTGCGGAGAAGTTCAGCCAGTCTTACAGCCAGAGCTTTCTGGACAAGCTCGGCCTCGATCGAAATGGCAACGCAGCTGAGGGCTTCACCTACGTCTCGCGGACTGTTCCTGTAGGCACCAAGCTCACCGCCTACGCGCAGTCTTCTTCCAGGGTGGAAGTGTGGTGCACCGGCGTCTTCGGCACCGCAGGCGTCAGTTCGACCAACCCGGTCAGCAACGACTGGTTCACGATGACGCTCGAGCTCCACTGGGTGAGCGGGGACTGGAAGGTCGACAGCTTCACTCAGAAGGATGGCCCTGCGCCCGTGAATACGGATCGCACCGCGTCAAGCGCCGACGAGATCGCCAAGGCAGTCGAGGAGTACGGAGGGTTCACCTATGCCCGTTAGCTCTCGTCTGTCACGCAGGGCAGGTGCTGCGTTCGTCGTCGTTCAGGCGTCAATGCTAGCTCTGGCAGCACGCGCTTCCGCAGCTCCGTCGCCCTCCCCTACGCCGTCACCCTCGCCAAGCGGCGACAGTAGGTGCGCACTCATTGTCGGCCCCGCCAAAGACATCTGCGAGGGTGACTCCGCCACCACCCCCACCACCACCCCCTCCGACCCCCTGGACCCGCTGACCTCCCTGGCCCACGGCTGCGCCGACGCCGCGTCGTACCTGATCGGTCAGCTCAGCAAGGCCGTCGAGGGCACCGCCACCGTCGACTTCACCAACGAGTCCTTCCGCAAGCAGTACGCGATCGTCTTCGCCGCTTCCACGATCCTGACCCTCGTCCTCTGGCTGTTCGCCGTGGCCAAGAGGGCGATCCGGGGCGTCCCGTTCGCCACCGCGATCTCCGAGGCCGTCGGGTACCTCTGGCTCACGGTGCTGGCTTCCGCATTCACGCCGCTCATCCTGTACGTCGTGGTCTCGGCCACCGACGGGGTCACCGAGGTGATCTCGTCCGCCACCGGCGGCCAGTCCGACGTCTTCTTCGGCTCGTTCGCCGAGGCGCTCACAAAGGGCGACGACATCGGCGGCGGGCCGATCATGCTGATCGTCGTTTCCCTGGTGTCCCTCCTCGCCGCAGGGATCCTCTGGCTGGAGCTGGTCATCCGGGCGGCGCTGCTCTACGTCGGCGCCCTGCTCGGTGTGGTGGTGTACGCCGGGCTCGTGGACAAGAACATGTGGGGCCACGTACGCCGCTGGGCGGGGATCATGATCGCGGTGATCATGGTCAAGCCGGTGATCGTGATCGTCCTCGGCCTCGCGGGAGCCCTCTCCTCGGACGACGGACCGGACGCGCTCTCCGCCGTGGTCTCCGGGCTCTCCATCATCCTGCTCGCCATCTTCGCGTCGGCGATGATCTACCGCTTCGTCCCCGGGTTCGGCGACGAGATCCAGGGCGCCCGTACCAACCGCAAGCAGGCGACGGACGGCTCCCAGGCCGCCGCGATGGTCAGTTCGCCGGCCGCCCTCGTCTCCCAGGGCATCAAGACGCACAGCGGTCGCAACGACCAGAACAGCGGAGGCGGCGGAGGCGGCGGGCGCCCCGCCAACCCGCTCAGCGGCGGTGTCGCGGCCCACGGTTCCCGGGGCGGTGCCGGCGGAGGGGGAGCCACCCCGGCGCCCCGCAGCGGTTCCGGTCCCACTTCCGGGACCCCCCACAGCAGCCGCTCCCCGCGGGGCGGTTCCGGCAGCACAGGTAATCCGAGCACAGGAGGTGGAGGGCGGTGACGATCCAGTCCCACCCGATCACGCCCCGCCGCACGTATCTCATCGGCCGTGCCCGGCCGAACGCGATCGTCGGCAAGAACCGCGAGACCGGCGAGATCGCCCTCATCATCGTCGGCGCGTTCCTCGGAATGATGAGCGGGCTCCTGGTCCCGGTCCTCTCCCTGCGCATCGTGCTGCTCACCGGGTTCCCGATGCTGGCCCTGGCCGTCGTGTACGTCCCGTACAAGCACCGGACGTTCTACAAGTGGTTCGAGATCAACCGCAGCTTCAAGCGGACCCTGCGCCGCGGCACGGCCTACCGCTCCGCCGCGATGGAAGCCGGCGTGCGGGGTGACGGCCGGGAGGTCGAGATCGGGCCGCCGCCCGGGATCGGCCGGATCAGCTGGCTGTCGGCCCCGTTCGGGCCCGACGAGATGGCGGTGCTCCTGCACGCGGACCGTCGCACGGTGACCGCGGCCATCGAGATCGAGGGCCCCGGCGTCGGGCTGCGGGACAGCGAGGACCAGGAGGCACTGGTCGACCGGTTCGGCACCCTGCTCAAGCACGTGGCCAACGGCGACGGTTTCGTCACCCGGATCCAGATGCTGGCCCGTACCCTCCCCGCCGACCCCGACGCGCACGCGAAGGACGTCGCCCAGCGGGGCGACCACCACGCGCCGCGCTGGCTCCAGGATTCGTACGACCAGCTGCAGTCGATGGTGTCGACCTCCAGCGAGCAGCACCGCGCGTACCTCGTCGCCTGCATGCACCACAGCCGTGAGCTCGGTGCCGAGGCCGCCGCGATGGCCCGGGCGGCACGGTCGCCGGGTGGCCGCAAGCTGGACCGTGACGCCGGGCTGGCGGTGGTGATGGCCCGTGAGCTCACCGACATCTGCGCCCGGCTCGCCGAGGCCGACATCCGGGTCCGGCAGCCGCTGGGGCAGAGCCGGCTCGCCTCGCTGGTGCACTCGATGTACGACCCCGACCACCCGATCGACCACATCCAGGCGATGACCAAGCGGAACGCCTGGCCGGCCGAGCTGGACGCGATGGAACCGACGTACCTGCAGGCCAAGACCCGGGAGTCGACGACCCGCGCGCCCTGGTGCCACGCCACCGCCTGGGTGAAGGAGTGGCCGATGACGCCCGTCGGGGTCAACTTCCTGGCGCCGCTGCTCGTCCACACGCCCGACGTCATCCGTACGGTCGCCGTCACGATGGATCTCGAACCCACCGAGGTGGCCATCGAGCGGATGCTGACGGAGAAGACCAACGACGATGCCGAGGCCAGCCGCCAGGCCAAGATGAACCGGACCGTCGACCCCCGCGACATCGCCGCCCACGGCCGTCTCGACCAGCGCGGCGAGGACCTCGCGAGCGGTGCGGCGGGGGTGAACCTGGTGGGGTACATCACCGTCTCCTCGCGTTCCCCCGAGGCGCTCGCCCGCGACAAGCGGACGATCCGGGCCTCGGCCGGAAAGTCGTACCTGAAGCTGGAGTGGTGCGACCGCGAGCACCACCGCGCCTTCGTGAACACCCTGCCGTTCGCGACCGGAATCCGCCGCTGATCCGGTTCGTCCGTCCCCGGGCAGCACCACCGCACCACCCCCACCTCCGGGCGACCGGAAGCAGTCGAGAGAGAGGGCAGCCACCTCATGCGCGACCCACTGTCCGCATTGTCGGAAGCCTTCACCGCGTTCCTCTTCGGCAAGGTGGAGACGACCCGCCTGCCCGTGCGTACGTCCACGGGCCAGGCCCAGGCCGTCTATCTGCCCACCGCGGCGCCCGGTCTCGGCGACTCCGGGGTGATCATCGGGCGCGAGGTGTACTCCGGCAAAGGCTACATCTACGACCCCTTCCAGCTGTACGGGCAGCAGCTGCCCGCTCCGCACTGGCTGGTGCTCGGCGAGTCCGGCAACGGCAAGTCCGCGCTGGAGAAGACGTACGTGCTCCGCCAGCTCCGCTTCCGGGACCGCCAGGTCGTGGTGCTCGACGCCCAGGGCGAGGACGGGCACGGCGAGTGGAACCTCATCGCCGAGCAGCTGGGGATCACACCGATCCGGCTCGACCCCACCGCCGCGCTGAACGGCGGTATCCGGCTCAACCCGCTCGACCCCGCGATCACGACGACCGGTCAGCTCGCCCTGCTGCGTACGATCATCGAGGTGGCGATGGGCCACGGTCTCGACGAGCGTTCCGGCTTCGCGCTGAAGGTCGCCCACGCGTACGTCAATATGACCATCACTGACCGTCAGCCGGTGCTGATGGACATCGTCGAGCAGTTGCGCCACCCGGAGCCCGAGTCCGCCGAGGCGATGAACGTCGACATAGACGATGTACGGGCCTGGGGCCTCGACGTCGCCCTCGTGCTGGACCGCCTGGTCGACGGTGACCTGCGCGGCATGTTCGACGGCCCGACGACCGACGGGATCGATCTCGACTCCCCGCTGATCGTCTTCGACCTCTCGCACATCGACCGCAACTCGATCGCCATGCCGATCCTGATGGCGATCGTCGGTGTCTGGCTGGAGCACACCTGGATCAGGCCCGACCGGAAGAAACGCATCTTCCTGGTCGAGGAGGCCTGGCACATCATCAACTCGCCCTTCGTCGCTCAGCTCTTCCAGCGGCTGCTGAAGTTCGGCCGCCGGCTCGGGCTCTCCTTCGTCGCCGTCGTGCACCACCTCAGCGACGTCGTGGACGGGGCTGCGGCGCGCGAGGCGGCGGCGATCCTCAAGATGGCCTCCACCCGGACGATCTACGCCCAGAAGGCCGACGAGGCCCGGGCGACGGGCCGGGTCATCGGGCTGCCGCGCTGGGCCGTCGAGATCATCCCGACGCTGACGCCGGGCATCGCCGTGTGGGACGTCAACGGCAACGTCCAGGTCGTGAAGCACCTGATCACCGAGGCGGAGCGCCCGCTCGTCTTCACCGACCGCGCGATGACGGAGTCCTCCTCCAACGCCGGGGACGACCTGGACGACCTGCTCCCCGAGTACGCACGCGAGGCCGAGCGGGAGACGGAGCAACGGGCGGCCCGTATCGAGCGTCAGCAGCGGCTCGACGAGTCGTCCGAGTCAACGGTCGCCTGAGGTGGCGCGCACCTCGACGGACTCCGGTCACGACCAAGGCCACGGTCGGCCGCCGGGCCGCCGCGAGGAGCGGGGCGGTGTCCCGGACGGCCTGCTGATCGGAGGCCTCGCCCTCCTCCTCGGGGTGACCGTCCTGACCTGGACGGCCACCGGACTCGCCGGGCTGTTCGCCCACGGCTCCTGGCCCCACGGCGTCTCCCTCACCCACACCCCCTCGGCCCTGCGTGAGCTCGCGGGCTCACCACAGGACCTCGCGGGCGCCTGGCCCGGCACCCCGCCCGGCGAGCTCTCCGGGTACGGCCTGTTCTGGGGGCTGCTCATCAGCGAACTGCTGGTGCTGGTGGTGCTCGGGGTGTTCGTCCTCGGTGTCGTGACCCGGGGCCGCGCGGTACGTCGCCGCGCGCGCGAGGAGCGCGAGCACCATCTCGACGCCCGCCACACGGCCACGGACCCCCGCCACGTCCCGCAGCCGACGCCCCCGCCCGCCACGAGCCCCCTGGCGGGTCCCGTAGCGAGTCCCGCCACGAGTCCCGTCGTGCCGGCCCCGAGTCCCCTTCCCGCTCCGGCTCCGGGTCCCGTAGCGGCGGAGGAGTCCGGGTTCCACGTTCCCGCCCCCAGGGCTCCGGGTACTCCCCTGCTCCTCTACGCGACCGCGGCCGAGCGGCGCCCCACAGCCGTCCAGGCCGTGCTGGACGCCGCCGGGGCGGTACTCGTCGTCACCTCGGACCCCACGGTCTGGGCGGAGACGAAGGGCGCCCGCTCCAAGCTCGGTCCCGTGCTCGTCTACGACCCGGGCCACCTCTGCGACACCCCGGCCCGCCTCCACTGGTCGCCGACCTCGGGGTGCGAGCTGCCCGAGGTGGCCGCGGCCCGTGCCGCCGCCTTCCTGGCCCCGGTACGGCCGCAGGCGCGCATCGAGGAGGCGACCGCCGACACCGCGCAGACCCTGCTGCAGTGCTGGCTCCACGCCGCCGCGGTCGACGGCCGCCCGTTCCGCCAGGTCCACCGCTGGGCGCTGGGCGGCGGCTCCCAGGACGCGGTACGGATCCTGCGCACCCACCCGAAAGCAGCCTCCGGGCTCGCCGGTCTGCTGGAGTCCGCGCTCACGGCCCACCCCGAACGTCGGCGCGCGGCCCAGGAACTGACGGCGCGAGCGCTGGGCGCACTGGCCACGGTCCACATCCGCGAGGCCTGCACACCGAATCGAACCGATACCGCCGCACTGGGTTCCTTCGCCTCCGAAGGGGGAACTCTGTATGTGGTCGGCGAGTCCGTAGAGGATCCCCGCCACCACCCGGGCGCGATGCCACTGCTCACCGCGCTCGCCTCGCACGTGGTCGAGCACGGCCGCCGCATGGCCGCACGGTCAACCGACGGTCGGCTCGACCCACCAATCACGCTGGTCCTCGACGACGTCGCCGCCGTCGCGCCGCTCCCCTGTCTCCCCGAGCTGCTGACGACCGGCGAGAGCCAGGGCCTCGCCACACTGGCGCTGCTCCGCTCCCCCGAACAGGCACGTGCCCGCTGGCGTACCCCGCTCGCACCGCCGGCCCACTGAGCCACTGGCCTGATTAACGGCGTTGGGCGCCCGTCGGTGGCTCAGCCACGCTCCCGCACCATCTCCACCTCGCGCTCCTCCGGGCGGTCCGGGACCGGCACCGTGTTGCCCGAGGGTACGAAGCCGTACCGCCGGTAGAACGCGGCTGCCCGCGGGTTGTTCTCATGGACGAAGAGCCGCAGCCGTGCGAGGTACGGGTCGTCGAGGCCCAGAGCCCACTCCTCGGCAGCCCGGAACAACGCGTCCGTCAAACCGGTACCCCGCGCCTCCGGGCGGACGAAGACGCCGACCAGGTGCCCCTGCGCTGCTTCCACCGCTTCACCGAAGACGCTCTCCCGATCGGGCCGCTCGACGAGGACGGTGACCGACCCCAGCCACCGGCCGTCGGCGGCCTCGGCGACGAACTGGGCCACGTCGGTGCCCTCGGCCCCGTCGGCGGTCCGCTGCTGCCAGAACGCGTCCGGCTGCGCGACAGCGCGTTCGTACGTCTCAAGGAACGCCACCGGAGCCGCCGGGTCCTGGAGGGCAAGCAGCCGGAGCTCCTTGACCTCGGGCCACTCCTCGGCCCGCACCCGCCGCATCACATGATCATCAGTGTTCATCCGGTCATGCTGCCCACGAGGCCCTCGGGCGGTCAATCGCTTTGTCGGGGGCCCACCGCGCCAGAAGGAGGACCGCATTCGCAGAATTGCTCCCAGAACGCAGAAAACCCCCGTGCCTTATGGCACGGGGGTCTCCCGGAAAAATTGTTCGGCGGCGTCCTACTCTCCCACAGGGTCCCCCCTGCAGTACC
>NZ_JBHWYX010000019.1:0-131386 GCF_042728795.1 Streptomyces sp. NPDC060184
CCCAGGGCCCGGCCCGAGACCGGGCCGGGCCCTGGGACCGGAGCGGGAGAGGGCGCGGACCCGCACAGTCCGCACGCTCTCCCGCCGGTGGAGGTCCGCCCGGGACGGCCGACGGCCCCGGGCGGACGGGGTCAGCAGTGGCCGCCGGCTCCGGCCTCGCGGTCCACGAGCGCGGGAACGGCGCGCGGCGAGTCGACCTTGGTCCGCAGGACGGGGGTCCATCCGGCGCCCGAGGCGAGCTGCTCGGCGGGGACGCCCGCGTTGTGGACGGCGATCAGGTCGGTCTTCTTGCCGTTGACGTAGTTGTCGCCCGCGGTCAGCGGGGACTCCTTCCACTTCTTCAGGATGAGCGCCGGGTCGTGGTCCGCGGAGAGCGTGAACGCGTTGTGCTCGGCGACGAGCTGGGACTCGATGCCGATGCCGTAGGAGTAGCCGTACGGGCTGCCGGCCGTGGACACGAAGTGGTTGTTGTACGAGTCGACCTGGCCGAAGCGGACACGCGGGGCGCGCTCCTTGAGGTTCTGGAACAGGTTGTGGTGCAGGGTCACCCGGAGCTTGCCCCGGTCGGTCGCGCCCGCGCTGTCGCTGTTGCCGATGAGCATCGTCTTGTCGTGGTCCTTGAGGACGTTCCACGAGACGGTGACCAGGTCGGCGCCGCGCACGATGTCGAAGAGCCCGTCGTGCTGCTGGTAGACCGTGCCGAAGTAGTACGGCTGGGCCGAGTCGGGACGGTCGCCGTCGCTGAAGGTGTTGTGGTCGACCCAGACGTGGGTGGAGCCGGTGACGACGAGGTTGTCGTACTCGGAGTTCCAGGCCCCGGTGTCGGTGTCGGTCGGGTCCCACTGCGGGAAGCAGTCGTAGGTGTCCTCGAAGGTCAGGTTGCGGACGATGACGTTCGAGACGTCCTTGATCTGCAGGCTGGCCCCGATGACGGTCGCGTCGTCGCCGACGCCGATCAGGGTGGTGTTCGAGGGGACGTTGACGTTGACGGCCGCCGCCTGGAGTGCGGCGGAGGCGGCGCGGGCGTCCTCCAGCGGGCCGCTGGGCACGGTGTCCGTGCCCCAGACCGCCGGGTCGTAGGCGGCGAGGTACTTCTCCAGGGTGTAGCCGCCGGTGTAGTAGTCCTCGCAGCCGATGGGGGTGCCGTTCACGTCGGAGTTGCCGTGGACGGTCCCGTCGATCTTGACGATCTTGGGGGCGTCACCGGCGTCCTCGAACGCCGCGATCAGCTCCGCGCGGTTGGTCACCGTGTAGATGTGGTCGCGGGTGGCCGCCGAACCGCCGGTGGTCGAGCCGTCCGCTGCGGCCCAGCCGTCGTGGGCGGGGAGCACGGCGCGCTCGATCGGGTTCGCGTGCGGCCGGGAGGCGGCCTGGGCGGGCAGCGACACGGCGAGGGCGAGGGACGCGCAGCCCATCACCACGGTGATGGCACGGATGTGACGCATGCGTGCGGGCATGGGGTTCCTTCGTTCGTTGCGACGGATGGGGGTGGGACGTGCGACGGAGTGGGGGGACGGGCGGTGCCGTGGTCCGGTGGGGCGGAGATCGGGGGTCATGGCCGCGGCCAGGTGATCCACTCGGTGGGGACGGGGGCGTCGAGCCGGCGCACCTCGCCGGGCGCGAGCACGCGGGCGTCCAGGAGGGCGCGGACGGTCGTCCGGGCCACGTCGAGCGCACCGCGCGGCTGGAAATGCGTGTTGTCCTGCACTCCGTCCGGGTAGTTGGGGGACTCCCCGGGCGCCTGCCAGTTGAAGTAGTCCTGGGTGGCGTCCGGACCCAGCTGCTGCCAGCGGGCCAGGGTGAGTGCCTGGGCGTCGATCAGCGGTACGCCTTCCTCGGCGGCCAAGGCCCGCATGGCGGCCGGGTACTCGCCGTGGCTCGGCCTGGCGGTGCCGTCCTCGGCGAAGCGGCGGCGCTCGACCGGGGTGAGCAGGACGGGCCGGGCGTGGCGTGCGTGGGCCTGGGTGACGTACGTCCGCAGGTGGTCCTGGTAGGTGGTCCAGGGGTCGGTGCCGCGCAGCGGGTCGGTGGTCTTCTCGTCGTTGTGCCCGAACTGGACGAGCAGGAAGTCACCGGCGCGGACGTCCCCGAGCAGCGCGGCGAGCAGCCCTTCGTCGATGAAGCTCTTCGAACTGCGTCCGTTCATCGCGTGGTTGGCGACGCGCAGGCCGGGGCCGAGGAAGAACGGCAGGGCCATGCCCCACCCGGTCTCGGGCGCCGCGTCCGCGTACTTCTGCGCGGCCGTCGAGTCGCCGGCGATGTGCAGGGTGCGGGGACGGGGGCGCGGTCCGGTGCTCTTCGCCGTCGCCGGTGTGGCGGCGAGGGCGAGGGGCAGGGCCGCGAGCGCGGCGGCGGTCCGTCTGCGGGTGAGTGACACGGTGTACCTGCCTCACTGGACGGGATGGAGGGGACGGGATGGAGGGGACGGCGGCGGTGGGTGGTCCCGGGCCGCCGCCGTCCCCGGCGTGCGGGGTGGGTGCGAACGGGCGGGCGCCGGTCAGCCGTTGCCCAGTTCCTTCCACTCCTTCTGGGCCGCGTTCAGCTCGTTGGCCAGCTTGTCCAGGAAGTCCTTCGCGGAGACCTTGCCGAGCAGCAGCTTCTGGAACTCCGGCTCGTTGTCGGCCTTGCTGATGTTGTTCCAGTCGGGCAGGTAGTACGGCAGGTTCACGATCTTGGTGGATCCGTCGGTGAGGGCCTTGGCCGCGAGCGCGGTCGGCTCGGAGGCGGTGATCCACGGGTCCTGCGCGGCCTCGGTGTTGGCGGGGATGGCGCCGGCCGACTCGTTCCACTTGCTGTTGGAGGCGTGCGAGGCGGCGAACTCGATGAACTTCCACGCGGCGGTCTTGTTCTTGCTGCTGCGGAAGAGGCCGAGTCCGTCGACCGGGTTGGAGACCTGGACGCGGGTGCCGCTGTCACCGATGGGGTTCGGGATGCCGGCGAACTTGCCGTCGCCGAGCGCCTTCACGTGGTCCTGGTAGGAGCCGAGGTTGTGGCTGAGCATCCCGATGGTGCCGGTGTCCCACTGCGCCACCATCTTGGTGAAGTCGTTGTTGACGTCGGCGGACGGCGTCGCCTTCTTGAACAGCCCGACGTACTTCTCCAGCGCCGCGACGTTCTTCGGGTCGTTGACCGTCGTCGTGTCGCCGTTCCAGAAGTCCGTGATGCCGGACTGGCCGTAGGCGGCGTCCAGGGCCTGGGCGATCGAGCCCGCCCCGCCTCTGATGGTGTAGCCGAACTTGTTGTTCTTGGAGTCGGTCAGCTTGTCGGCCGCCTCGTAGAACTTCGCCCAGGTGGACGGGGCGTCCAGGCCCGCGGCCTGGAACAGGTCGGTCCTGTACCAGAGCGTTCCGTTGTTCGCGGAGGTCGGCACGGAGTACATGTCGTCGCCCCGGCCGCCGGCGTCCTTGACGCTCGCGACCATGCCCTCGACGAGCTTGCCCTTCAGCGAGGACTTCTCGATCCGGTCCTGGACCGGCTCCAGCGCCTCCTGGGAGACGATGTTGGCGAGGTAGGCGGTGCCCACACCGCCCACGTCCGGCAGGCCGCCGCCCGCGATGGCGGTGTCGTACTTGGACTGCACGTCGGCGATCGGGATCGGGACGTACTTGACCTTGATGTCCGGGTTCTCCTTCTCGAAATCCTTGATGATCTCGGTCCAGATGGCGGTGCGCGGACCGCCGTTGTTGTCCCAGAAGGTGATCTCGCCCTTGCCGCTGCCCTCGGTGCCGGAGCTGCTGCCGTCGTCGCCGCAGGCGGTGGCCGTGAGGGCGAGCATCGCGGTCAGCGAGACCGCTGCCGCGGCGCGCCCCCGGTACTTCTTGAACATGGTCATGGTTCTGCTCTTCTCTGTGGGTGGGTACGGATGTGCCGTGTACGCCGTGCAGGTGGGGGGCGTCAGCGCCGGCGGTGCGGTGCCCAGCCGTCGTCGCCCGCGAGGTAGTCGCCCACCTCGTGGAGCGCGGCGTCGGCCGGGGACATCTGGGGGCGGTCCGGGGTGGCGGCGGCGCCGGGACCGTGGGTCCGGTACTCGCTGAACCGGGCTTCCCGCCAGGAGAAGCCACTCATGTCGGACCAGGGGCTCGCCTTGACGGCGGCGGGCAGCGAGGTCTCGCGGATCAGCACCTGGCCGATCGCGTCCGGGTTGCCGCTCGGGTGCCAGGGGCGGCCGAGGTGGAAGGTGTCCCGAGGGGCGTCACTGATGATCCGGCTGCGGGTGATCAGGATGCCGTACGGGTTCTCCTTCCAGGTCGAAGCGGCCGTGATGTAGCCGTTGTTGGTGTCCGAGCCGCGGCTGAGCGCCTTGATCACGGAGTTCTCGACGACGGTGGTGGCGCGGCCGTAGAGGAAGTCGACGTCACCCTCGATGTACGAGCCGGTGAGGTAGACGCGGGCCTTCTGGGTGAGCGCGGGGGTGTCGGTCATCAGGGTGTCCTGATTGCCGAGGAACGCGGTGTTCTCGAAGGTCAGGCGGTCGCCGGTGGTCTTCACGGCGAGCGCCTGCTCGCCGCTGATCTCCACGGCGGCCTCGTCGAAGTCGTTGGAGAAGGTGAGGTTCTCGGCCGTGAAGTCGTGGCCCTCCACCAGGACGGTGGCGCTGCCGGTGGATCCCTGGGTGGTGCCGTCCGGCTTGAGTTCGCCCTGCGGCGTGTCGAAGACGATCAGGGTGTCGGACCGGCGCTCGCCGGTGCCGACGAGGGAGACGTACGGCTGGTTCTTGCCGACGCGGACGTGCTCCCGGTAGGTGCCGGGCGCCAGGCGCACGGTGATCCGCCCGTCGTTGCCCTGCGGCACGGCGTCGACGGCCGCCTGCACGGTGGGGTAGTCGGCGGGGACCCGCAGCACGGTGTCGGTGCCGATGTCCTGCTGCGGGCCGGAGTCACGGGTGACGATCCCCGGCACGTCGGCGGCGCGGTCCAGCCGGTACGGGTAGAAGGCGTGCGGGTCGAAGGCCGCGCCCCGGGCGTCGGTGCGGCCCGTGGTGTGCCTCAGGATCGAGCCGCGCTGCACGAGCTGGGCGGTGGCGTCGGCCTGGTACGGGTGCTGGACGTCCCTGTAGTAGCTGTTCTCGATGACCATCTTCGTGGCGCCGCGCGCCCAGTTGCCGTAGGTCCACACCGGGTCGCCGTCCGCGACCTGCGCGGAGACGTAGTTGTTGTAGAGGTGGGCGTAGGCGCAGTTGTCGGCCGAGGGGTTGCGCTGCTTGGTGCCGGTGAACCAGTTGTGGTCGATGGTGATCTCGGTGGTGACGTTCGTCGTCCAGCCGATCCCGAACGCCTTGTTGTGGTCGGCGAACTGGTTGTACGAGACGGTGATGTACCGGCTGTCCTTGCGGATGTCGAGCAGCCCGTCGCCCATGCGCGTGAAGCGGTTGTGGTCGATCCAGACGTGGTCGGCGGTGTCCATCTGGATGGCGTCGAAGTCCGTGGTCTTCCCGTCCCAGTCGCCTTCGACGTAACTGTCGCGGATGGTGAGGTTGCGGATGATCACGTTGTGCGTGCCGGGGTTCAGATGGAGTTCGCCGTGGACGATCTCAGCGGTGTCCCCGACGCCGACGATGGTCTTGTCCGAGGTCACGTCGATGTCGTGACCGAAGGGCTCGACGGCCAGCGAGCCGGCGACCCGGATGGTGTACGGCCCTTCGGCACCGGCGTACCGCGCCAGACCGGCGGCGGTCGTGACGGTGACGACCGGGCCGCCCGCCCCACCGGTGGTCCCGCCGGCCAGCGAGGCGAACCCGTGCGGGGCGTCGGACCATGTCCCGTGCCGGGCGGAGGGTCCCGCGCCGGCCGGTGCGGATGCCGGGCCCGCCGCGGCTGCCGGGCTCGCGGGCAGGAGGAAGGACCCGGCCAGGGCGAGCGCGGCGGCGAGCGCGCTTCCCCGGGTGCGCGAGGTACGGAGGTGCGTCATTGCGGCTCCCCTGCGTGCGGTGCGGATGTGTCCGTACGGCGGTACGACGTGCCGTGCGGGCGGTACGTGACGTGCGGCGGTGCGGGCGGTGCGGCAGTACGTGACGTGCGGCGGTGCGGGCGGTGCGGCAGTGCGTGACGTGCGGCGGTGCGGGCGGTGCGGCAGTGCGTGACGTGCGAGGTGCCGGTGCGAAGGTGCGTGACGTGCGGTGGTGCGGGGCGACCGGTGTGCGGTGGTGCCCGTACGCGCGACGGTGCGCGTACGGGCGGTGGCGCGGGTTCCTCGGGTGGTGCGGGGTGGTGCGGTCCTGCGGGTACGTGCGGTGCGGGTCGGGCGGGTGATGCGGGTCAGGCGGGCGGGGCGGGGACGCCGAATGCGGTGAACTCGGCGGTGCCCGCGGGGCCCGTACCGGCGGGGGCGGTGGCGAAGAGGCCGAGCAGCGCGCCGACCCAGCGCCACGGTTCGGCGGCGAAGACCTGGCCGGAGGGGCGGAAGCCGTCCCCGGTGTCGGCGTGGAAGCGGCAGCGGGCCCCGGCGCTCACCTCGACGCGGAGCCGGACCCGCCCCCCGGGTGCCAGGCGGCCCGGTGCGGCGTCCCGTTCGTGCTCGGCGACGCTCTCGGCGTACCGGTGCACGAGCGACACCGAGCCGTCCTCGCCGCGTTCGAGGCCGATCCAGCTGAACGCGTCGCCGAGCACGGCGAGTCCGGCCTTGGCCCCGGGGACGTCACTGCCGAGGGCGAGCTCCACCTCCACGGTGAACTCCTCGGCGGGCAAGCGCTGGACGAGTACGTTCGCCAGGGTCCGCAGGTCGTGCGCGTGCGGGGTGCGGACACAGGCGAGGCGCAGCCCGTCCCCGGCGTGCTCGACGGTCCAGCCGGCCCGCGGGTTGGCGGTCCACTGCCACTGTCTGCCGTACCGGCCGCCGGGGAAGCCGTCGGCGAACGCCGGTGCCTCCACGGGCTGTTCGGGGGCGATCGGTTTGGCGTGCGTGAGGACGGGTTCGCCCTCGTCGCCGAGGACCGGCCAGCCCTCGCCGTCCCAGCGCATCGGCTGGAGGTGGACCACCCTGCCGTACGCGCCCCGCTCCTGGAAGTGCAGGAACCAGTCCTCGCCCGCCGGGGTGCGGACCCAGCCGCCCTGGTGGGGGCCGTTGACGGCGGTGCGGCCCTGGGCCAGGACGACGCGCTCCTCGTACGGGCCGAAGAAGTCCTTCGACCGGAAGGCTCCCTGCCAGCCGGTGGTCACCCCGCCGGCCGGGGCGAGGATCCAGAACTCCCCCTCGTGCCGGTAGACCTTGGGGCCCTCCAGGGTGAACCAGCCGGGGATCAGGTCCCCGTCGATCAACGTCGTACCCTCGTCGAGGAGTTCGCGGCCGTCGGCGCTCATCCGGTGGCCGGTCAGCCGGTTCTTGATCCCGGAGCGGGACTTGGCCCAGGCGTGCACGAGGTAGGCCTCGCCGGTCTCCTCGTCCCAGAGCGGGCAGGCGTCGATCAGGCCCTTGCCCGCCTTCACCAGGTGCGGTGCGCTCCACGGGCCGCGCACGTCCTCGGCGTTGATCTGCTGGATGCCGTGGTCGGGGTCGCCCCAGAAGATCCAGAAGCGGCCCGCGTGGTGGCGGATCGAGGGCGCCCAGACGCCCCGGTCGTGGCGCGGCGCGGCGAAGTCGGCCGCCGGTTCGAGGGTGTCGAGGGCGTGCCCGATCAGGGACCAGTTGACCAGGTCCCGGGAGTGCAGCAGCGGCAGTCCGGGGGCGCGGCCGAAGCTGGACGCGGTGAGGTAGTAGTCGTCGCCGACGCGCACCAGGTCCGGGTCGGACCAGTCGGCGTTGAGCACCGGGTTGCGGTAGGTGCCGTCGCCGAGGTCGGCGGTCCAGGGTCTCGGGTTCACGCGGTCACCACCTTGCGGACGAGGGCGGCGGCCTCGTCGCGGCCGAGCTTCCCGTCCGCGACGACGGTGACGATCCGCCGTACGACGGTCGCGCCGGGCTCCACCGGCAGCCGGTCCTCGGCCGCGAGGGAGGAGCCGACGCCCGGGTACTCCGCGGTGCGGACGAACCACGGGTCGCGCCGGGTGTCCCCGGTCGCCCCGGCGAAGACGAGGGTCCAGCCGTCGCCGGCGAGGGCCAGCCAGTCGGCCCGTGCGCCGTGCACCGCCGCCTCGCCCTCGCGGGCGGCGCTGAACACCTCGGGCGCCCGGTCCTCCTTGGGGGCCCGCCAGAAGAAGCCGCCGTACCCGGCGCCGGGGCGGCCGTTGGTGGCGGGACTGCCGATGGACAGGGGGTTACGGCTCCGGTTGGTGAGGGAGAAGGAGAAGTCCAGCGCCCAGGCGGTGTCGGTCAGCGGGACGACGGCCACCGTGCGGTGTTCGCGCAGGAGTTCGGTGCCGTCGGCCTCCCAGCCGAGCTCCTCCACGAAGCCGTCCGGGTCGCGGAGCTTCCACCCGAGGTGGCGCTGCACGCCGTGGTTGTCGAGCACGGTGGGGCCTTGGCCGCGGACGAAGGTGCGCCCGCCCCAGAAGTTGTACCCGGCGACGTCGGGCACGGCGACCGAGGCACCGAGGTGGTGCAGGTGGTCGGCGGGGCGTTCCTCGGTGACCGGGGTGCCCGCGAGGGTGGTGACGGGGTGGAGGTAGGGGCGGCCGTCGTGGACGTCGGGGTGGTAGCCGTAGCGGCCCACGGGGCGGCCCGCGCAGCTGAGGCGCACCGTGTTCACGAGGCGCTCACCTCGCGGGAGCGGGCCCAGGGGACGCCGAGTTCGGAGAAGAGGGCGAGGGAGTCGGCGCCCGCGTCGACCACGGCGTCGATGCCCTTGACCACGCGCCGGGGCCCCTGGGTGGCGGGTTCGCTGTACCAGGCGTCGGCGGGCAGGGCGGCGGGCTCGGCTCCGGTGCGTACCGCCTCGACCACGCGCATGAAGGCGCCGGTGCGGTGCGGGGGGACCAGGAGGGGGGTGCCGTCGGTGAGGTGGGCGGCGAGGTTCTCCAGCAGGTCGGTGCGGCCGTGCACGGTCTCCTCGGGGCCGTGTCCGGCGCGCTGGAGGAGGACCCGGTCCTGCTTGTACCAGAAGGTGATCCGGCCCCGGTCGCCGTGGACGACGACGTACGGTTCGGCGGCGCGTTCGGCG
Organism: Streptomyces sp. NPDC060184; assembly: GCF_042728795.1. Taxonomy (NCBI): domain Bacteria; kingdom Bacillati; phylum Actinomycetota; class Actinomycetes; order Kitasatosporales; family Streptomycetaceae; genus Streptomyces; species Streptomyces sp. NPDC060184. The sequence continues at coordinate 9,032 of NZ_JBHWYX010000019.1, forward strand.
CAGAGGGTGACGCAGACCGTGACGGTCAGGCCGTCGGTGGTGGTGACGCGGAGGCTGCTGGTGTCGTCGGCCTCGATGTCGTGGGCCCGGAAGAGCTCGGTCTCGATGTCGGCGACGTCCGCGGCGGTGCCCCGGTCCGCGAGTTCGAGGGAGGTGGCGACGGCGTGGGCGAGCGGGTTGGTGAGGACCCCGTCGACCACGTCGGTGGAGCCGAGCCGGCGGCGCCCGGCCCAGGGCGCGCGCCGGTAGTAGGCCTCCTCGCGCACCCAGGCGCCGGCCGCGCCGATCCCCCGGAGCGAACCGATCGCGCCGTCCGCGACGAGGTCGCGGATGGCGGGCACGGCGTGCGAGCCGAAGGACTGGAAGCCGATCTGGCAGGCGGTGCCCGCCTCCCGTACGCCCTCGCTCATCCGGGTGAAGTCGGCGAAGGTCGCCGCCGGGGGCTTCTCCAGGAGGAGGTGGACGCCGCGCCGCGCGGCGGTCAGGGCGAGGTCCGTGTGGGTCGGGATCGGGGTGCAGACGACGGCCGCGCGGGCTCCGGTGGCGTCGAGCAGTGCCCCGAAGTCGGAGGACTGCCGCACGTGTTCCCCGGCGAACGCGCCGAGTTCGGCGTCGGTCAGGGGGTCGAGTTCACAGATCCCGGCGAGCCGGACGACGCCTTGGCGCTGGAGGCGTTCGATGTTGGCGAGGTGCCAGCGGCCGTGGCCCCTGGCGCCGGCGAGGACGATCGGGAGGGGGGTGGTCATCGCGGGTCAGCCCTTCACCGCACCGGCGCTGAAGCCGGTGATCAGCCACTTCTGGATGAAGGCGAAGACGATCACCACGGGGACCGCGGCGATGACTCCGCCCGCGGCCAGCGCGCCCAGGTCGACGCTGTCCGCGCCGATGAGGGTGTTCAGGCCGACCGGGATCGTCTGCTTGTCCTGCTCGCTGAGGAACATCAGGGCGAACAGGAAGTGGTTCCAGCTGTGCACGAAGGCGAAGGAGCCGACGGCGATCAGCCCGGGGCGCAGCAGCGGGAGGACGACGGCACAAAAGGCGCGGAAGCGCGAGCATCCGTCCACCCAGGCGGCTTCCTCCAGCGTGACGGGCACGTTCTTGATGAACCCGCTGATGAGGATGATCGACAGGGGGAGCTGGAAGACGGTCTCCGCGATGACCACACTGCCCAGCGAGTTGATCATCCGGAGGTTCTTGAAGATCTCGAAGAGCGGTACGAGCATCAGCGCGCCCGGGATGAACTGCGAGCAGAGCAGCGCCAGCATGAAGGCGCCCTTGATCTTGAAGTCGAAGCGGGCGAGGGCGTATCCGCCGGCCAGCGCGACCAGGGTGGTGGCGATCAGGGTGGCGATGCCGACGATCATGCTGTTCTGGAAGAAGACGGCGAAGCTGCGTTCCGTCCAGACCTTCTCGAAGTGCTCGCCGGTCATCGGCCAGGGCACCAGCGAGGTGGAGCCCGCGGGGCGGACGGCGAAGAGGAGCATCCAGTAGAACGGGATGAGTGTGAAGAGCAGGTAGACGCCGAGGGGCACGTAGATCTGCCAGCGCGGGACGTCGTCGTACCCGCGCTCGCGTCCGCGGCGGCGGTTGCCGGCCGGGGGCGGCACGTCGGCGACCGGAGGCGAGGTGGTGCCGGTCTTCTCGGCGAGTGCGGCAGTCATTTGTGGTCGCCTCCGAACTTGCTCAGGCGCAGATAGACGATCGAGCAGAAGAGCAGGATGACGAAGGCGACGGTGGTCAGCGCGGACGCGTAGCCGAAGTCGTGTCCGTCGATGCCGGTGTTGGCGACGTAGAGCGGGAGCGTGGTGGTGACGCCCGCAGGGCCGCCGCCCGTGAGGGTGTACAGCAGGTCCACGTTGTTGAACTCCCAGACCGCGCGGAGCAGGGTGGAAAGGACGATCGCGTCCCGCAGGTGCGGCAGGGTGATGTGGAAGAACTGCCGGAACCGTCCGGCCCCGTCCACCGAGGCCGCCTCGTAGAGCTCCTTGGAGACGGACTGGAGGTCGGCGAGGATGAGGATGGCGAAGAAGGGGACGCCGCGCCAGAGTTCGGAGACGGTGGCGGCCCAGAACACGGTCCCGGTGTCGGAGAGGACCGAGGTGCCGTAGTCGCCGATTCCGGCGTCCGCGAGGTAACGGCTGAACCCCGTCGAAGAGTTGTAGAGCAGGATCCAGATGGTGCTGGTCAGTACACCGGAGACGGCCCAGGGCGAGAAGACCATCGCGCGGGAGATGCCGCGGCCGATGAAGGACTGGTTGACGATCAGCGCCAGGGCGAGTCCCAGCACGAGCTGGAGGCTGACCTGGGTGACGACCCACTGGGCGCTGAAGCCGAGGGTGGTCCAGAACTGGTCGTCGTCGGTGAAGATCCTGGTGTAGTTGTCCAGTCCGGCGAAGCCGTTCCGCCAGGGCTTGGTGACGTTGTAGTTCTGCAGGCTGTAGTAGAAGACGCTGATGACCGGATAGGCGATGAACCCCACCATCAGCAGACCGGCGGGCGCGATCAGCAGATAGGGCAGCTTGCGGGGGTTCGCCGAACGGCGCCTGGGCACCTTGGGCGGTTTGGCCACGGCGGCGGCTTGTGCCATGACACCTCTCCGTTCTCTCGTGTTTCCGGTCGTGGTGCGGTCCTGCTGCAAGCGCTTTCTCCTTGCCGTGCGAGGCCCCGGAGGGCTTCGCGGACGGAGGGGGTGCGCCGGAGTGCTGCGGCGGCCGGTGTCAGCCGGCGTACGGGTCGGGTACGTCGCCCTCGCGGGCCAGGAAGGCGAAGTCGCAGCCGGTGTCGGCCTGGGTGATCTGGTCCTGGTAGAGCGCGCCGTAGCCGCGGCCGTACCGGGCGGGCGGCGGGGTCCAGGCGGCGCGGCGGCGCTCCAGTTCCTCGTCGTCGATGTCGAGACTGAGGCGGCGGGCCGCCACGTCGAGGGTGATGGGGTCGCCGGTGCGGACGAGGGCGAGCGGGCCGCCGACGAACGACTCGGGCGCGACGTGCAGCACGCACGCCCCGTAGCTCGTGCCGCTCATCCGGGCGTCGGAGATCCGCACCATGTCGCGCACCCCCTGCTTCAGCAGGTAGTCCGGGATCGGCAGCATGCCGTACTCGGGCATCCCGGGGCCGCCCTTGGGGCCGGCGTTGCGGAGCACCAGCACGTGGTCCGGGGTGATCGCGAGGGCCGGGTCGTTGATGGTGCGTTGCATCTCCCGGTAGTCGTCGAAGACGACGGCGGGCCCGGTGTGGCGGAGCAGGTGCTGCTCGGCCGCGATGTGCTTGATGACCGCGCCGTCCGGGCAGAGGTTGCCGCGGAGCACCGCGACCCCGCCCTCGTCGGCGAGCGGCTTCCCACGGTCCCGGATGACGTCGTCGTCGTGCACGAGGGCCCCGGCGAGCTGTTCGCGCAGGGTGTCGTGGGTGACGGTGGGCCGGTCCAGGTGGAGGACGTCGGTGAGCCGGGAGAGGAAGCCGGGGAGCCCGCCCGCGAAGTGGAAGTCCTCCATGAGGTACTTGCCGCCGGGGCGGAGGTTGGCGAGCACCGGCACGGTGCGGGCGATGCGGTCGAAGTCGTCCAGGGAGAGCTTGATGCCGGAGCGGCCGGCCATCGCGATGAGGTGGATGACGGCGTTGGTGGAGCCGCCGAGCGCGAGGACGGTGGCGACGGCGTCCTCGTACGCTTCCGGGGTGAGGATCTGCGACAACGTTCGTTGCTGCCACACCAGTTCGACGATACGGAGGCCGGACTGCGCGGCCATCCGGTCGTGGCCGGAGTCGACGGCCGGGATCGAGGAGGCGCCCGGGACGGTGACGCCCAGCGCCTCGGCGGCGGCCGTCAGGGTGGACGCGGTGCCCATCGTCATGCAGTGGCCCGGGGAGCGCGCGAGCCCGTTCTCCAGTTCGGCCATCTCGCAGTCGCCGATGATGCCGGCCCGCTTGTCGTCCCAGTACTTCCACATGTCGGTGCCGGAGCCCAGGACCTCGTTGCGCCAGTGGCCCGGCAGCATCGGTCCGGCCGGTACGAAGACGGCCGGCAGGTCGACGGAGGCGGCGCCCATCAGCAGCGCGGGGGTCGACTTGTCGCAGCCGCCCATCAGCACCGCCCCGTCGACCGGGTAGGAGCGCAGCAGCTCCTCGGTCTCCATGGCGAGCATGTTCCGGTAGAGCATCGGGGTCGGCTTCTGGAACGTCTCCGACAGGGTGGAGACGGGGAATTCGAGCGGGAAGCCGCCCGCCTGCCACACCCCGCGCTTGACGGCCTGCGCCCGGTCACGGAGGTGGACGTGGCAGGGGTTGATGTCGGACCAGGTGTTCAGGATCGCGATCACCGGCTTGCCGAGGTGCTCCTCGGGGAGGTAACCCAGCTGCCGGGTACGCGCCTTGTGGCTGAACGAGCGGAGTCCGTCGGTGCCGTACCACTGGTGGCTGCGGAGCTCCTCGGGAGCGATGCGGGTGTTCACACGGACCACCCGGCGATCTGGTCGGCGACCTCGGCGCGCTGCGCCTCGGGCAGGACCCGGCTGGGGGCGCGGACGTCGCGGCGGCAGAGGCCGAGGACCGCGAGCGCCTCCTTGACCACGGTGACGTTGTTGGCGGACTGCCGGTCGGCGCGCAGCTCCTCGAAGCGCCGGATGCGCTCCCAGACCTTCATCGCGGCGGCGTAGTCGCCCGCCCGCAGCGCCTCCAGCATGCCGAGCGAGACGGCGGGGGCGACGTTGACGAGGCCGGAGGTGAAGCCGGTGGCGCCGGTGGCGAAGTACGAGGGGGCGTACAGCTCGGCGAGGCCGGCGATCCACACGAACCGGTCCAGTCCCGCGTCCCGGGCGAAGGCACCGAAGCGGGCGGCGTCCGGGACGGCGTACTTGACGCCGATCACGTTGGGGCAGTGGTCGGCGAGTTCGGCGAGCCGCTCACCGGCGAGCAGCGGGTTGCGGATGTACGGGACGACGCCGAGCTCCGGGACCGCCTCGGCGATCGCGCGGTGGTAGTCGACCCAGCCGTCCTGGGAGACGTACGGGTGGACCGGCTGGTGCACCATGACCAGTTCCGCGCCCGCGTCCCGGGCGTGCTCGGCGGCGGCGACGGCGGTGGGCACGTCGTGCCCGACGCCCACCAGGACGGTGGCCCGGCCTCTCACCTCGTCGATGGTCAGCTCGGTGACGGCCCGCCGCTCCTTCGGGGTGAGCGCGTAGAACTCCCCGGTGTTGCCGTTGGGCGTGACGATGCGGACGCCGCCGTCGAGGAGCCGCCGCAGCAGCGCCCGGTGGGTGTCCTTGTCGATCGTCCCGTCCTCGGCGAACGGGGTCACGGGGATCGCCACGACGTCGGCGAGGGCCGCCTTGAGCGGGATGAGGTCCATGCCAACTGGCCTTTCGTCGATGTGGTTCACGCCTGACCACCCTCGTCCGCGGCGACGGTGCCGTCGGGGAAGGCGCGGCGCACGAAGGACGCGATGTGGTCGTGGAGGGCGGCGGCGGCCCCGGCCGCGTCGGCCGCCAGCGCGAGCCGCAGGATCTCCCGGTGCTCGGCCGCCTCGCGCTCCCAGGACGGATCGGCCGCCCAGGCCACGGTGGAGACGAGCGCCGCCTGGTCGCGGACCTCGTCGAGCATCCGGCCCAGCAGCGGGTTGCCGCACGGGAGGTACAGGGCGCGGTGGAAGTCCCGGTTGGCGAGGGAGCGTTCGGCCTTGTCGGGCGCCGAGTCGGCGCGTTCCAGAGCGTCTTGGGCCGCGTCGAGGGAGGCTCCGCAGGTGATCGTGCGGCGCAGCGCCTCCGGTTCGAGGAGCAGCCGTACGTCGTAGACCTCGCGTGCCATCCCGGCGTCCACGAGCCGGACGGTGGCGCCCTTGTACTGGCTCATGACCACCAGACCGGTACCGGCGAGCGTCTTCAGCGCCTCGCGCACCGGCGTCTTCGACACCCCGAAGCGCGCGGCGAGTTCGGTCTCCACGAGCGCCTGCCCCGGCTGGAGCCGGGCCGTCAGGATCGCGTGCTTGATCGCCTCCAGCACGAACTGCGTCCTGGACGGGATCGGGGTGGGCGCAAACGTCATGAAGGGCTCTCGCATCTCGCGTATCGCGTCTCATATATGACGTACGAAGTACGACGCGATGAAGCTAGAGCGGGCGCGAATGTTTCGTCAACGCTTCGGACAGAAGAAGTTGGCTCGACTTCTCGGACGCGCTGCCGTGTGCCGGACACCGGCGGCCGGCCTGGACGTGATCCTCGGGAGGCCGCGGCGCAGGTCGGGACGGGCGCCGGGGCGCGTGCCGGAGCGGCGGTGGGCGGGCGCCGGAGCGGCGACGGAAGGGCTGCCGGAGCGGGCGGTGGGACGGCGGCCGGTGCGGCGGCGGGGGCGGCGGCGGTCGGCGTCGGAGCGACGGTCCGGGCGGCTTCAACCGCCGCTCGCGGTCCGGGCGTACGGGACGCGTGTCCCTGGACGCGGGCATGCCGACGACCGGCGGGAGGTCAGGTCTCCCGCCGGTCGTCGTGTCGGGGCGGCCGGTGCGGCCCGTACCGGAATCCGGTACGGGCCGTCTCATGCCCCGGCGGGCGTCGTCCTATGCGGCCCGTGCGGTTCATCCGGCTCGTGCGGTTCACACGGCCCGTAGGGTTCATCCGGCCCGTGCCGCTGCTCCTACGGCTGTCCGGTGATGCGTTCCAGCGCGCCGGAGACGGCCGCGAGGTCGGCGTCGGAGGCCAGTCCGGCGTGGTAGAGCCGGAGTTCGGTGGCGCCCAGGGACGCGGCGTGGGCGGCGTCGCGCTCCAGCGTGGCGGGGCTGCCGCCCATGCCGGAGACCACGCCGAAGTTGGCGGCGAGCACGCCCCGGTGGTCCGCGAACGGCCCGAGGACCGCCTCGCGGGCGGCCTCGCCCCCGGTGCACGGCAGCACCACGCCGTCCGCGACGGAGAGGATGTGCCCGGGGTCGACGCCGACGTTGGCGCCGGTCCGGTGGAACGCGGGGTCCGCGTGCAGCAGGACCTGGAAGTCCGCCCCGTCCGCGGCCCCGGCGGCTGACTCCCGTACGGCTGCGACGGCGGCCTCCTGGAGGCCGTGGGCGACCTCGCGGCGCCAGCCGAGGGTGGCCGCCGCCGTTCCGGCGCCGAGCAGTTCCTCCACCCCCGCCCAGCCGGCGGCGGGCTCGGCCCCCGTCCACACGGGCTCCAGCGCGCGGCGCGCGGCGGCGCGCAGCCCGTCCGGATCGAGCCCGTGCCGGGCGTACCCGGCGGCGCACTCCGCGCAGAAGCAGAGCGACATCAGGTACTGGGCCGCCTCACCGAGCGCCACCCCCTGGACCTTGTCGTGGCCGTGCAGGTGCGCGAAGCCGTACCAGCCGCACGACTCCAGTTCGGTGCCGCGCGCGCCGGGGCGGGTGGCCGCCTCGGCGGCCAGGTCCACGAGGAGGGCGCGGACCTCGGGCCGGGCGATGCACGGGGCCCACGGATAGCGGTCCCCGTAGGCGTTGACCACGGACGTCCCGGGGAACTCCTCGCCGAGGCGGGAGTTGTGCGCGAGGACGACCCAGCTGTGCACCTGCAGACCGGCGTCGGCGAGCGCTTCGGCGGCAACGGCCCAAGGGTCCTCACCCGGGGTCCAGTTCTGCCTTCGCGGCGCCAACTCCCGTCCCGCCCACCGCTTCTCGTCCGGCGGGTAGAGCACCGCCGCGTGCGAGGCGGTGACGATCCGGGTCGCGGGGTGACGCGGGGTGAGCGCCCGGGTGGAGTGGTACGCCGAGGCGAGGGTCACCTGCTGGACGCCGAGTCCCGCGATGCGGGCGGCGGCGTCCGGGTCGCCGACGACGTCCCAGGGGTAGAGGAAGACCGAGGACTTCACGCCCCGCCCCCCACGGCGCGCTCCGCCAGCAGGGCCCGGCCGTCGTCGATGATCTGGGCGAGTTCCTTGACGTGCGCGGCGGGCGGTTCGGTGAGCGGGGTGCGCACCTCGCCGACGTCGAGGCCCTGGAGCCGTACGGCGGCCTTGACCAGGGAGACGGCGTAGCCGCGCCCCTTGGCGCGCAGTTCGACCAGCGGCCGGTAGAACCGGTCCAGCAGGGCGTCGGCGAACGCGTCGTCGCCCGACTCGAGCGCGCGGTAGAAGGCGAGCGCGACGTCGGGGGCGAAGGCGAAGACGGCGGAGGAGTAGAGCGTGACGCCGATGCCCCGGTAGGCGAGCCCGGTGAGTTCGGCGGTGGGCAGCCCGTTGAAGTACAGGAAGTCGCCGCCGGGCAGCGCGGTGCGGACGGCGGAGACGATGCGCTGCATCAGGTCCAGGTCACCGACCCCGTCCTTGAGGCCGATGATGCCGGGCGTGCGGGCCAGGGCGACGACGGTCTCGGGGGTGAAGACGGCGTTGTCGCGCTGGTAGACGATCGTCTCCAGGCCGGTCGCCGCGGCGAGCGCGGTGTAGTGCGCGAGCAGCCCCCGCTGGTCGGCGACGACGAGGTACGGGGGCATGGCGAGGAGCCCGTCCGCACCGGCCGCCTCGGCGATCCTGGCGTACTCCACCGCCAGCGCGGTGCCGTATCCGGCCCCGGCGACGACGGGTACCTGTCCGGCGGTCTCCTCGACCGCCGCGGCGACGACCCGCCCGAACTCGGCGGGTGTCAGCGCGTGGAACTCACCGGTGCCGCAGCAGGCGAAGACCGCCGCCGCACCGGCGTCGATGCCCGCCCGGACGTGGCGGCGGAAGGTGGCGAGGTCCACGTCCCCGTCCGGGCCGTACGCGGTGACGGGGAAGAAGAGCGGCCCGGCGACTGCGGTGAGCCGGGCGGCGAGGGGGGCTGAGGTCACGGGCGCTCCCTGAGCGAGTTCCGGGCGTACACAATTCTGATTGATGTCCATATGCATGAACGACGTCACGCTAGGGCAGCGCCGGGGGGCCGGTCAAGGCGGAAACCACGATGGGCGAAGCGAGTTCGACGCGCCCCCCACCCCTTGACGAGGCGCGCCACCCGTCCCTACGTTGTCCACGCATGTGAATGTCGTCCATGAATCTGGCGTGTTGCGGTGCACCACCCGCCGCGCCGAGGAGGCCCAGTGCCCGGTTTGCCCGCTCCCCGCACGATTCTGCTCACCGGAGCCGCCGGCGGTCTCGGCACGCTGATGCGCGACCTGCTCCCGGCGTACGGATACGAGCTGCGCCTCCTCGACCTCGTGCCGGTCGAGGGCGAGCCCGGCGCGATCGTCGCCGACCTGGCCGACCGGGAGGCGCTGCGCGAGGCGGTACGCGGCGTCGACGCGATCATCCACCTCGCCGGCATCTCGCTGGAAGCCTCCTTCGACAAGATCCTGCGCGCCAACATCGAGGGCACGTACAACCTCTACGAGGCGGCCCGCGAGGAGGGCGTGCGCCGGATCGTGTTCGCCTCCTCCAACCACGCGATCGGCTGGACCCCCGCCCCGGCCGCCGGGGAACCGCTCGTCCCCATCGACACGCCGCGGCGCCCCGACACCTTCTACGGCCTCTCCAAGTCCTTCGGCGAGGACCTGGCCCAGCTCTACCAGGACAAGCACGGCATCGAGACCGTCTCGGTCCGCATCGGCTCCTGCTTCCGCGAGCCGACCTCGGTGCGGATGCTCTCGGTCTGGATGAGCCCCGAGGACGGCGCCCGCCTCTTCCACGCGGCGCTCACCGCCCCGGACGTCGCCCACACCGTGGTCTACGGCTCCTCCGCCAACACCCGCCTGTGGTGGGACCTGTCGACCGCCCGCGCGCTCGGGTACGAGCCCCAGGACGACTCGGAACGGTTCGCGGAGAAGCTCGTCGCCGAGTTCGGCGAGCTGGACCCGGCCGACCCGGCCCAGACGCACGTCGGCGGACCCTTCGTCACCGACCCGCCGATCTGGCCGTACTGAACCGGGGCCCGAAGGAGCGCCGGGGCCGGCCGGAGAGGGGCGTGCGGTCCCCTCCGGCGCGCTCGCCCGGACGGGTACCGTTCCGGAAGGGCACGGAAGGGACGGAAGGTAAGGGAACGGCAAAGCCGGGTCGTTCGTTACCCCGGTCATGACCGCAATGACCCCCGGCTCGAACATCCCTCTCTCCGCCGTCCGCGTGGCGGTGGACGTCGCCGCCCCGGTGCGGCTCGACGTCTCGGGCCTGCTGCTCACCGCCGACGGCAAGGTCCGCTCCGACGACGACTTCATCTTCTACAACCAGCCCTCGGGCCCCGGAGTGACCTACCGCTCCGGCGGCGGCACGGCACCGGACTCGATCGTGGTGGACACCGCGGCGGTGCCGCCCGGGATCGAGAAGATCGTCGTCACCGCGAGCCCCGACGCGGCGGGCCAGACGTTCCACGGCATCGAGCCCACCGCCACCGTGCGCGACGCCGACAGCGGCAGCGCCCTCGCGACCTTCACCCCGCCGCGCCTGGGCACCGAGACGGCGCTCGTGGTCATCGAGATCTACCGCCGCCAGGGCGCCTGGAAGGCCCGCGCGGTCGGCCAGGGATACGCCAACGGCCTGGCGGGCATCGCCACGGACTTCGGCGTGACGGTGGAGGAGGAGCCCGCCGCACAGGCCGCTCCCCCGGCCCCCGCCGCCCAGCCCGCTCCCCCGGCCCCGCAGGCGTACCCGCAGGCCGGGCAGGCGTACCCGCAGACCGCGCCCGTGGACCCGAGGATCGCGCCGCCGATGCCGCCGATGCCTCCCGCTCCCCCGGCCGCCGCGCCCCCGTCCTCCGGGAAGATCAACCTCGACAAGGGCCGGGTCAGCCTCCAGAAGAACCAGACGGTCTCGCTCGTCAAGGGCGGCCGTCCGCTGCTCTCGCGGGTCAAGATGGGCCTCGGCTGGGAACCCGCGTTCCGGGGCAAGGACATCGACCTGGACGCCTCGGTGATCGCCTACGGCCCCGACCGCAAGCACCTGGACAGCTGCTACTTCGGCAAGCTGTCCATCCTCAACGGCGCGATCAAGCACTCGGGCGACAACCTCACCGGCGAGGGCGCGGGGGACGACGAGGTGATCGTCGTGGACCTCGGCCGCATCCCCGCGGAGGCCACCGGTCTCGTCTTCACGGTGAACTCCTTCACCGGCCAGAAGTTCACCGAGGTGGCGAAGGCTTACTGCCGCCTGCTCGACGCGGCCACCGGCGAGGAGCTGGTCCGCTTCGACCTGAGCAGCACGGAGCCGCAGACCGGCGTGATGATGGCCAAGCTGATCAAGCAGTTCACCGGCGAGTGGGAGATGACCGCCATGGGCGAGTACGTGAAGTCACGCACCGTACGCGGCATGGTGAAGCCCGCAGCCGCGGCACTGTAGGCCGTACGGCCCCGAGCCGTCCGCTGTCCCGCGGACGGCGGGAAGGGCCCCGGAAAGGCTTCCGGGGCACCTGGTGTCCCTCAGGTGCCCCGGTTCCGGATGTCCTCCGGCGGACGGCCGCTGGTGCCCGTGGACATGTCCGTCCGACACGTCCTCGGCGCTCTCAGAGCTTGGTCAGCTTGGAGTACGGGCTGAGGATCCTCCCCTGACGCCCGGCGAAGTCGATCAGGACTGCGTCGTTGTCGCCCTCGACAGCGAGAACCCGCCCGAGGCCGAACTGGTCGTGCGACACCCGGTCGCCCACGTCGAAGCATTCGACCGGTGGGGCCGCCTGGGCCGGGCGGTTGAAGGGACTGGAAGGCAGGTGGCGCCGGGATCCGGCTGACTGTTTCATTACCTTGAGTATGCGCCACCCGGACGCCCGGCGCTATGCCCGTTCCCGCCCTCGGCCCAGTAGTGCCGCATTCGTGATGCGCCCGCGACCAGGGCCGGTAGCCGCCGCGAAGCGCTCCGGACGGCGCGGACGCCGGGGTCGCCGGGCCCGAAAGACCCCCGAAGGTGTGGCGGTTCGCCCGCGTCCCGCGGGTACCCAGGCGGGACGCGGAGGCGACCTGCGCCCGATCCGCAATGCGGCCGGCCCGGCGTGCCCGATCCGCAGCGCGGCCGACGGGCTGCCTCCACCCGGCCGGCCGGACACCGTGCCCCGGCCCGGCTCCGCGCGCCGTGCGTCGCCGCGCGCATCGCCCCGTCCTCCGCCGGACGCCACGCGGGCTGTAATGCCCGAGTAACGGCCTCTGCCTAACGTCCGGGCTCCCCCGTACCGTCCCTGGAGGAGCACCCCCGATGCACCTGCCCCGATCGTCCCGGCGCAGATCCGCCGCGCTGGTGGCCGCCGCGCTCACCGCCGCGGGTCTGCTGACCGTCCCACCGGCCGCGGCGGCCGGCGGCGCACCGTCCCCGTCCCCGAAGGTCGACTCCGCCCTGCGAGCCGCCGTCGACGGCGGCGGCGACGCGACCTTCTTCGTCACGCTGAAGGACCAGGCGGACCTGTCCTCCGCCAAGAAGCAGAAGTCCCACGCGGCGCGTGCCAAGGCGGCCTACGGCGAGCTGCGCGCCCACGCCGAGTCCAGCCAGAAGTCGCTCAACTCCTTCCTCGACAAGGAAAAGGTGAGCCACGAGGGTTACTGGATCGCCAACACCGTCAAGGTGACCGGTGACCAGGACCTGATCAATCGGCTGGCGAAGCGCTCGGACGTCGCGAGCATCGTCCAGGAGCGGCACTACCGGCTCGACGACATGGAGACGTCCGACGCGAGGATCACCGCGTCGCGCACCAACCCCTCGGCCGCGGGCTCGTCGGCCAAGAGCGCCACGGACTCCTCCGCGAACGGTGACACCACCCCCGAGTGGGGCGTGGCCGACATCAACGCCGACGACGTCTGGAACCAGTACGGCGACCGCGGCGAGGGCATCGTCATCGCGAGCGTCGACTCGGGCGTGCAGTTCGACCACCCCGACCTGGTGGCCCAGTACCGGGGAAACAACGGCGACGGCACGTTCACGCACGACTACAACTTCTACGACCCGTCGGGGAACTGCGCCGCCGACGGCACCCCTTGCGACAACAACGGTCACGGCACCCACACCATGGGCACCATGGTCGGCAAGAACGGCATCGGCATCGCCCCGAACGCCAAGTGGATCGCCGCCAAGGGCTGCGAGTCGAGCCAGTGTTCGGACGAGTACCTGCTCGCCGCGGGCCAGTGGATCCTCGCGCCGACCGACCACAACGGGCAGAACCCTCGCCCGGACCTGGCGCCGAACATCGTCAACAACTCCTGGGGCGGCGGCGACACGACGTTCTACCAGGACATCGTCGAGGCCTGGAACTCCGCCGGCATCTTCGAGGCGTTCGCGGCCGGCAACGACGGCGACGGGACCACCTGCTCCACCGCGCACGCCCCCGGTTCGCAGGCGCCCGCCTACGGTGTCGGCGCGTACGACGCGAACGGCAAGATCGCGTCCTTCTCCGGCTTCGGCCCCTCGCTGGTCGACGGTTCGGCCAAGCCGAACATCTCGGCCCCGGGCGTGAACGTCGAGTCGACGTGGCCGGGTTCCTCGTACAACACGGAGAACGGCACCTCGATGGCCACCCCGCACGTCGCGGGCGCGGTCGCGCTGCTGTGGTCGGCGGCCCCCTCGCTGATCGGTGACATCGACGGCACCCGCGCGCTGCTCAACCAGGGCGCCCGTGACGTCGACGACACGCACTGCGGCGGCACCGCCGACATGAACAACGTCTGGGGACAGGGCAAGCTCGACATCCTCGCCTCCATCGACGCCGCCCCGCACACCGCGGCCACCGTCAGCGGCACGGTCACCGACAAGGCGACCGGTGCGGCCCTGGCCAACGTCACGGTGAAGGCCACCGACGCGGCCGGCTCGGTCCGCACGGTCACCACCGGAGCCGACGGCACCTACCGCATCCAGCTGACCCCCGCCACGTACTCCTTCGCCTTCGGCGGCTACGGCTACGCGGCCGGCACGACCACGGGTGTCACGCTCACCGAGAACCAGGTCTACCCGCAGGACGTCGCGCTGACCGCCGTCCCCTCGCACAAGGTCTCCGGCACCGTCCTCGACGTCACCGGCAAGGCCCTGGCCGGCGCGAAGGTCCAGCTGGCCGGTGCTCCGCTGGACGCCGTCACGACCAACGCCAAGGGCAGGTACAGCTTCGCCAAGGTCGCCGAAGGCTCCTACGGCCTGAGTGTGAAGCCCGCCGCGCCGGTCCTCTGCAACGGTGACTTCGCCGGTACGGCCGCCGTCGGCGCCGCCGACCTGACCGAGGACGTGCGGGTTCCCAACCGGACCGACAGGTCCGGCAACTCCTGCGCCCCGGCCGCGTACGCGTGGGTCGCGGGCTCGAAGAAGGTCGCCCTCTCCGGTGACGAGGACGCGGCCACCGTCGCGCTGCCCTTCTCGGTGAAGCACTACGGCGTCGCCTACTCCTCCGTCTCGGTCACCACCGACGGTCTGATCAACTTCGTCTCCTCTCGCGTCGGCGACTACGGCAACACCGCGCTGCCGACCGCCGGAGCCAACGGCGTCAAGGGCATCGTCGCCCCGCTGTGGAACGACCTGACGCTGGACAAGAAGTCCTCCGTGCAGACCGCCACCACCGGCACCAAGGGCAGCCGCACCTTCGCCGTCGTGTGGAACGACGCCGCCTACGCCGACGGCACCACCGGCCGCGCCACCTTCGAGGCCCTCTTCGACGAGGCCACCGGCGCCGTGACCCTGCAGTACAAGTCGGTCGCCGACCACGGCGCGGGTGCCACCGTCGGCATCGCGAACCAGGCGGGCACCGACGCCCTCCAGTACTCCTACAACCAGTCCGTGATCGCCGACGGCACCGCCGTCCGCTTCACGCAGGGAGCGAAGTGATGAGAACTCAGCCCTCACGGCGGGCCCTGGCGCTCGCCTCGGGTCTGGTCGCCGCCGGACTGTGCCTGACCGCCGTCCCGCAGGCGCTCGCCGCCGACAGTTCCACCGGCTCCGCGATGAAGCTGACCGCCGCCGAGGCGACGACGCTGGCCGCCCACGTCACCCTCGACCCGTACGTCAAGGCCGAGGACACCACCGGCACGCGCACGGACGACGGCTCCGCCACGACGGACTCCGGTTCCGGCAGCGGCTCCGGAGCGGGGCTCGACGCCGCCTCCACCGACGTCGACCCGACCACCAAGGTCACCATGACCGCCACGTCCACGCTGGAAGGCGTGCGCGGCATGGGCGCGACGGTGCCGGTCGGCGAGGACGGCGACTACTTCTCCGTCAACAGCATGGGCAACGTGCAGCGCCACGCCGCCGACGGCAGCGAGACGTGGGCCCGCACCAGCAGCTCGTTCTTCACCGACTGGCAGGTCAAGCCGCTCCAGGTGTGGCGGGTCGAGCCGTACCCGCCGCAGATCCTCATGGGCTACAACGCGGTCGCGCCGTTCTCGCCGCACTCCGACAACGGCTACTCGACCGGTGACCTGACCGGCGACGGCGTCCCGGACCTGGTGTTCTCGGCACTGGTCGGTGCCACCCCCTATCCGCGGGCCTTCACCTCCCCGGGTTCGGCCCTGAGCAGCGGCACGTTCGTGACGGTCCTCGACGGCAGCACCGGTGCCACGGTCTGGTCGAAGCTGTACAACTACGCCTCCATGGTCAAGATCGTCGACGGCACCCTCATGATCGCCGACGCCCCCCGGATGAGCGGCGACGCGAAGGTCCCGGCCGCGGCGACGGCCACCCTCACCGGCATCCGCTTCACCTCGGCGGGCGGGAAACTGACCCCGGCGCAGACGTGGACGTACGACACGGGGGAAGCCCGGACCGCGAACTGGGGCGACATCCAGGACCTCGGCAAGGGCAAGGTAGCCGTCTCCTGGAACCTCGCCAAGGACGAGGGCGTCGACGCCCGGGGCCGTACCGCCGTGATCAACACCGCCGACGGCTCCGTCACCTGGCGGACCGACAGCCTGCTCTACAGCCGCAAGACGCGCCTGGACGCCGGCCGCAAGCGGCTCGTCGCCATCGAGCAGACGGACACCACGGACGAGGTCCGTTACGAGGTCGCCGCCTACGACCTGAAGACGGGCGCCCGATCCACCCTGGCGAGCCGCGAGAACGTGCTGCCCACGGCGCTGACGGTCGGTGACCTCACGGCCAAGCCGGGCGACGAGTACGCGGTGGCCGAGTCCTCGCTGGACGAGAACCTCTTCGTGAACGCCAGCACGGTCCGGGTCCTGGCCGGCGACGACGCCGACAAGCTCCTGTGGTCGAGCACGCTCAAGCGGGACGCCGCCAACGGCCATGACGCGCCCAGCTTCTGGGGCCTGACGGTGGCCGACGGCTCGCTCGTCACGTCCGCGCAGGACGACCGCGAGATCTTCGAGCCGAACAACCGGGGCGGCCAGCGCTACGCGTCGCTGACCGTGTTCTCCGGCAAGGGCGCGGTCAAGTGGCAGGAGAAGGGCACGGACGCGGCGCCCATGTACCAGGATGTGTACGGCGACGCCCAGGGCACCCACGTCCGTGTCGTCGACCAGTCGCAGAACATCCGCACCTTCAGGCTGGGCAACGGCAAGGCGGAGAACGTCACCCCGCTGCAGGGCGACATCGCCTACGCCAAGAGCGCGGACCTGAACAAGGACGGCAAGAACGACCTCGTCATGGGCGGTACGTCCAACGGCGTCTGGGCCTACTCGGGCCCGTCGCTGGTGGGCGGCGCCAAGCCCGAGAAGCTGTGGCGGGCCACCGTCCCCGGCACGGTCCACGACATCGAGATCGGTGACGTCGACGGCGACGGCAAGCCCGAGATCGTGGTGGCGGCCGACACCGCGACGGTCGTCCTCAACGGGAAGACCGGCAAGACGCTCGCCACCATCGACGGCGCGGGACAGTACGTCCGCTCGGCGAGGCTGGCCGACCTCGACGGCGACGGGGCGCTGGACATCCTCGTCCCGACGGACGCGCTGCGCGCCTACTACGGCGACGGCCACGCCCTCTGGACCTACAAGGCTCCCGCCGCCGCCGGCGACGTGCGCTTCGCGGACCCGTCGACCGGTGACGGCAAGGTCTACGCCTCCTACTCCAGCGTCGACTCGCTCGACCTGGACACGCCGGCGGAGAACGCCGTCGCGCTGAACGCGAAGACCGGCAAGGCCCGCTGGTCGGTCGCCCCGACACCGCCGGCCGTCGCCCTCAGCGGCATCCGCGGAAACGTGCTGAACGAGGGCGTCTTCGCCTCCAAGGAGATCCCGTACGCCGACGGTCACGCGGTCGTCTACGCGTGGGTGCTCGACGCGCCGTACGACTTCGGCGTGGACGGCAGCGGCACGCAGAACCTCTTCGAGATCCGCGACGGCCGGACCGGCGAGGTGCTGCACACCTGGATCAGCGGCGGTCTGTGGACGCACTTCAGCTTCTTCGCCAAGGACGGGGAGCTGTTCGAGGGCGGTACGGCCTCGTTCCGGCGCTTCCGGGCGGACGGCGACGACACGAAGCAGGGCGTCACGCCGCAGTCGTACGGCGGCGGGTTCATGACCGGCCCCGGAGGGCGTTCGCTCCTCGTCGCCGGCTCGGAGGCCGGCCTGGACCTGTGGGATCCGAGCATCATGGACTCCGAGGACAGCTGGGCCCCCTCCGTCGGGGGCATCCCCGCCCTCAACGGCGCCCGCAACTACTTCGCGGGTGACCTGGACGGCGACGGCGTCGACGAGGTGATGACGCTCAACGGCGACGACTCCGGCCTGGACCGCACGGCCGGCATGCTCGGCGGCGGCTACTTCCTGACCGACAACGGAATCCACCAGGTCACCACCTACAAGCTGTCCTGACCGGCGCGCCCGCGCCGCTCACCCGGACCCCCTGGGCCCCGGCCGTGTCCGACACGGCCTCGCCCGGGGGGTCCTCAGCGTGCTCGGTTAGAGTGACGCCCTGATGGACGCACAGCAGACGAACGGGACGGAACCCACCGCCCCACTGCTCCGTCTGCACCTTTTCGGCGGCTTTCGGGCCAGTCGTGACGCGGGTCCGCCGCTCGCGGAACGCTGGCCGCGCCCCGGTGCACGCGCCCTGGTGAAGCTGCTCGCCGTCGTCCCCGGGCACCGCCTCCACCGCGAGGAGGCCATCGCCGTCTGCTGGCCCGACGCCGGTCCGAAGGCCGCCGCCGGAAGCCTGCGGGTCGCCCTGCACGCCGCCCGCCGCGCCCTGGAACCCGAACTCGCCCCGCGCGCCAGCTCCTCGTACCTGGTCTCCGACGGGGCCCTTCTCCATCTCGATCCGGCCACCGTGTGGATCGACGCCGACGAGGCCGAATCCTCGGCCCGCACCGCCCTCGCCGACGGCGGGGTCGACGAACTGGCCGCCGCGATCGGCCGGTTCACCGGCGAGCTGCTGCCGGAGGACCGGTACGCGCGCTGGGCCGACGACCGGCGCGGACGGCTCGCCCTGCTCCGCGAACAACTGCTGCTCCGGCTCGCCGGGCGTCACCTGGAACGGGGCGCGGCGGCCGACGCGGCGGCCGTCGCCGAACAGGTCCTCGTGGGCAGCCCCGCCGAGGAGCTGGCCCACCGCATCCTCATCGACGCCTGGCTGCGCCAGGGGCTGCGGCGCCGGGCCGTGCACCAGTACCACGTGTGCCGCGAGGCGCTCGACACCGAACTCGGGGTGCGGCCGGGGCCGGAGACGGAGCGTCTGCACCGGGCCGCGCTGGCCGCCGCCCCCGCGCCGGTACCCGCCACTCCCCTGCTCCCGGCCCCGCTGCGGGCGGCGACCGCACCCCCGCTGCGGGGCCGCGACGCGGTGCTCGGCCGCCTCCTCGCGGCGGACGGCCCGCCCCTCACCCTCCTCACCGGTGAGGCGGGAGTGGGAAAGACGCGCCTGGTCGGCGAGGTGGCGCGGCGGGCCGCGGCGGCCGGTACGGCCGTGCTCTGGGGCGGCGCCCAGGACGCCGGGGGGCACACGCCGTACGGGGCGTTCGCGGAGGCACTCGACGGCTGGCTCGCCGAGCACAGCGCGGCCGAGCGGGCCCGGGTCGGCGCCGAGTACCCCGAACTCGCCGCGTTCCTTCCGTCGTTGGGGCAGGTGGGAACGACCGGCGAGCGCAGCCCGGAGGAGGAGCGGGACCGGCTGTTCCGGGCGAGCACGGCGCTCCTCGGTGATCTGGCGGCGGTCCGCCCGGTGCTGGTGGTGCTGGACGACCTGCACAGCGCCGACGCCGGTTCGTACCAGCTCCTCGGCCACCTGGCCCGGCGGGCGGTGCAGCGGGGGACGGCGCTGCGCTTCCTGGCGACCTACCGCGAGGAGGAGCTTCCCGACGGGGACGCGCGCCGCTCGGTGGTGGCCTCCCTGATGCGCCAGCGCCTCTGCGCGCGCGAGGAGTTGGAGCGCCTGGACAAGGAGGCGTGCCTGGCTGTGGTACGGGACGCCGGTGGCGGGGCGCCGGACGGCGGCGGGGCCCACCGGGTGTGGGAACTCTCCCTCGGCAACCCGCTGTTCGCCCTCGAACTCGCCCGCGACCTGCCCCGCGGCGGCAGGGTCGGCTACGCCCCCGAAGGGGTGCGGGACCTGGTGGCCGACCGGCTCGAACGGCTCGACACCGACGCGCGCCGCTTGGTCGAGGCGCTTTCGGTGGCCGGCGGTGACGCGGCCCTCTCCGAACTGCTCGACGTCGCCGAGCACGGGCTGAATCCGCAGGTGTCCGGCGCGGCGGCGGCCGACGCCCTGGAACACGCCATCGCCGCCTCGCTCGTCGAGGAACGGCAGGTGGTGGTGGCCGGACGGCCCGAGGCCGGGCTCGCCTTCCGCCACCCGCTGGTCCGGCTGACCTGCTACGAGCAGTTGGCCGTGGTCCGCCGCAGGCAGCTGCACGCCGCGTTCGCGCAGGCGGTCCAGCGGCGGCGGCCCGACGCCGTCGACACCCTCGCCTCCCACTTCGCGCGCGCCGACGATCCGCGCGCCGCCGAGTACCTGCGCCGGGCCGCCGAGCGGGCCGCCGCCCTGTACGCCAACGACGCCGCCGACCGCTACTACCGCGACCTGGTGGCCCGCCTCGACGTCGACGCGGCCCGCGCCCGCCTCGCGCACGCCCATGTCCTGCGCAGGATGGGTCACTTCGAGCAGGCCGCCGACGCGGTGCGGCTCGCCCTGGCCGAATTCGAGCGGCGCGGCGACCACGACGACGCGGTCATCGCGGCGGCGCTGCTCGCCGAGACGCTCGCCAAGACGAGCGGCCCCGACACCGGCCTGCGGACCCTGCGGGACCACCCGGTGACCGGGGACACCGCGCCGGAACCGGCCGCCGGCCACTTCCTCGCCCTCTCCCTCATCCGCTGCGTCCAGGGGCTGTACGCGGCCGGGGCGGAGGCCGCCCTGGACGCCCTGGCCGCCGCCCGGAACGTACCGGGAACCCGCGGACAGGGCCTGTCGGCCCGCGCGTTCGGCCTGCGGGCCGCCAACCTGGGCCTCGCCGGCCGCCTCGACCAGGCACGCGAGGCGGGCGACCGGGCCCTGGCCCCGGCCGAGGCGTACGGGGACCCGACGCTGCTCGGTACGGTCCTGTCGACGCTGCGGGAGAACGCGCGGCGGGCCGGCCGGCTGCGCGAGGCCGTCGAGATCGGCGCCCGCGCGCTCGGGCTGGCCAAGCAGTCCGGCGATCCGACGGCCGCCGCCTTCGAGCGCGGGAACCTCGCCGAACTCCGCCTGCTCCTCGAAGAACCCGAACCCGCCCGCGCCCTCGCCGAACAGGCCGTGGCGGGCGCGGAGGCCTACGAGGCGTGGTGCCTCCCCTACGCCCTGGCCACGATGGCGCGCGTGCGGGCGTTCCTGGGCGACCCGGCGGAGGCGACCGCCCTGCTGGACCGCGCCGGGGCTGCCGCCGACGCTCTCGGCGACCGCCAGGCCGCGTACGAGGTGCGCACCGCCCGGGCCGAATTCGCCCTGCGCGCGGGGCACCCCGAGGACGCTTTGCGCGCCCTGGAGGGCCACCCCGGCGACGCCCCGGCCCTGGTGGCCTGGGCGGAACTCCTGTCGGGACGCCCCGAGCGCGCGACGCGTCTCGCCCGCGCCGAGGTGACCCGGTCCGAGCGCACCGGGGAACGCCTCGCCGAGGTGGAGGCCCGGATCGTCCTCGGCACCGCCCTCTCCCGGCTCGCCCGGGAACGGGAGGGCGCCCTCGCCCAGGAACGGGAGGGCGCCAGGGAGCTGGCCCGCGCCGAGACCCTGGCCAGGGCCCTGCCGTACCCGGCGGGGACCCGCAGGACCGAGCGGGCGCGGGCGTTGCTGCGGGGGGCGACGCCCGGGTGACGTCGGCCCCCACCTGGCCGGTGCCGCGCGTGTGGCACCGGCCGGCCCCGGGAACGGGAGGCTACTTGTTCGGCTGGCGCTTCCACGGCCCCGTGATGGCGAGCATGATGCCGGGGGTCTGGATGTTGGCGAAGAGCGTCTTGCCGTCGGGCGAGAAGGTCACGCCGGTGAACTCGCTGTACGCGGGCGCCTCGGCCGTGCCCTCGTTCAGCTCGTTGCGCGCGATGGGGTAGGTGGCGCCGCTGTCGGTCGCCCCGAAGAGGTGCTGGACGCCCTCGCCGTCCTCGGCGATGACCAGGCCGCCGTAGGGCGAGACGGTGATGTTGTCCGGGCCGTCGAAGGCGCCGTCCTTCGACGGGTCGGCGTTGACGCCGAGGAGGACCTTGAGGGTGAGGGTGCGGCGCTTGGGGTCGTAGAACCAGACCTGGCCGTCGTGCTGGACGGGGCTCTCCGAGCGGGCGAACGAGGAGACGATGTAGACACCGCCGTCGCCCCACCACATGCCTTCGAGCTTGCGGGCGCGGGTGACCTCGGCGTCGGTGAACTGCTTGCGCACGGAGACGGTCCTGGCGTCGCGGTCCGGCACGTCGACCCAGTCGACGCCGTACACGGTGCCGATCTTGGTGGCGCGGGACAGGTCGTCGACGAACGCGCCGCTCTTGTCGAAGCACTTGGTGGCCTGGAGGACGCCGGCGTCGTCGGCGAGCGTGCGGAGCTTGCCTCGGCCGTGCTTGAAGCCCTGCGGCGGGACCCAGCGGTAGAGCAGCCCGTTCGGGGTGGCCGCGTCCTCGGTGAGGTAGGCGTCGCCGCGCTGCGGGTCGATGACGACGGCTTCGTGGGCGTACCGGCCGAAGGCCTTGATCGGGCGCGGGTCGCGGTTGGCGCGCTTGTCGTAGGGGTCGACCTCGAAGACGTAGCCGTGGTCCTTGAGGAGTCCGTTCTTGCCCGCCCGGTCCTCGGTCTCCTCGCAGGTCAGCCAGGTGCCCCACGGGGTCGCGCCGCCCGCGCAGTTGGTGGACGTACCGGCGATGCCGACCCACTCGGCGGTGTGGCCGCCCTGGCGGGTCTCCACGACGGTGCAGCCGCCGGCCGCGACCGGGTCGTAGACGAGGCCCTCGGCGAGCGGGACGGCGCGCGGCCAGTCGGCGCGCGTCCCGCTGAGCTCGTGGTTGTTGACCAGGAGGGTGACGCCGCGCGGGCCCTCGAAGGCGGCGGTGCCGTCGTGGTTGGAGGGAGTGGTCTCGCCCGACTCCAGCTTGGTGACACCGCTGTGGGTGACGATCCGGTACGTGAACCCGGCGGGCAGCGCCAGGATGCCCTTGGGGTCGGCAATCAGCGGGCCGTAGCCGGGCGCCTTGGAGTGGCCGTGGCCCTCGTGGCCGTGGTCTCCGTGGCCGTGGTCTCCGTGGCCGTGCCCGTCGTGGTCGCCGTGACCGTGGCCGTCGTGCTCCGCGGCGAGGGCACCGGGCGCGGTGGCCAGGGTGCCGACCACCCCGGTGAGGGCGATTCCGGCGCCGGCTACGGCGGACTGACGGGTGAATTCCCTGCGCGTGAACGACATGACGGGCTCCTGTGCGGTGTCCGGGACGTTGGCGCGCTCACATTCGCGGCCCCAGGCCAACTCCGCATGAACTCCAGGCGACTTGTGAGCACACCCTTGCCGTGCAACGGACGCCTCCGGCCACCCGGACGGGCGACTTCCTCACACCGCACCGGAGTCGGCTGCCACCCGCCCGCGAGCGGCAGCCGACGCACCGTCAGGACCCGCTGCGGGAGCGGGCCTTGAAGGCGGCCTTGCGCGCTTCCTTCGCCGTCTTCTTGTCGCCGTGCAGCCGGCCCATGGCGTCGAGCACCTCGGCGGTCGCCGGGTGGTCGACCCGCCAGATCTGGTCGAAGAAGTCGCCGTCCCGGCTGACCAGACCCTCGACGAGCCCTTGCAGCTCCGCCGCCTCGCCGTCGGCGTCCAGCTGCGCCGCGAGCGTGTCCACGGCCAGCCAGAAGACCATCGACTCCGGCGGCGGCGGGACGTCCGTCGCGCCGTGTTCGGCGAGCCAGACCCGGGCGAGCCCGCCCAGCTCCGCATCGGCGAGCACCGCGCGCAGCGCGGGCTCGGCGGCGGGGCCGGTGAGGGCGAGCGCCTGCTGGCAGTGGAGCCGCCGCAGCGGGGCGCCCTCGTCGTCTCCCCGGGCGGCGGCGAGCAGGTCGGCGGCGGTCGCGACGGCGTCGGTGTCGCCGCGCCCGGCGATCCACAGCCCGATCTCCGCCTGGGCTGCCGCCTCGGGGTAGTACGCGACCCCGTCCAGGAGGGCGGCGGCGTCCTTGTCCGCCAGGTCGCCGATGGCGGGCGCGTCCACGCCCGCCTCCAGCATCCGGGACCGGATGCCGTAGAGCCCGAGCGGGGTGAGCTTGACCATGCCGTACCGGCTGACGTCGTCCTCGTCGCCGACGGGGTCGGCCGACGCCTCGCTCTCCTCGGTCATCAGCGTCTCGTCGACGGGGTGGTACTCGACGATCCCGATCGGCTCCAGCACCCGGAACTGGTCGTCCAGCCGCATCATCGCCTCCGACACCTGCTCCAGGATGTCGTCGGTGGGCTCGCCCATGTCGTCGGGGACGATCATGGAGGCGGCGAGGGCGGGCAGCGGTACGGGGCCGTCGCCCGGACCGCCCTCGGAGAGGGTGAGGAGGTAGAGGTTGCCCAGTACCCCTTCGAGGAACTCGGCCTCGGCCTCCGGGTCCCAGTCCAGGGCGCCGAGGTCGACCGTGCCGTCCTCGCCGACCAGATCGGCGAAGTCGTCGAAGACCGGGGCGGTGGCGTCGGCGAAGGCGGCCTCCAGGCCGTCGAGCCAGACGGAGAGGACGTCGGCCGGTGAACCACCGGTCAGCAGGGCGAGGCTCTCCCCCTGCGTGGCGGTGCCCTCGGCGGACTCCGTCCTCCCGTCGGCCCCGTCGGCCCCGCCGGCCGAGGAGTCGGAGTCGTCGGACGGATCGGTGACGTCGACCAGCCCGGTGTCCACGGCCAGGCGCCAGGCCTCGCTGGCGAGGGCGGCCCCGTCCTCGTCCGCGGGGAGGCCGAGGTGCTCGGCGGCTGCGGGGAGCTGCGCCTCGACGAGTTCGCCCCCGGCGCCGACGCGCGTACCGGGCCCGGCCCAGCGGGCGAGGCGTACGGCCCGCACGAGCAGCGGCGCGGCCAGGGCGTCCCTGGCCAGTTCGGCCTCGGCGGGGAGCCGCACCGGCGGCAGGGTGGGACGCTCTGCGGACATCGGGGGTTCTCCTCGGCGCGTGCTCGGGTGCACGGGTGCGTACACGGTTCAGGCCGTCCAAGCCTAGTGCCGCCGACCGGCAGGGTTCGCCCAGTCGCCCCACGGACGGGGGAACCCTTTCAGCGCGTTGACGAGCAGGTCCGAGGGGCGGAGGGCGGGCGCGGGGTGGTGCTCCCGCTCAGCCGGGCAGCTTCGTCCGCCAGGCCGTCATGTTCAGCTCGTCCATCAGCCGGAGGTCGTGCTCCACCAGCGGAACGTTCCGCGATCCCGCGTCCGGGGCCGCCGCGAGCTCCAGGGAGTCGCTCTCGATGAGGTCGCCGCCCTCCTTGGTCGAGACCCAGGCGAGGACGGACTTCATGGTCCCGCCGGGCTTCAGCGCCACCGGCTCGGGGCCGAGGTCGGCGCCGAACATCGAACGGCCCGGGTTGACCGGGACCGGCAGCCGGTCGCCGTTCTCGTCCAGGACCCGGACCGAGGGGTAGCCGTCGACCTGGTAGGGCTCGGTGCCGCAGTTGACGAGGGTCAGCACGACGGCGCGGGCGAACATGGCCGCTTGCACGGGCCCCATGTCCACCCGGACGCCGGAGGCGGGGCAGTCGCCGGTCGGCGTGGGGTCCGGGGCGGGAGTCGGGGCGGCGGCCCGAGGAGGAGCCGGCCGTGCGGTGCCGCCCGCCGGAAAGGCGGAGGGGTCCAGGGTCTCCGCCGCGACGGGCCCGCCCGGCGTGACCGCCGCGCGGCTCGCGGCCGGCGTCGACGGCGGTTCACCCTCCCCCGCGGGCACGAAGACCCCCGCACAGCCGGTCAGGGCCAGCACCCCCGCCCCGACCAGCGCGGCGGCGCCGCTCCCCCGCCGTATCCGCTCACCCGCACGTACAGGCATTCGCTCCCCTTGCCGCTCTCCCGGGACCCTTCCGGACCATGTGAGACGCCACCGCGCCCCGGACGGTTCGGTCCCGGACGCGGCCGGCACACCCCGGACGGTTCGGTCCCGCACGCACCGCCGCGGGCCACGCCGGTCCGCCCCCGCCCCCGCGAGCGGGGCCGTGTCCGCCCTCGGCCGGGCCCCGCACATTCCCGCTCTTCCATGCACGAACTCGGCACCCCGGCTGCCCTTTTGACAGTTTCTTGGCGAATGCATGCCCCTTACATGAAGGGTTCCTCGCAAGAGTGACGGGACTACATGTGCACATCATCCAGCACATGCTCCGCACGCGAACACCCAGATCGCAGGGGGTTACATGAGAATCAGCCGCGCCGGAAGCCGCGCCGGACTGAGCATGGCAGCGACACTGCCGCTGCTCGCCGGCGCACTCGCCCTCGGAATACCGTCCGCCAGCGCGGACTCCGCTCCGGGCGGGCGCGACGCGCTGCAGGGCACCAAGCCGGCCTGGGCGACGGCCCAGGCCGACCAGGGTGCCACGGCCGACAGCGGCAAGGTGAGCGTCCGTGTCCACCTCGCCGGGCGGGACGCGGCCGGACTGGCCGCCTACGCCGCCGCCGTGTCCGACCCGCGGTCCTCCTCGTACGGGAAGTACCTGAGCGCCGAGCAGGCCCAGGCCCGCTTCGGCGCGACCCAGCAGCAGATCGACGAGGTCAGTCAGTGGCTGACCTCGAACGGCCTGACCGTCACCGGTGCGAACCAGCACTACGTCTCCGCCACCGGTGACGTCGCCGCGGCCGAGAAGACGTTCTCCACCCAGCTGCACAACTACCGCAAGGGCAGCCGGACCTACCGCGCCCCGAGCGCGACGGCCTCCGTGCCGGCCGGGCTGGGCAAGGCGGTGCTGGCGGTCTCCGGCCTGGACAACATGCCGCACAAGTCGAGCCAGGACGAGGTCCTGCCGCCGCCGGACGCGGTGTTCCGCAACGCCGGTCCCTTCTCCACGTACTACGGCTCGAACACCGCCTCCTCGCTGCCGAGCGCCTACGGCTCCAAGGTGCCGTACGCGGTCAAGGGCTACACCGGCGAGCAGCTCCGCTCCGCGTACGGGGCGGGGAGCTGGACCGGCAAGGGAGTGACCGTCGCCATCACCGACGCGTACGCCTCGCCGACCATCGCGAAGGACGCCGCGGAGTACGCCAAGCGCAACGGCGACGCCCCGTACAAGAAGGGCCAGCTCCGCCAGGTGCTGCCGGCCGACTACACGGCGACCGAGGAATGCGGAGCCTCCGGCTGGTACGGCGAGGAGACGCTCGACGTCGAGGCCGTGCACGCCGTCGCGCCCGCCGCGGACATCGTGTACGTGGGCGGCGCCTCCTGCTACGACGCCGACCTGCTGGACTCGCTCAACAAGGTCGTCGACCACCGGCTCGCCGACATCGTCTCCAACTCCTGGGGCGACGTAGAGGCCAACGAGACCCCGGACGTCGCGGCGGCGTACGACCAGGTGTTCAAGCTGGGCGCGGTCGAGGGCATCGGCTTCTACTTCTCCTCCGGCGACGCGGGCGACAACGTCGCGTCCACCGGCACCAAGCAGGTCGACGTCCCGTCCAACTCCGCGTGGGTGACGTCGGTCGGCGGCACCTCGCTGGCCGTCGGCAAGGGCGACGCCTACCAGTGGGAGACCGGCTGGGGCACGCTGAAGGCGAACCTCTCCGACGACGGGAAGAGCTGGACCGACTTCCCCGGCGCCTACACCTCCGGCGCGGGCGGCGGCACCAGCTCGACCGTGAAGCAGCCGTCCTACCAGCGCGGTGTCGTGCCCGACGCGCTCGCCCGGGCGAACGGCAGGACCCGGATGCGCACCGCCCCGGACATCGCGGCGGTCGCCGACCCGAACACCGGCTTCCTCGTCGGCCAGACCCAGACGCTCCCCGACGGCTCGCTCGGCTACGACGAGTACCGCATCGGCGGCACGTCGCTGGCGGCTCCGGTCATCGCGGGCGTCCAGGCCCTCGCACAGCAGGCGCAGCACGGCCGTTCGATCGGCTTCGCCAACCCGGCGATCTACGCCCGTTACGGCTCGAAGGCGTACCACGACGTCACCGACCACCCGCTGGGTGGGGGCCGTGACCTCGCGGTGGCCCGGGTCGACTTCGCCAACGGCGTCGACGCGACGGACGGTCTTCTGACGTCGCTCCGGAGCCTCGGCCAGGACGCCTCGCTCAAGGCGGTCAAGGGGTACGACGACGTGACGGGCGTCGGCACCCCGGCGGCCGGGTACATCAGCTCCTTCCGCTGATCCCGGCGCACCGGCCCGACGCGTAAGACTGCCCCGGGGCTCCGGCCCCGGGGCAGTCGTGCGCTTCCGCCGGGCACCGCGCGGTGGGCACTGCGCGCAGTCGTACGCCCCCGCCGGGCGGTGTCCCGGTGCACGCCCACCGAACGGCGCCGAGAAGTGGCATCACCCGGCCGCCCCGGGTTCCCTGGACGGACGCGGCACACTGCGGTCCGGTGCACCCGGGCGGCGTGCGCCGGTGTCCTCCCCCGGCCCCTGGAGTCCGCCATGCCCCGCGGCACAGCACACCGCACCGCCGCCCGGTGGTGTCCGGCCGCGGCGCGGGAGGCGCGCCGATGAGGGAGTCCTCCGGCGACGCCGTCGAACACGTCCTGCACGCCTTCCTGGCGGAGGTGCACTCGACGGCTCCGACCGGCCTCTCCGTCCTCGTCAACCGCCACGCCGCGCGTCTCGGCCTCGGCCACGTGGACGTCTATCTGGTGGACATCCAGCAGCGGCAGCTGACCCTCCTCTCGGGCGAGGGCCGGCTGCCGGTGGACGATTCCCTGGCCGGCTGGGCCTACCGCGCGATGACCCTGCGCGTGCAGAACACCGACGCCCGGACGCTGATCGTCTGGCTGCCGCTGGTCGACGGCGAGGAGCGGCTGGGTGTGGCCGGCTTCCACCTGGACACGCTGGACGGCACCCTGCTGGAGCGGTGCGGGTCGCTCGCGTCCGTCCTCGCCATGGCGATCACGTCCAAGCGGGCGTTCAGCGACCGGCTCGTGCAGCAGGCGCGCACCGGGACCATGACGCTGCCGGCGGAGATGCTGCGGGCACTGCTGCCGCCCCGCACCGTCGGCGACGACAGGGCTGTCTCCACCGCCGTCCTCGAACCCGCCTACGAGCTGGGCGGGGACGCGTTCGACCACGCCCTGACGGAGTCGACGCTGCACGCCGTGATCCTGGACTCGATGGGGCACAACCTCGCGTCCGGGCTGACCACCGCGATCGCGATGGCCGGCTGCCGGAGCGCCCGGCGCCGGGGATCCGGGCTGGGCGAGATGGTGAGGACCGTCGACGAAGCGCTCGCGGAGTGGCTTCCGGACCAGTTCTGCACCGGGATCGTCATGCAGCTCGACCTGGCCAGCGGCATTCTGAGCTGGGTCAACAGCGGGCACCCGCCGCCCCTTCTGATCCGCGACGAACAGGTCCTGGAGAGCGCCCTCGAATATCCGGGCGAACCGCCCATGGGAACGCCCGGCGTGCTCGGCGGGCTCTCCCGCACGGTGCGCGAAGCGGCGCTGGAGCCGGGAGACCGCGTCATCCTCTACACGGACGGGGTGACCGAGGCGCGTCTTGCCGGGGGGTCACAGTTCGGCCTCGCGGGCTTCACCACCTCCATCATCCGCGCCACCGCGGTCGGCGAGCTCGCTCCGGAAGCGCTCCGTCAGCTCATCCACTCGATCCTGGAGCACCAGAACGACAAGCTCGCGGACGACGCCACCATCCTCATGATCGAGTGGCGGCAGCACCAGCGTTCGTGAGGGGCAGCCGCACGCCGGACCGCCGTCAGGGGTGCAGCAGCGTCTTGATCATGCCGTCCGCCTTCCGCTGGAAGGCGGAGTACGCCTGAGGCCCCTGTTCCAGCGGCAGGTGGTGCGTCGCGAAGGTGTCGACGCCCAGCGGGTCCGCGTCGGTGAGCAGCGGCAGGATGTCGTCGACCCAGCGCCACACGTTCGCCTGGCCCATCCGGAGCTGGATCTGCTTGTCGAACATCTTCAGCAGGGGCAGCGGGTCGACGGCGCCTCCGTAGACGCCGGAGAGCGAGATCGTGCCGCCCCGGCGCACCACGTCCACGGCGGTGTACACGGCGGACAGCCGGTCGAGACCCGCGGTCTCCATGAGGCGTTCGGCCACGGCGTCCGGGAGCAGCCCGACCGCCCAGTGGGCCGCCTTCGCCGTGGGGGCGCCGTGCGCCTCCATGCCGACGGCGTCGATCACGGAGTCCGTACCGCGCCCCTGGGTGAGTTCCCGGATCGCGTCGCCCGGTCCGTTGGCGTACCGGCGCAGGTCCAGGCAGGTGGCGCCGTACGTACTCGCCCTGGCCAGGCGTTCGGGTACGAGGTCCACGCCGACGACGAGTCCGGCGCCCCGGTGGCGGGCGATGCGGGCCGCCATCGCGCCGATCGGGCCGAGGCCGAGGACGGTGACCGTGCCGCCGGGCGGGATCGCCGCGTACTCGACCGCCTGCCAGGCGGTGGGCAGCACGTCGGAGAGGTAGACGAACCGGTCGTCCGGCGGGCCCGTCGGCACCTTGATCGGCAGGCTGTTGCCGAACGGGACTCGGAGGAACTGGGCCTGTCCGCCCGGGACCTGTCCGTACAGCTTGGTGTAGCCGAAGAGCGCGGCGCCCATGCCGCGGGAGCGGACCTGGGTGGTCTCGCACTGGGAGTGCAGGCCCTGTTCGCACATGAAGCAACGGCCGCAGCAGATGTTGAACGGGACGACGACCCGGTCGCCCCTGGCCACCGCGGTGACCTCGGGGCCGGTCTCCTCGACGATTCCCATCGGTTCGTGGCCGAGGATGTCGCCCGGGTCGAGATAGGGGCCGAGGACCTCGTAGAGATGGAGGTCGGAGCCGCAGATCCCGGTCGAGGTGATGCGCACGATCACGTCGTCCGGCTTCTCGATCGGCGGATCGGGGACCGTCTCGACCCTGACGTCCCGCTTCCCGTGGTAGGTGAGCGCCCGCACAGCGGATCCCCTCTCGAGCGTCGGCAGGTTCTCCACCCTCCACTCTCCGCGCCCGGAGCCACCCTGTCGCGTCGGCCGGGTACGGAACAGCCCCCGGGGGCACCGGGGGCTGTTCCGCGGGCCGCTCGCGCGGGCTCAGTTGTGCGCGTGCAGGATGTCGTTCAGTCCGTCCCAGACCGCGTTGTTCGGGCGGGCCTCGACGGTGCCGGTGACGGAGTTGCGGCGGAAGAGGATGTTCGAGGCGCCCGAGAGGTCGCGGGCCTTGACGACCTGGCCGTCCGGCATCGTGACGCGGGTGCCGGCGGTGACGTACAGCCCGGCTTCGACGACGCACTCGTCGCCGAGCGCGATGCCGATGCCCGCCTCCGCGCCGATGAGGCAGCGCTCGCCGATCACGATGCGCTCCTTGCCGCCGCCGGAGAGGGTGCCCATGGTGGAGGCGCCGCCGCCGATGTCGGAACCGTCGCCGATGACGACGCCCGCCGAGATGCGGCCCTCGACCATCGAGGTGCCGAGCGTCCCGGCGTTGAAGTTGACGAAGCCCTCGTGCATGACGGTCGTACCGGACGCCAGGTACGCGCCGAGGCGGACCCGGTCGGCGTCGGCGATACGGACGCCCTTGGGCGCGACGTAGTCCGTCATCCTCGGGAACTTGTCGACCGAGGTGACCTGGAGGTGCAGGCCCTCGGCACGGGCGTTCAGCCGGACCGTGTCCAGGTCGTCCACGGCGACCGGACCGAGGGAGGTCCAGGCGACGTTGGCGAGGAGACCGAAGAGGCCGTCCAGGTTCTGGCCGTGCGGCTGGACGAGCCGGTGCGAGAGCAGGTGCAGGCGCAGGTAGGCGTCGTGCGCGTCCAACGGCTTGTCGTCCAGCGAGGAGATGACCGTGCGGACGGCGACGACCTCGACTCCGCGGCGGGCGTCCACGCCGACGGCCTTGGCGGCGCCTTCGCCGAGCAGGTTCACGGCCTCGTCGGCGGTGAGCCGCCGCGTGCCGGCCGGGCCGGGCTCGGCGGTGAGCCCGGGGGCGGGGAACCAGGTGTCGAGGACGGTGCCGTTCCCGGCGATGGTGGCGAGGCCGGCGGCGACGGCGCCGGTGGTACGGGACGAGCCCTGGGAAGTCGTGTCGGTCATGACCAAAACCTAACCGTCCAGGTCCCGCCCGGGCGAACCGGTCTCAGGAACCGGCTGGTCGCGCCCCGGTGCCCCGCCCCTCCCGCGAACCTGTCCCCCGGCTCCGAGCGCTACGGTGTCCCCGCATCGACCTCCGGTCGAACAGCGGAACAGCGCATCGAACAACTCGTGGGGGGAACAGTGGCGCAGGACGCGGGGTGGGGCGGCGGAGCGCAGGGTGGCGCGC
This sequence comes from Streptomyces sp. NPDC060184, assembly GCF_042728795.1. Lineage (NCBI taxonomy): Bacteria > Bacillati > Actinomycetota > Actinomycetes > Kitasatosporales > Streptomycetaceae > Streptomyces > Streptomyces sp. NPDC060184. The sequence continues at coordinate 40,669 of NZ_JBHWYX010000019.1, forward strand.
CGTACGGCTGGGGAGGCCACCAGGGCTGGGGCGGCCGGCGGGTGCCCCCGCCGCCGGAGCCCGGGGTGATACCGCTGGCGCCCCTGCAGCTCTCGAACATCTTCAACGGCGCCTTCTCCACGATGGGCCGCTACTGGAAGGCGCTGTTCGGTTTCACCGCGGCGACCTACGGAGCGGCGGCGGTCGCCGTCGCGGCGACCCTGCTCGTCGCCTTCTCCGCCGTCCACGGCCACATCGACAGCCTCAGCGCGTCCACCGAGGAGACGGACGTCCCCTGGGACGACATCACCCCGATCCTGGTGGCGCTCGGCATCGTGATGCTGATCGGGGTCGTCGTGTTCGTCCTGGCCCTCACCCTGGTGCAGGCGGCGGTGCCCGCGGTGCTCCAGGGAGCGGTGCTGGGCCGCCCGGTGACCTTCCGCATGGTCCGCGAGACCGCCGTGTCCAGGCTGCGGGCCATGCTGGGCACCGTGCTCCTGACCGGGCTGATCGCGGCGGTTCCCCTCGTCCTGACGATCGGATGCGAGACGTCCGTGATCGCACTGGCCGTGTCGAACGGTGATTCGAACAGCGCCGCCGCGTTCCTGGGGATTTCCTTCCTGCTCCTGCTGGCGGCGGGGCCGCTCTCCTCCTGGCTCTGGGTGAAGTTCTCGCTGGCGCCGACGGCGGTGGTCCTCGAACGCCAGGGACCGATCGCCGCGATGCGCCGCTCGTCCCGGCTGGTGCGCGGCAGTTGGTGGCGGATCCTCGGCATTTCGCTGCTGGGCCAGATGATCGCGGGCATGGCCTCGTACCTCATCCAGATGCCGTTCACCGTCGCCGCCGTGTTCTCCTCCGCGCTGACCACGTCGGGCCTGGACAGCGACGCGAGCCTCACCGCTGTCCTGCTCTCCCTGGCCGGCGTCGTCGCGCTCGCACTGGCCGGTCAGATGATCGGCCAGATCGTCGTGGGCACCTTCCCCCCGCTGATTCTGGGGCTGCTCTACGTCGACCGCCGCATGCGTACGGAGAACCTCGCCCAGGACCTGGCCACCGCGGCGGGCCTCACTCCGGCCCCCGCCCCCACGCCCCCGCCGTACAGCCACCAGACCCCGCAGCCGGGCCAGGCCCCGTACGGCCACCCGGACCCGCAGCCGGGTCCGGCACCGCAGCCGGACGACACGCCGCCCCCCGGCCCTGGCCCGCGGCCCGGCGACACGCCGCGGCCGGGCGCCGAGCCCGGCCCGGACGGGGACTCCGCGCCCTGACGCCCTGCGTCCGTCGGTCTCCGCGCCCGGTCCTGACCGGACCGGGCGCGGGCCTCTCAGTCGCGCAGCGTCCGCTTCGGGCGCAGTACGCAGAATTCGTTGCCCTCGGGGTCCGCCAGCACGACCCAGCTCACGTCGTCCCCCTGCCCGACGTCGACCCGCGTGGCACCGAGCGCGACGATCCGCTCGACCTCCGCGTCCTGGTCGTCGGGGCTGAGGTCGATGTGCAGGCGGTTCTTGACCGTCTTCCGCTCGGGTACGGAGACGAAGCAGAGGCCGGGCAGGGCCTCCGGGTTCGCCCCGATCGTCACCTCGTCCTCGTCCTCGTAGACGACCCTCCAGTCCAGCACCTCGCACCAGAAGCGGGCGAGCGACGGCATGTCGTGGGCGTCCACGACGAGCGTGTACCAGGAAGAGGCCATGGCCGTCACTCTGCCAGACCGCCATGGGCCCGGCCAGGCCACAACGCGCCGCCACGGCAGCGGCCGGCCGGCCGTCGCGTGCACGCTCTTTCGCCCATGCCCCCGGACCATGGACGCCTGGGCCGCTGGGGCAACACGTCCGATCAGGCGGAGTCCTCGGCATAGTCGTCCAGGCCGAGACGCCGGCCAGAGCTCTCGGCCCAGGGGCTACGCATCGGGGATGTCCGCCTTCGCGGCGGCGGCCGTCCTGCGGGGAATGACGACGATCCGCTCGTCCGGTGCGACGGTGAGCCCGGGAGGAAGACGGTTCAGATAGAACGGGGTGAGGTCACGGCCTACGACGGCGATGTCGCCGTTCTCCAGCTCCCAGATGTCCGGACACCCCTGTTCGCCCCCTGTGGTGCCGAGTTCGGCAGGGGTTTTGCCCAGGCGGCGCAGGAGCGGTGACGATGGATCGGCTTCCCAGCCCCGAGTCGTCATGATCCTCCCTTCGGCCTCCGCCAGGGTAACCGCGAGCGCACCCGGCGCGAGCGAGGAGAGCGGCTTCCGGCCAGGTGCGGGCCCGGCACGACGCGCCGGGGCCCGCCGGGCAGGCCGGATCACGCGGCTCGTCGCGACAGGCCGCCGGATCGGGCGGGCCGGAGCGACCAGGTTGCGCCCGTCAACAGCCGGACGGGCGGCCGGGAATCGAACCCCGGCCGCCCGCATCGCCGCCCCGCCCGTCGACGGCTCTGCCGGGCCCGGTCGCAGGCCCGCTCCGGTCAGCCGCCGACCGTGAACCAGGTGGCGCGGGACTTCTTGAACTCGGCGTGGTCCAGGTCCTTCGCCTCCGTGCCGTCCCCGTAGAGGTCGGCCGCGCCGGCGTCGGTGATCAGCTGGGCGCGGGTGCCCGCGACCGTCAGGTCGGGCACCGAGACGACGGCCTCCCAGCCGCCCGGGTCAGTGGTGGGCAGGTCGAGGCGCTTGACCGGGGCGTGGCCGGCGACGCCGTCCCAGCTGTAGAGGGCGTACGGGTCGGAGTTGTCGTCCGCCTCCCAGGAGCCGGCGACGACAAGGTACTGGTTCGCCGCGTTCTTCCGGATGTCGCGGATCGCGAGGCCGCCGAGGTCCAGCTCGATCGGGGTGCCGAAGACCGGCTTGGCGCCGCTGGCGACGACCTTGTCGAAGTTGGTCACCGGCACGATCAGGCCCTTGCCGCCCGACTTCGGCGGCACGAGGGGCGCCCGGAAGCCGACGTAGGCGGTGGTGGTGGAGCCGGGCGCGAACTCCAGGCCCTCCACGTTGAACCCGTCGATCTGCTTGGGTACTTGGCCGTCCTCGGTGCCGTCGGCGAAGCCGTACCGATCGTCGTTCGCCTCGTCCCACGCGACGAGGTCGTCCCGGAGCTTCTTGTACGAGCTGCCGACGGTGAGCGCGGTGGAGGCGCCGGAGCCGGAGACGGTCGTGGTGAAGACGGTGTTGCGGTCGGCCTTGTACTCGCCGTCCTTGTTGTTTCCGAGCGAGCCGGTCCAGTAGATGGTGTCGCCGACCCGGGCCGCGCCCTCGATGTCGATCTCCTTGTCCGCCCCGAGCTTGGACCCGACGTCCCAGGTCTTCACGGGTGCGCCGGAGACGGCCAGGTTGTAGAGGCGCAGGACGTTCGACTCGTCGTCGGCGACGACCGCGTACCCCCCGCCGACGTCGACGGCGGCCGACGCGTCCGAGGAGCCGGTGAGGTAGCGGGTGTCGGCGGCGTTCTGCACCGCGGCCGAGGCGGCGTAGTACAGCTTCTTGGTGGCCGTCTTGCCGCCGAGGCCGGTGACCTTGATGGTGAGGTCGGTGTATCCGCGGGCGTGGGCGGTGACGGAGATCTGGCGGGTCGCGCCGGTGCCGGTCACGGTCACGTCGGAGGTCGCGGCGACCGAGGTCTTGGAGCTGGCGGAGGCAGCGACGGTGAGGGCGGTGGCGTCGGCACCGCTCTGCGCCACGGTGACGGTGACGACCGGGTCGCCCGTCGCTCCCACCGCGCCGGAGAGGTACGTCGCCGACAGGGCGATGGTCGGCGTCCCGTAGGTCGCGGCGTGCGCGGGGGCGGTGATCCCCAGGGCGGCGAGCGCGAGCAGGCCGGCCGCTGCGGCGGCTGCCCGGCGGTGGCGGGGTGAAGGCTGGTGCGTCACTGCGTACCTCTCGTCGGCGGGTCGTCGCCGAGAAGATTCCGGCTCCAGGGACAACGAGGGGTACACGCCGGCGGTACGGCGGGCGAACAGTACGAGGACGGCCCTCCGGTCCACGCGTGGTGGACCGGAGGGCCGTCCTCGAAACCGCGGGTGAGCGGTGCGGCTGTGCGGTGGTGCTCAGACGTTGAAGCCGAGCGCGCGGAGCTGCTCGCGCCCGTCGTCCGTGATCTTGTCCGGGCCCCACGGCGGCATCCAGACCCAGTTGATCCGCAGCTCGCTGACGATGCCGTCGGTCGCGGACTTCGCCTGGTCCTCGATGACGTCGGTCAGCGGGCAGGCCGCGGACGTCAGCGTCATGTCGAGGGTGGCGATGTTGGCGTCGTCGATGTGGATGCCGTAGATCAGGCCCAGGTTGACGACGTCGATGCCCAGCTCGGGGTCGACGACGTCGTACAGCGCCTCGCGGACCTCCTCCTCGGAGGCCGGCTTCAGTGCCACAGTCTCGTTCTCGCTCATGAGGTCTTCCCTTCGGACAGCGCCTGCGCCGTCGCGTCCTTCCACGCCATCCAGCTCAGCAGCGCGCACTTGACGCGAGCCGGGTACTTGGAGACGCCGGCGAACGCGACCGCGTCCTCCAGTATCTCCTCCATCGCGTCGTCGGGCTCCAGCTGGCCCTTGGACTGCATCAGCTCCAGGAAGGCGTCCTGGATCTTCCGCGCCTGGTCCAGCTCCTTGCCGACCAGCAGGTCGTTCAGCACCGAGGCGCTGGCCTGGCTGATCGAGCAGCCCTGCCCCTCGTAGCTGACGTCGGCGAGGGTGTCGCCTTCGTACCGCACGCGGAGCGTGATCTCGTCGCCGCACGTCGGATTGACGTGGTGCACCTCGGCGTCGCCGTCCCGCAGGCCGCGCCCGTGGGGGTGCTTGTAGTGGTCCAGGATGACTTCCTGGTACATCGAATCCAGCTTCACCCGTCAGCCCTCAGCATCAACCGAAAAAGTTCCGTACGTGCTCCAGACCGTCCACCAGGGCGTCGACCTCGGCGGGCGTGGAGTACAGATAGAACGACGCCCGCGTGGTCGCGGGAATTCCGTACCGCAGGCAGACCGGCCGCGCGCAGTGGTGGCCCACCCGGACCGCGATGCCCTGTTCGTCGAGCACCTGGCCCACGTCGTGCGGGTGGATGTCGCCGAGCGTGAAGGAGATCGTGGCGCCGCGGTTCTCGGCCGTGGTCGGGCCGATGATCCGCAGGTCCGGCACCTCCAGGAGCCGCGCCACCGCGTATTCGGTGATCGCCTGCTCGTGGCGGTGGATGTTCTCCATGCCGATGGCGGTGAGGTAGTCCACGGCCGCGCCGAGGCCGACGGCCTGGGCGATCGGGGGCGTACCCGCCTCGAACTTGTGCGGTGCCGGGGCGTACGTCGACGAGTGCATCGACACGGTCTCGATCATCTCGCCGCCGCCGAGGAAGGGCGGCAGGTCCTCCAGGAGCTCCTGCCGTCCCCACAGGACGCCGATGCCGGTCGGGCCGACCATCTTGTGACCGGTGAAGGCCACGAAGTCGGCCTGCAGCGCCTGCACGTCCAGCACCATGTGCGGGGCGGCCTGCGAGGCGTCGATGCAGACCAGTGCGCCGACCTGCTGGGCGCGGCGGATGATCTGCTCGACCGGGTTGATCGTGCCCAGGATGTTCGAGACCAGCGTGAAGGAGACGATCTTCGTCTTCTCGGTGATGATCTCGTCGATGTTGGACAGGTCGAGCCGGCCGTCGTCCGTGATGCCGAACCACTTCAGCTTCGCGCCGGTGCGCTGCGAGAGCAGCTGCCACGGGACGATGTTGGAGTGGTGCTCCATCTCGGTGGTGACGATCTCGGTGTCGCGGTCGACCCGGTAGGGCTCGTCCGCCCAGCCGAGCATGTTCGCGACGAGGTTGAGCGACTCCGAGGCGTTCTTCGTGAAGATGACCTCGTCGCGGCTCGGCGCGTTGATGAAGGCGGCGACCTTGTCGCGGGCGCCTTCGTACAGCGCGGTGGCCTCCTCGGCGATCGTGTACACACCGCGGTGGACGTTGGCGTTGTGCCGCTCGTAGTACTCGCTGAGAGCGTCGAGCACCTGGCGCGGCTTCTGCGAGGTCGCCGCGCTGTCCAGGTACACGATCTTCTTGCCGTCGTGGACCGTGCGGCCCAGGAGGGGGAAGTCCTTGCGGATCGCCTCGGTGTCGAGGAGGCCGGTCAGCCCCTTGCGGGCGTCAGTCACGCGGAAGCGCCACCCTTCACGTACGCCTCGTAGCCCTCGTTCTCCAGCTTGTCGGCCAGCTCCGCGCCGCCGGACTCGGCGATGCGGCCGTTGGCGAAGACGTGCACGAAGTCGGGCTTGATGTAGCGGAGGATCCGCGTGTAGTGGGTGATCAGCAGGGTGCCGACCTCGCCGGTGTCGCGGACCCGGTTGACGCCCTCGGAGACGATGCGCAGGGCGTCGACGTCGAGGCCGGAGTCGGTCTCGTCGAGGATGGCGACCTTCGGCTTGAGGAGCTCCAGCTGCAGGATCTCGTGGCGCTTCTTCTCACCGCCGGAGAAGCCCTCGTTGACGTTGCGCTCGGCGAACGCCGGGTCCATCTGGAGCCCGGCCATCGTCTCCTTGACCTCCTTGACCCACGTACGCAGCTTGGGGGCCTCGCCGCGGACGGCGGTGGCGGAGGTGCGCAGGAAGTTGGAGACCGAGACACCGGGGATCTCGACCGGGTACTGCATGGCGAGGAACAGGCCGGCGCGGGCGCGCTCGTCGACGGACATCTCGAGGACGTCCTCGCCGTCGAGGGTGACGGTGCCGCTCGTGATCGTGTACTTGGGGTGACCGGCGAGCGAGTACGCCAGGGTGGACTTGCCGGACCCGTTGGGGCCCATGATGGCGTGGGTCTCGCCCTGCTTCACGGTCAGGTCGACGCCCTTGAGGATCTCCTTCGTGGCGTTGTCGGCCTCGACGGTGACGTGCAGGTCGCGGATTTCAAGCGTTGCCATGGGTGACTCAGGACTCCTGGGTGACGGAGACGAGCACATCGTCCCCTTCGATCTTTACGGGGTAAACGGGGACGGGGCGCGTCGCGGGAAGACCGGACGGCTTGCCGGTGCGCAGGTCGAAGGACGAGCCGTGCAGCCAGCACTCGATCATGCAGTCCTCCACCTCGCCCTCCGACAGCGACACATTGGCGTGCGAGCAGATGTCGTTGATGGCGAACACCTCGCCCTCGGTACGGACGACCGAGACGGCGGTGCCTTCGAGCTCCACCCGCTTCGGGGTGTCGTCCTCCAGCTCGCTCAGCGCGCACACCTTGACGAATGCCATCAGACGGACGCCTTCAGCTCTGCCTCGATCTTGTCGAGCAGGCGGGCCTCGACGTCCGGCAGACCGATCTGCTGGACGAGCTCGGCGAAGAAGCCGCGCACGACGAGCCGGCGGGCCTCCTCGGCCGGGATGCCGCGGGACTGGAGGTAGAACAGCTGCTCGTCGTCGAAGCGGCCGGTGGCCGAGGCGTGGCCGGCGCCGACGATCTCGCCGGTCTCGATCTCCAGGTTCGGGACCGAGTCGACGCGGGCACCGTCGGTCAGAACCAGGTTGCGGTTCATCTCGTAGGTGTCGGTGCCTTCGGCCTTGGCCTGGATGAGGACGTCCCCGATCCAGACCGCGTGGGCCCCGTCGCCCTGGAGGGCGCCCTTGTACACCGCGTTGGACTTGCAGTGCGGGGTGTTGTGGTCGACCAGGAGGCGGTGCTCCTGGTGCTGGCCCTTGTCCGTGAAGTAGAGGCCGAACAGTTCGGCCTCGCCGCCGGTGCCGGCGTACGCGACCCGGGGGTGCAGCCGGACCAGGTCGCCGCCGAAGGTGACGACGACGGACTTGAACGAGGCGTCGCGGCCGATCAGCGCGTTGTGCTGGCCGACGTGGACCGCCGTGTCGTCCCAGTCCTGGACGGAGACGACGGTGAGCTTCGCGCCGTCGCCGAGGACGTAGTCGACGTTGGCGGCGAGCACCGCGTCGCCGGTGTGGTCGATGACCACGACCGCCTCGGCGAAGGCGCCGACCTCGACGAGCAGGTGGCCGTAGGAGGTACCGCCCTCGCCGTGCACCGCGATGCGGACGGGCTCGGTGAGCACCGCTTCCTTGGCGATCGTGACGACCGACGCCTGGGTGAACGCGGAGTACGCCTGGGCGGCGACCCGGTCCACCGGGACACCGGCCCGGCCGAGCCGGGCGTCGTCGCGGCCCACGGTCTCCACCGTGACGCCCTCGGGCGCCTCGACGGCGACCTTCACGCCGCCGCCGTCGGCCACCGCGGTGCCGTCGTGCAGCCCGCGCAGCCGCTCCAGCGGCGTGAAGCGCCACTCCTCCTCGCGGCCGTGCGGGACCGGGAAGTCCGCCACGTCGAAGGAGGGCGGGGCGCTCATGCGCGTGGCGACGGTCGACTCGGCGGCCACCGCGATGGAACCGGCGGTGGTGGAGCCCACCGGGGAATTCTGAGCCTCAGCCATGGCTGTCGTAGTGCTCGCTTTCTTAAGTCAAGACGTAGGGGGTTCGGTCGGGGCGGTGACGGCGGGGCCGTACTAGCCGACCGAGCCCTCCATCTGCAGCTCGATCAGCCGGTTCAGCTCCAGGGCGTACTCCATCGGGAGCTCCTTGGCGATCGGCTCGACGAACCCGCGCACGATCATGGCCATGGCCTCGAACTCGGTGAGTCCGCGGCTCATCAGGTAGAAGAGCTGGTCCTCGGAGACCTTGGAGACGGTCGCCTCGTGGCCCATCGACACGTCGTCCTCGCGGACGTCGACGTACGGGTAGGTGTCGGAGCGCGAGATCGTGTCGACGAGCAGCGCGTCGCAGAGCACGTTGGACTTCGCGCCCGGCGCGCCCTCGCCGATCTCGATGAGACCGCGGTAGGAGGTACGGCCGCCGCCTCGCGCCACCGACTTGGAGACGATGTTGGACGAGGTGTTCGGGGCCATGTGGACCATCTTGGCGCCGGCGTCCTGGTGCTGGCCCTCGCCCGCGAAGGCGATGGAGAGCGTCTCGCCCTTGGCGTGCTCGCCCATGAGGTAGACGGCCGGGTACTTCATGGTGACCTTGGAGCCGATGTTGCCGTCGACCCACTCCATGGTCGCGCCCTCGTACGCCACGGCGCGCTTGGTGACCAGGTTGTAGACGTTGTTCGACCAGTTCTGGATGGTCGTGTAGCGGCAGCGACCGCCCTTCTTCACGATGATCTCGACCACGGCGCTGTGCAGCGAGTCCGAGGAGTAGATCGGCGCGGTGCAGCCCTCGACGTAGTGGACGTACGCGTCCTCGTCGACGATGATCAGCGTCCGCTCGAACTGGCCCATGTTCTCCGTGTTGATACGGAAGTAGGCCTGGAGCGGGATGTCGACGTGGACGCCCTTGGGCACGTAGATGAACGAGCCACCGGACCACACGGCCGTGTTCAGCGACGCGAACTTGTTGTCGCCGACCGGGATGACGGTGCCGAAGTACTCCTTGAAGAGCTCCGGGTGCTCCTTCAGCGCGGTGTCCGTGTCGAGGAAGATGACGCCCTGCTCCTCCAGGTCCTCACGGATCTGGTGGTAGACGACCTCGGACTCGTACTGCGCGGCGACACCGGCGACGAGGCGCTGCTTCTCCGCCTCCGGGATGCCGAGCTTGTCGTACGTGTTCTTGATGTCCTCGGGCAGGTCCTCCCAGGACTCCGCCTGCTTCTCGGTGGACCGCACGAAGTACTTGATGTTGTCGAAGTCGATGCCCGACAGGTCCGAGCCCCAGTTCGGCATGGGCTTCTTGCCGAAGAGCTTGAGGCCCTTGAGGCGGAGCTTGAGCATCCACTCGGGCTCGTTCTTCTTCGCCGAGATGTCCCGGACGACCTCCTCCGAGAGGCCGCGCTTGGCCGCCGCGCCTGCCGCGTCGGAGTCGGCCCAGCCGAATTCGTACGTACCCAGGCCCTCGAGTTCGGGGTGGGCAGTCTCCGTAGGGAGCGTCATGCGGGGTTCCTCCCGGCAGTGCTTGCTGATACTGAGGTGGTGGTGGTCTGTGGGGGCGCGCCGGCGTCGGTGGTACCGCCGCCCGGACCGCCCTTGGGTACGTACGTCGTGCACACGCCGTCGCCGTGGGCGAGGGTGGCCAGACGCTGTACGTGGGTCCCGAGCAGCTCGGAGAAGAATTCCGTCTCCGCCTCGCACAGCTGCGGGAACTGCTCGGCGACGTGCGCGACCGGGCAGTGGTGCTGGCAGAGCTGCTCGGCCTGCTGGGGGCCCGGCGCGCTGCGCGCCGTAGCAGCGTACCCGTCCGCGGACAAAGCCCTGGCCAGGGCTGCCGTCCGGTCTTCGGGGGCGGCGGCTTCGACGGCCGCGCGGTACTTCTGCGCCTGCGCGGCCATCCGGGAGCGGGCGAAGGCGACGACCGCCTCGTCGCCCGAGGTCTCGGCGATCCAGCGCAGCGCCTCGGCCGCGAGCTTGTCGTACGACTGGTCGAAGGCGTCCCGGCCGCTGTCCGTCAGCGCGAACACCTTGGCGGGCCGGCCGCGGGTCCGCGTGCCGTACACCCGCTGCTCGCGGGGTTCGACGACCCCGTCGCAGGCGAGGGCGTCCAGGTGGCGCCGGACGGCGGCCTGGGTGAGCCCGAGCCGCTGCGCGAGATCGGCGGCGGTGGACGGGCCGTGGTCGAGGATGGAGCGCGCGATCCGGTTGCGCGTCGGGCGCTCACCGGTCGCGAGTTCCTCCTGCGGAGCCTCGCCAACGTATTTCACAACGCCATTGTTGCGTAATTCGGAGCGGCATGACAACCACGGTCCGGAACGATCAACGGTGTGGTTCGTCACTTAGGGTTACCTAATCTGGCCACGGTTCCCCGCTCCCGCAAGGGCCCGCGAGGCCCCGGCGGGGGTCGCGAAATCCCCCGGGACTTAGACTTACCGGCCATGAGCAACGAGCCTGTCGTACGGGTCGAAGGCCTGGTGAAGCGGTACGGCGCCAAGACAGCCGTCGACGGACTCGATCTGAGCGTCGCGGCGGGCACGGTGACCGCGGTCCTGGGCCCCAACGGCGCCGGCAAGACCACCACGATCGAGACCTGCGAGGGCTACCGCCGCCCCGACGCGGGCACCGTCCGCGTGCTGGGCCTCGACCCGGTCGCCGACGCGGCCCGGCTCCGCCCCCGGATCGGGGTGATGCTCCAGTCCGGCGGCGTCTACTCCGGCGCCCGAGCCGAGGAGATGCTCCGCCACATGGCGAAGCTGCACGCGCACCCGCTCGACGTCGACGCCCTAGTCGAACGCCTCGGTCTCGGCAGCTGCGGCCGGACCACCTACCGGCGCCTCTCCGGCGGCCAGCAGCAGCGCCTCGCGCTCGCCATGGCCGTCGTCGGCCGCCCCGAACTGGTCTTCCTGGACGAGCCCACCGCCGGACTCGACCCGCAGGCCCGCCGCGCCACCTGGGACCTCGTGCGCGAGCTGCGCGCCGACGGCGTGTCGGCGGTGCTCACCACCCACTTCATGGACGAGGCCGAGGAGCTGGCCGACGACGTCGCCATCGTCGACGCCGGGCGTGTCGTCGCCCAGGGCAGCCCCGACGAGCTGTGCCGGAGCGGCGCCGAGAACACCTTGCGCGTCGAAGGGCCCCCCGGGCTGGACCTCGGCTCGCTGATCAAGGCGCTGCCGGACGGCTCAGGCGCCGTCGAGCCCGTCCCCGGCTCGTACCGCGTCTCCGGGACGATCGACCCGCAGCTGCTGGCCACCGTCACCTCCTGGTGCGCCCAGCACGGGGTCATGCCGGACGGCATCGCCGTCGAGCGGCACACCCTGGAGGACGTCTTCCTGGAACTCACCGGCAAGGAGCTGCGCGCATGAGCGCCGGTACGTACGCCCCCCGCCCGGGCGCCGCCCCGCTGTCCCGGATGATCGCCGCGCAGACCGCGCTGGAGACCCGGATGCTGCTGCGCAACGGCGAGCAGCTGCTGCTGACGGTGATCATCCCGGCGCTGCTGCTGGTGCTCTTCGGCTCGGTCGACATCGTGGACACCGGCGCCGGCGACCCCGTCGACTTCCTGGCACCCGGCATCCTCGCGCTGGCCGTGATGTCCACCGCGTTCACCGGCCAGGCCATCGCCACCGGCTTCGAGCGCCGCTACGGCGTCCTGAAGCGGCTCGGCGCCTCCCCGCTGCCGCGGTGGGCACTGATGACCTCCAAGACGCTGTCGGTCCTGGTGACCGAAGTGCTCCAGGTGGTCCTCCTGACCGTGATCGCCTTCGCGCTGGGCTGGTCGCCGCACGGCAACCCCCTCGCCGTGCTGCTCCTGCTGGTGCTGGGCACCGCCGCCTTCTCCGGCCTGGGCCTGCTGATGGCCGGCACGCTGAAGGCCGAGGCGACCCTCGCGGCGGCGAACCTGGTCTTCCTGCTGCTGCTGGTCGGCGGCGGGGTGATCGTGCCGATGGAGAAGTTCCCGGACGCGGTGGCCTCGGTGCTCGGCCTGCTGCCGATCGCGGCGCTCTCGGACGGCCTGCGGGACGTGCTCCAGCACGGTGCGGGCGTCCCCTGGGGCGACCTGGGCGTCCTCGCCGTCTGGTCGGTGCTGGGGCTCGGCGCGGCGGCGCGGTTCTTCCGCTGGGAGTGAGCGGGCCGCGGCGGGGCGGTGGTGACTCCGGTCACGGTTCGGGGTGACTCGTCCCCCTCGTGAAAGCTTGCACAAGCTTCCGCCTACCATGGTGCGCGTGCCCAAGCTGACCCGAGCCGAAGTCGCTCAAGCCGCGCGGAACCCGCTCCAGTACATCGCCGAACGGTGGACTCCGGATCCCCGGACCGTCCGCCGTGCCGCCCTGTCCGCCGTCGTGATGGCGGTGATCATCGTCGCCACCGGTGGCGCGGTGCGGCTGACCGGGTCCGGTCTCGGCTGCCCCACGTGGCCCAAGTGCACCGAGGACAGCCTCACGACGACCAGCGCGATGGGCTTCCACGGCGTCATCGAGTTCGGCAACCGGATGCTGACGTACGTGCTCTGCGCGGCCGTCGGCTGGGCGATCGTCGCGGCGCGGGCGCTCAAGCCCCGGCGCCGGAGCCTCACCCGGCTCGGCTGGGCCCAGTTCTGGGTGGTCATGGGCAACGCCGTGCTCGGCGGGTTCGTGGTGCTGGTCGGCCTCAACCCGTACAGCGTGGCCGCGCACTTCCTGCTCTCCGCCGCCCTGATCACCGTCGCCGTGGTGCTGCACCACCGGGTGGGCGAGGGCGACAGCGCGCCGAAGCCGCTGGTCGGCAAGGCGGTCTCGCAGCTGACCTGGATCCTCGTGGTGGCCGCGGGGCTGCTGGTCGCCGTCGGCACCGTGGTGACCGGCGCGGGCCGGCACGCGGGCGACTCCAGCGACGTGCACCGCATCCCGCTCGACTGGAAGCTGATCAGCCAGCTCCACGCGGACCTGGCCTGGGTCGTGGTGGCGCTGACGCTGGCGCTCTGGTTCGTGCTGAAGGCCGTGGACGCACCCCCCGGACCGCGCCGCCGCGCCGCCGAGCTGTTCCTGGTGCTGATGGGGCAGGGCGTCATCGGGTACGTCCAGTACTTCCTGGACACCCCGGAGATCCTGGTGGGCCTGCACATGGTCGGCGCGTGCCTGGTGTGGATCTGGGTCCTGCGGGTCCTGCTCTCCCAGCGCGAGCGCCCGGTGGCCGTCGCCGGCGCCCCGCTCCCCCGGCCCGGCGAGGCCCTGACGACCGTCTGAGCCCCGCGCACGTACGAAGCCCCCCGGCACCCTCAGGGTGCCGGGGGGCTTCGTCGCGTACGGGGCCGGGTCGGTCGGTGGTGCGGTGCGGGGCCGGGTCAGTCGCGGTTGGCCGGGCCACCCACCTGGATGCCCGCCATCCGGGTCCATTCGTACCGCCCGGTGCGCACCTTCGCGGCGAACTCCCCGTCGAAGCTCTCGTGGAGGGTGAGGCCGGACTTCTCCGCGGCGCTCTCGGCCACCGCGTGCGAGGGGGCCACCAGGTCGCCCCAGCCACCGTCCTCGCCCACCAGGACGATCCGGGTGCCCGCCTGGCCGATGTACGCCAGCTGCCCCTCGGCGCCGCCGTGCGCCTTTGCGAAGGCACCGATCTCCTTGGCGAGCCGGGCCGCCCTGCGTCCGTCGCGGGCCGCCCGCTTGCTGTCCACCCGCTGGGTCTCATCCGTCTGCGCCATGTCTGCCATGGAACAGGATGCTACCGACGGGTAGGCGAACGGGCGACGGGCGGGTGACGTGGCCTGGGCCACGTCACCCGCCCGTCGGCGAGAAGAGGACGTCGGGAGCGTCAGCGGAGGAAGGGGTCCACCGCGACGGCGACGAAGAGGAGCGAGACGTAGGTGATGGACCAGTGGAACAGCCGCATCTCCTTCAGCTTCGCACCGGCGATCCCGGCCTTGGCCCGGTTCTGCAGGCCGTGCGCCTCCCAGAGCCAGAAGCCGCCGGAGAGCAGCGCCACCGCGGTGTAGAACCAGCCCGTGTAGCCGAGCGGGGTCAGCAGCAGCGAGACCGCGACCATCACCCAGCTGTAGACGACGATCTGGCGGGCGACGACCCGGTTCGAGGCGATGACCGGGAGCATCGGGACGCCGACGCGGGCGTAGTCGTCCTTCACCTTCATGGACAGCGGCCAGTAGTGCGGGGGCGTCCAGAAGAAGATGACCGCGAAGAGGATGACCGCGGCCCAGGAGACCGAGTCGGTCACCGAGGACCAGCCGATGAGGACCGGCATGCAGCCGGCGATCCCGCCCCAGACGATGTTCTGGGCGGTGCGCCGCTTCAGCAGCATCGTGTAGACGACGACGTAGAAGAGGAGCGCGCCGAGGCTGAGCGCCGCGGAGAGCCAGTTGACCAGCAGCCCGAACCAGACGGTCGAGACGACCCCGAGGGTGATCCCGAAGGCCAGGCACTCGCGCGGGCTCACCATTCCGGTGACCAGCGGGCGCTGGGACGTACGGTCCATCAACGCGTCGATGTCGCGGTCGATGTACATGTTGAGCGCATTGGCACCGCCCGCGGAGATGTATCCGCCGACGGTGGTAGCGAGAACGAGCCACAGGTCGGGCACACCCTGAGCGGCCAGGAACATCACCGGAACGGTGGTGATGAGCAACAGCTCGATGATCCGCGGCTTCGTCAGCGCCACGAATGCCTTGATGCGGGCCCCGAACGGGCGATGGCCCACTGGGCTCGGAGTCAAGGCGACCCCTGCGGGTCGGGACTCGACGGCCGTCACGCACACCCCTGACAGAGAAATCCCAGCAAGCACCGGGCGTGAGGGCCCGGTAAAGACTTGCGCGAACCAGACCACTGTAGACGTTGGGGACAGGCCGCCCTTCGCGGGGGTGGACTCGTGTTGGGGTGGCACGTACGAGCGGCTGCGAAACCCGTCCGGGCCGCCCGTCCCGCCGAGCTCGGACGAGAGGCGGGCCGCTCGGCCGAGAAGCACAGAAGTACCTGGTCACGCTCATTGGAGAAGCCCAATGGTGAGCCGCCCCGCTCATACGGAAGGCGAACTCCGCCAATGCCGCGCACCCTGGAATCCAACCGGAAATCCCTTGTTGTCACAGGGGTAGGCTCAACAGCGTCCGGTGCGGTCACCAGCCCCCGGTTTTCCGAACAGTGGAGAGGAGCCCTGACTCAGGGTGAGCACCAAGCCGACCACCACAGACCTTCAGTGGACCGAATTGGACCAGCGGGCCGTGGACACTGTCCGCGTTCTCGCAGCCGACGCCGTACAGAAGGTCGGAAACGGCCACCCGGGCACGGCGATGAGCCTGGCTCCGGCCGCGTACACCCTCTTCCAGAAGGTGATGCGGCACGACCCCGCCGACGCCGACTGGACGGGCCGCGACCGTTTCGTGCTGTCCGCGGGCCACTCCAGCCTGACTCTGTACATCCAGCTGTACCTGGCCGGATACGGCCTTGAGCTGGACGACCTGAAGTCCTTCCGCACCTGGGGTTCGAAGACCCCGGGCCACCCGGAGTACGGCCACACCACGGGCGTCGAGACCACCACGGGCCCGCTGGGCCAGGGTGTCGCCAACGCCGTGGGCATGGCCATGGCCGCCCGCTACGAGCGCGGCCTGTTCGACCCCGACGCGGCGCCCGGCACCTCGCCGTTCGACCACAACGTGTGGGTCATCGCCGGCGACGGCTGCCTCCAGGAGGGCATCTCCGCCGAGGCGTCCTCGATGGCCGGGCACCAGAAGCTCGGCAACCTGATCCTGCTCTGGGACGACAACCACATCTCGATCGAGGGCGACACGGAGACCGCGGTCTCCGAGGACACCCTGAAGCGGTACGAGGCGTACGGCTGGCACGTCCAGCGCGTGGAGCAGCTTCCCAACGGCGACCTGGACCCGGCGGGTCTGTACGAGGCGCTGCAGGCCGCCAAGGCCGAGACCGAGCGTCCGTCGTTCATCGCGGCCCGCTCGATCATCGCCTGGCCCGCCCCGAACGCCCAGAACACCGAGGCCGCGCACGGCTCGGCGCTCGGCGACGACGAGATCGCGGCGACCAAGCGGGTCCTGGGCTTCGACCCGGAGAAGACCTTCGAGGTCTCCGACGAGGTCCTCTCGCACACCCGTGAGGCGCTGGACCGCGGTCGCGACACCAAGGCCGAGTGGGAGAAGTCCTTCGCCGCCTGGCGCACGGCCAACCCGGAGCGCGCCGCCGAGTTCGACCGGATCGACGCGGGCGAGCTGCCCGAGGGCTGGGAGGAGAAGCTTCCCGTCTTCGAGGCCGGCACCTCCGTCGCCACCCGCGCCGCGTCCGGCAAGGTGCTCCAGGCCCTCGGTGAGGTCATCCCCGAGCTGTGGGGCGGTTCCGCCGACCTCGCCGGCTCGAACAACACCACGATCGACAAGTCGTCGTCGTTCCTCCCGGTCGGCAACCCGCTGCCCGAGGCGAACCCGTACGGCCGCACGATCCACTTCGGTATCCGCGAGCACTCCATGGCCGCGGAGATGAACGGCATCGCGCTGCACGGCAACACCCGCATCTACGGCGGCACCTTCCTGGTGTTCTCCGACTACATGCGCAACGCCGTCCGCCTGTCCGCGCTGATGCACCTGCCGGTGACGTACGTCTGGACCCACGACTCCATCGGTCTGGGCGAGGACGGCCCGACGCACCAGCCGGTCGAGCACGTCGCGTCGCTGCGCGCCATCCCGGGCCTGAACGTCGTGCGCCCGGCCGACGCCAACGAGACCGCCATCGCCTGGCGCGAGATCCAGCGCCGCTGGACCAAGGTCTTCGGCAAGGGTGCCCCGCACGGTCTCGCGCTGACCCGCCAGGGCGTGCCGACGTACGAGGCGAACGACGACGCCGCCAAGGGCGGGTACGTGCTGTTCGAGGCCGACGGCGGCGAGCCGCAGGTCGTCCTCATCGGCACCGGTTCCGAGGTCCACCTCGCCGTCGAGGCGCGCGAGCAGCTCCAGGCGGCCGGTGTGCCGACCCGGGTCGTCTCGATGCCGTGCGTCGAGTGGTTCGAGGAGCAGACCCCGGAGTACCGCGAGAGCGTCCTGCCGAAGGCCGTGAAGGCCCGGGTCGCCGTCGAGGCGGGCATCGGCCTGACCTGGTACCGGTACGTGGGCGACGCGGGCCGCATCGTGTCGCTGGAGCACTTCGGTGCCTCGGCCGACGCGAAGGTTCTGTTCCGCGAGTTCGGGTTCACCCCCGAGCACGTGGTCGCCGCCGCCCGGGAATCTCTCGACGCCGTCGCGCGCTGACGCAGACATACGATCTAGTAGGAGATGTAATTTTCATGACAGACGCACTCAAGCGCCTTTCCGACGAAGGCGTCGCGATCTGGCTCGACGACCTGTCCCGCAAGCGCATCACCTCCGGCAACCTCGCCGAGCTGATCGACCAGAGCCACGTCGTCGGTGTCACCACCAACCCGTCGATCTTCCAGAAGGCGATCTCCTCGGGCGACGGTTACGAGCAGCAGCTCGCGGACCTCGCCTCGCGCAAGGTGACCGTCGAGGAAGCCATCCGCATGATCACGACGGCCGACGTCCGTGACGCCGCCGACATCCTGCGCCCGGTCTTCGACGCCACCGACGGCCAGGACGGCCGGGTCTCGATCGAGGTCGACCCGCGTCTGGCCCACCACACCGCGCCGACCGTCGCCGAGGCCAAGCAGCTGGCCTGGCTGGTCGACCGGCCGAACACGCTCATCAAGATCCCGGCGACGAAGGCCGGCCTGCCGGCGATCACCGAGGTCATCGCGAAGGGCATCAGCGTCAACGTGACGCTGATCTTCTCGCTGGAGCGCTACCGCGAGGTCGTCGACGCGTACCTGACCGGTCTGGAGCAGGCGAAGGCCGCGGGCCTGGACCTGTCGAAGATCCACTCGGTCGCCTCCTTCTTCGTGTCCCGTGTGGACGCCGAGATCGACAAGCGTCTGGACGCCATCGGCAGCGACGAGGCCAAGGCCGCGAAGAGCAAGGCCGCCCTCGCCAACGCCCGTCTGGCGTACGAGGCGTACGAGGAGATCTTCTCCTCGGACCGCTGGGCCGCCCTCGACAAGGCGCAGGCCAACAAGCAGCGTCCGCTGTGGGCCTCCACCGGCGTCAAGGACCCGTCCCTCAAGGACACCCTGTACGTCGACGAGCTCGTCGCGCCGAACACGGTCAACACCATGCCGGAGGCGACCCTGGAGGCCGCGGCCGACCACGGCTCGATCACCGGCGACACCATCACCGGCGGCTACGAGCAGGCGCGCGCCGACCTCGACGCCGTCAAGAAGCTCGGCGTGAGCTACGACGAGGTCGTGGCGCTGCTGGAGTCCGAGGGCGTCGACAAGTTCGAGGACGCCTGGAACGACCTGCTCAAGTCGACCGAGGCGGAGCTCTCGCGCCTCGCTCCTTCGGAGGGCTGACCACTTTGTCTGGTGTTCCCGGAGCAAACCCGCTTCGTGACCCCCAGGACCGACGGCTCCCGCGCATCGCGGGGCCGTCGGGCCTGGTCATCTTCGGTGTCACGGGCGATTTGTCCAGAAAAAAGCTCATGCCCGCCGTTTACGACCTGGCCAATCGCGGCCTGCTGCCGCCGGGCTTCTCGCTCATCGGCTTCGCGCGCCGCGACTGGGAGGACGAGGACTTCGCGCAGGTCGTCCACGACGCCGTCGCGGAGCACTCCCGCACCCCCTTCCGCGAGGAGGTCTGGCAGCAGCTGAGCCAGGGCATGCGGTTCGTGCCCGGCAACTTCGACGACGACGAGGCGTTCGAGACCCTCAAGGCGACGATCGACGAGCTCAACAAGGCACAGGGCACCGGAGGCAACTTCGCCTTCTACCTGTCCGTGCCGCCGAAGTTCTTCCCCAAGGTCGTCGAGCAGCTCAAGAAGCACGGTCTCGCGGAGCAGACGGAGGGCGCCTGGCGCCGTGCCGTCATCGAGAAGCCCTTCGGTCACGACCTGGAGAGCGCGCAGGAGCTGAACCAGCTCGTGCACGACGTGTTCCCGCCCAACGAGGTCTTCCGTATCGACCACTACCTGGGCAAGGAGACGGTCCAGAACATCCTGGCGCTGCGCTTCGCCAACACGATGTTCGAGCCGATCTGGAACCGGTCGTACGTCGACCACGTCCAGATCACGATGGCCGAGGACATCGGCATCGGCGGCCGGGCCGGGTACTACGACGGCATCGGCGCCGCCCGTGACGTCATCCAGAACCACCTGCTCCAGCTGCTGGCGCTGACCGCGATGGAGGAGCCAGGCTCCTTCCACCCGAAGGCCCTGGTCGCCGAGAAGCTCAAGGTGCTCACCGCCGTCGAGCTGCCCGAGGACCTGGGCAAGCACACCGTGCGCGGCCAGTACAGCCACGCCTGGCAGGGCGGCGAGGAAGTCCTCGGCTACCTCGAAGAGGACGGCATCGACCCCTCGTCGACGACCGACACCTTCGCGGCGATCAAGCTGACGGTCAACAACCGCCGCTGGGCGGGCGTCCCGTTCTACCTCCGTACCGGCAAGCGCCTCGGCCGCCGCGTCACGGAGATCGCGGTCGTCTTCAAGCGCGCCCCGTACCTTCCGTTCGAGTCCGGCGCGACGGAGGAGCTGGGCGGCAACGCCCTGGTCATCCGCGTCCAGCCGGACGAGGGTGTGACGGTGCGGTTCGGCTCGAAGGTGCCGGGCACCTCCATGGAGGTCCGGGACGTCACGATGGACTTCGCCTACGGCGAGTCCTTCACCGAGTCCAGCCCGGAGGCGTACGAGCGGCTCATCCTCGATGTGCTGCTCGGCGACGCCAACCTCTTCCCCCGCCACCAGGAGGTCGAGCTCTCCTGGAACATCCTCGACCCGATCGAGGAGTACTGGGAGAAGAACGGCAAGCCCGCTCAGTACCCGGCCGGTACCTGGGGTCCGGCCGAGGCTGACGAGATGCTCGCACGCGACGGACGGAGCTGGCGCCGGCCATGAAGATCGATCTCACGGAAACCACGTCCAGCAAGATCAACAACGCGCTGATCTCGGCCCGCCGTGCCATCGGCACGCCGGCCATCGGCATGGTGCTCACGCTGGTCGTCGTCACGGACGAGGAGAACGCCTACGACGCCCTCAAGGCGGCGAGCGACTCCTCCCGCGAGCACCCCTCGCGGATCATCGCGGTGATCAAGCGGGTCAGCCGCTCGCCGCGCAGCCGTCGCGACGCGCGTCTCGACGCCGAGATCCGGGTCGGTTCCGACTCGGGCACCGGTGAGACGGTCGTCCTGCGGCTCCACGGCGAACTCGCCAACCACGCCCAGTCGGTGGTCCTGCCGCTGCTGCTGCCGGACGCCCCGGTCGTGGTGTGGTGGGCCGAGGACGCCCCCGCCGACCCGGCGAAGGACCCGCTCGGCGCGCTCGCCCAGCGCCGCATCACGGACGCCTACTCCGCCGAGCACCCGCTCGACGAGCTGGCCGTCCGCGCGGCGACGTACGAGCCCGGCGACACGGACCTGACGTGGACCCGCATCACGCCGTGGCGTTCGATGCTGGCCGCCGCGCTGGACCAGCAGCCCGCGCAGGTCGTCTCGGCGACCGTCGAGGGCGAGAAGGACAACCCGAGCTGCGAGCTGCTCGCCATGTGGCTCACGGACCGGCTCGGTGTCCCGGTGGGGCGCACGTTCTCCGAGGGCCCCGGTCTGACCGCGGTCCGCATGGAGACGAAGAACGGCCCGATCGTTCTCGACCGTGCGGACGGCTCGCTGGCCACCCTCTCCATGACCGGTCAGCCCGACCGCGGCGTGGCGCTCAAGCGGCGCGACACCGCCGAGCTGCTGGCGGAGGAGCTGCGGCGCCTCGACCCGGACAACACCTACGCCACCACGGTGAAGGTCGGCGTCGACAAGCTGAGCGGTCCCGGCGAGGTCGCGGCGGCGGCTTCCGCCGTGCCCGCGCCGGAAGCCGCGGACGCTCCCGGGGCGGCTGCCGAGGAGGCGCCGGAGGCCGAGAAGCCGAAGGCCGCCGCTCCCGCGAAGAAGGCCGCCCCGGCCAAGAAGGCGGCGTCCAAGTGAGTGCCCCTCAACTGGTCGTGCACCGCGACAAGGAGCTGATGGCGCAGGCCGCGGCGGCCCGGCTGATCACGAAGATCGTGGACGCCCAGGCCGCTCGCGGATACGCCTCGGTGGTGCTGACCGGCGGGCGCAACGGCAACGGCCTGCTGGCCGCGCTCGCCGCCGCGCCCGCCCGGGACGCGATCGACTGGTCGCGGCTCGACCTGTGGTGGGGCGACGAGCGGTTCGAGCCGGACGGCGACCCGGAGCGCAACGTCACGCAGGCCCGTGAGGCCCTGCTGGACGCGGTCGCTCTGGACCCGGCACGGGTGCACCCGATGCCGGCGTCGGACGGCCCGTTCGGCAACGACGTGGACGCAGCCGCCGCAGGTTACGCCGCCGAACTCGCTGCCGCCGCACGGCCGGAGGACCACGGGCCCGTCCCGACGTTCGACGTGCTGATGCTGGGCGTCGGACCGGACACCCATGTCGCCTCGCTCTTCCCGGAGCTGCCCGCGGTACGGGAGACCGAGCGCACCGTCGTCGGTGTGCACGGCGCCCCCAAGCCGCCGCCCACCCGGGTCACCCTCACGCTCCCGGCCATCCGGGCGGCGCGCGAGGTGTGGCTGCTCGCGGCGGGCGAGGACAAGGCGGAGGCCGCGGCCATCGCCCTGTCCGGCGCCGGGGAGATCCAGGCCCCGGCGGCCGGCGCGTACGGCCGCGCCCGGACGCTCTGGCTGCTCGACGCGGCGGCGGCTTCCCAGCTGCCCCGCGATCTCTACCCGCCGGCCTCTTCCTGAGAGACCGTCACCCGTGTTGCCTGGAAGGCCCGTTCACGCTCGCAACGAGCGTGAACGGGCCTTCCGCCGTCACGGATGCGGCCGGGCGGGTCTCATGCGTCCGCCGCGCGGGCGACGGCCGGAGGCCAGGAGCCGGTGAGCTTCGGACGTCTCACACGTATCGGACGTCTCACACGTACGCGAAGTACCGGTCGTACCAGTTCGCCCCGCCCAGGCCCTCGTCGTCCTCCTCTTCTTCGGCCTCCCCCGCGGCGACGAGCACCGCGGGGGAGCTCGACGTCCGCCGCCGCCGACAGGCGCGAGGGCCCTCGGTACGGCTCACGGAGCAGTACGTCCGGGCCGAAGGCGCAGCCGATGACCGTGCAGACGCCGTCGAGCCACGTCGTGAGCTCCTCGGTCAGGCCCTCCCCGCCGGGCGAGCCGTCGCCGTCCTCGACGAGCGCGGTGACGATACAGCGGGTCCTCTCGCCTGCCACGGGCGTGGCAGGCTTGCCCGCATGACGACGACACGCATCGGCACCGTGGTGATGGGAGCGTCCGACGTCCGGCGGGCCGCGGCGTTCTGGAAGGCCGCACTCGCCTACGTGGAGCGCGAACCGGCCGGGGAGGACTGGGTGGTCCTGGTTCCTGCCGAGGGCCACGGCGTCGGCCTCTCCCTCGGCCGGAGCGGCCCCGACAGCCCCGTCCAGGAGGTGCCTCGCGTCCACCTCGACGTCTACACCGAGGACCAGGAGGGCGAGGTGGCCCGCCTGCTCGGCCTCGGCGCCTCCCGGGTGGAGTGGCCGCACTACCCGCCGGACCCGGATTTCGTGGTCCTCGCGGACACCGAGGGCAACCGCTTCTGCGTCATCGACACCACGCACGGCTGAGGCGGGGCCCCCGCGTCGTCGTCCCACTCCAGGAACGGCTCCAGCAGTCCCGGTACGGCCTCGGCGGCGAAGGCGAGCCCCTCGGCCGCCCCGGTGTCGTACACCGCGTAGGCGCCCGTTCCGGCGGCCGTGGTGGCCGTGATGTCCAGCAGCCCCGCCCGCCGCTGGAAGTACGACTGCCGCACCGTCCAGCCGATCACCCCGGACCGCTCCAGGGCGGCCGTCGAACGCCGTACGGTGCCGGATCGGGTGACCAGGTGGCGGCCGGTGAGGGCGTGGCCGAGGTTCCGGTACGCGTCCAGGGCGAGCGCCACCGCGACCGGTACGCCCACCGCCGCGCAGCCCAGCGCGGTCCACAGCAGGACGGGCGTCAGCAGGGCCCCGAGCACTGCCAGGAGCACCACCGGGGCCAGTGCCACCGCGAGGGCGCGCCGCAGCCGGCGGCCCCGGGCGGCGCGCGGGTGGCCGATGAGGGGCGCGGCGGTGGGGGCGGACTCCTCGCGGAGCACGGCCGCGACGATCCGGTCCGCCTCCGGCCGCGGCACGGCGGGCAGCAGGGTGCTGTGGCTCGCCTCCTTGGCCTCCTCGTCGTGCGCGAGACCGGTGGTGATCGCGTCCACCCGGGCGGCGCCGAAAAGCCGTACGCCCAGGGGTTCGACGCGTTCGGCGCCGCGCAGCCGGGCCTCCTCGACGGTGGTGGAGCGCGAGGTCAGCAGTCCTCGGCGGACCCTGAGGGTGCCGCCGGGTTCGCGCTCCAGGCGGTAGTTCCACCACATCTCGGTCCAGAGCCCGAGGGCTCCGGCCGCACCGGTGAGGAGGGCCGCCGCGAAGAGGACGGCGAGCGTCCAGAACAGCGGGAGGGCGCGGAAGAGTTCGACGGTCCAGTGGATGACGTCGCCCTGCGCGCCGGCCCACTCGCTGAGCTGCATCACCCCTCCGATCGCCGCGCCGCCGAGCATCGGGGCGACGAAGGAGACCGGGGCGTAGCGGATCCAGCGGGGGTCGAGGACGGCCAGTTCGCCGTCGCGTTCCCCTGCGGCACCGTCACCGTCCCGCACGGCTGCGCGCGCCAGCAGCAGCCGTCGCAGCCGTTCGCCCTCGGCGCGGGTGACGGGGTCGAGCTCCAGGGTCGATTCGCCGTCCCGGTGCTCGCCGGTGCCGATCCGCACGGTGACCAGGCCGAGGACCCGCAGCAGCGGGCGCGCGGTGAGGTCGACGGTGCGGACGCGGTCGAGCGCGAGGGAGCGGCGTCGCACGAGGAGAAGCCCGGAGTGGAGGTCGACGTGTCCGGTGCCGATCCGGTAGCGGGTGCGGCGCCAGCGGACGTGGTCGACGAGGGCCGCGCAGCCGGTCAGCAGGACGGCCCCGGCGGCCGTCCAGAGTCCGGACCGGGCTGCGCCGAAGTGGCCGAGGAACCCCATCGCCAGCGGGACGGCGGTGCCCACCACCACCCCGGCGGTGAGGACGGCGGTGACCAGGGCGGTACGGGGGTCGAGGCGCCGCCAGCCGTCGTCGGCGCCGGGGACGTCAGCGACGTCCGCGGTATTCGCCGCGTCCGCGGTGTTCATGTGGCGTCGCCGGGGGTGTCCCGGGTGATGCGGGTCAGCCGTTCGGCGAGCGCGGCGGCGGGTTCGTGCCCGAGGCCCGCGATCCGTACCGCTCCCTTGGCGGAGGCGGTGGTGACGGTGAGCGTGGCGAGTCCGAAGAGCTGCTCCAGCGGGCCGCGGACCGTGTCGACGGTCTGGATGCGCGACATGGGCGCGATCCGCCACTCCTGGAGGAAGAGACCGGTGCGGACGTAGACGGCGTCCTCGGTGACCTCCCAGCGGTGGGTGCGGAACCACCACCGGGGCAGCCAGGCGGCACAGCACGCACCGAGCCCGGCCGTGACCGCCGCGGAGAGCAGCAGCCACGGCCGGGCCGGGGTGACGAGGGCGGCGAGGACGCCGAGCACGGCCAGCGGTGCCGCCGTCAGCAGCAGCCACTGGGCGCGCCACCAGCCGACGGCACGCCGGTCGAGCGAGTGCGCCGGAGGCCTCAGGCGCGGTGTCCCCTCACCCTGGACCACCGGGCTCAGCGACCGCGCAGCGACCGGTAGGTGGCGACGAGGGAGGCGGTGGAGCTGTCCAGCTGCTCGCCGCCGGTGCCCTCGGTGAGGACCGGCTCGATCTTCTTCGCGAGGACCTTGCCGAGCTCGACGCCCCACTGGTCGAAGGAGTCGATGTTCCAGATCGCACCCTGGACGAACACCTTGTGCTCGTACAGCGCGATGAGCTGTCCGAGGACCGAGGGGGTGAGCTTCTCGGCGAGGATCGTCGTGGTGGGGTGGTTGCCCTGGAACGTCTTGTGCGGGACCAGTTCCTCGGGCACGCCCTCGGCGCGGACCTCTTCGGGCGTCTTGCCGAAGGCGAGCGCCTGGGTCTGCGCGAAGAAGTTGGCCATCAGCAGGTCGTGCTGGGCGATGAGTCCGGGCAGCAGGTCGGCGACCGGGGCGGCGAAGCCGATGAAGTCGGCCGGGATGACCTTGGTGCCCTGGTGGATCAGCTGGTAGTACGCGTGCTGGCCGTTGGTGCCCGGGGTGCCCCAGACGACCGGGCCGGTCTGCCACTCGACCGGATTGCCGTCCCGGTCCACGGACTTGCCGTTGGACTCCATGTCCAGCTGCTGCAAGTAGGCGGTGAACTTGGAGAGATAGTGGCTGTAGGGCAGTACCGCGTGCGCCTGGGCGTCGAAGAACTGGCCGTACCAGACGCCCAACAGGCCCAGCAGCAGCGGGGCGTTCTGCTCCGCCGGGGCGGTGCGGAAGTGCTCGTCGACGAGGTGGAAGCCGTCGAGCATCTCGCGGAACCGGTCCGGGCCGACGGCGATCATCAGCGAGAGGCCGATGGCGGAGTCGTAGGAGTAGCGCCCGCCGACCCAGTCCCAGAACTCGAACATGTTGGCCGTGTCGATACCGAAGTCCGACACCTTCTCGGCGTTGGTCGACAGCGCCACGAAGTGCTTGGCGACGGCGTCCTGACCGGACTTCAGCTCGGTGAGGAGCCAGTCGCGGGCGGAGGTCGCGTTGGTGATCGTCTCGATGGTGGTGAACGTCTTCGAGGCGATGATGAAGAGCGTCTCGGCCGCGTCCAGGTCGCGGACGGCCTCGTGGAGGTCGGCGCCGTCGACGTTGGAGACGAAGCGGAGGGTGAGGGAGCGGTCCGTGAAGGAGCGCAGCACCTCGTACGCCATGGCGGGGCCGAGGTCGGAGCCGCCGATGCCGATGTTGACGATGTTCTTGATGGGGCGGCCGGT
Source organism: Streptomyces sp. NPDC060184 (assembly GCF_042728795.1). Classification (NCBI taxonomy): domain Bacteria; kingdom Bacillati; phylum Actinomycetota; class Actinomycetes; order Kitasatosporales; family Streptomycetaceae; genus Streptomyces; species Streptomyces sp. NPDC060184. The sequence goes on from NZ_JBHWYX010000019.1 coordinate 66,950, forward strand.
GTGGCCGGTCCACTCGCCCGAGCGGACCCGGTCGGCGAAGCCCGCCATCTTGTCCAGGACCGCGTGCACGGCCGGCACGACGTTCTCGCCGTCGACCTCGATCACCGCGTCGCGCGGGGCGCGGAGCGCGGTGTGCAGGACGGCGCGGTCCTCGGTGGTGTTGATCTTGTCGCCGCGGAACATGGCGTCCCGCAGCTCGGCGACCCCGGTGGCGGCGGCGAGGTCGCGCAGCAGACGCAGCGTCTCGTCGGTCACCAGCTGCTTGGAGTAGTCGATGTGCAGGTCGCCCACCCGGAGGGTGTAGGCGGCGCCGCGGTCCGCGTTCTCGGCGAACAGCTCCCGCAGGTGGGTCCCGCCCAGCTCCTCGCGGTGCTTGCCGAGGGCCGCCCACTCGGGCGTCTGGTTGAGCTTGGTTCGGCTTTGTGCGTTCATCCCGGGTATCAGCCCATTCTTCTCGTACCTGCTCCCCGCTGCACCCCCCAACCTAATTGATCCTGGTCGCGGGTGCTGCGCGGGCATGGCCCGGTGCGGGACATCGTGCGTCCGCGGGCAACAAAACGCTCCGGCCGGCACCCAGGGGGTGGCCGGCCGGTGAACGGGGCGGTACGGAAAAGCGACGGCTCTCGCCGGAAGGAACTCGGAGGGCGGGAGCCGGGCGGGGTGTTCTCAGATCTCGCCGCGGAGCTTGGCGAGCGCCTCGGCGAGAATGGCCTCGCCGTCCGCGTCACTGCGCCGCTCGCGCACGTACGCGAGATGCGTCTTGTACGGTTCCGTGCGCGGCGGGTCGGGCGGGCTGTCCTTGTCCTGGCCCGCCGGGAAGCCGCATCGGGGGCAGTCCCAGGTCTCCGGTACCTGCGCGTCATGGGCGAAGCTCGGCTGCGTCTCGTGCCCGTTCGAGCACCAGAAGGAGATGCGGAGGCGCGGCGCGGACTCGCCCCGCTCGGCCTCCCCCATCGGCCCCGCTCCGACCCGGCTTCCCCGGATCGCGTTGCCACTTGCCACGGTCGTAACTCCCTGCGTGATGCTGCTCGAAGATGCCCCAGTCTACGTAAGGCCCAACGCGCGTCCAGTGATTGGAGTTACACGGTCACCGGCAATCGCGGACGATGCGTCAGCCGTCCAGCTTGATGAGCAGGCCGAGGGCCACGATGCTCGCGAACCAGCACAGGCCGACGACCACGGTGATGCGGTCGAGGTTGCGCTCGGCCACCGAGGAACCGCCGACCGAGGACTGCATGCCGCCACCGAACATGTCGGAGAGGCCGCCGCCCTTGCCCTTGTGCATCAGCACCAGCAGCATCAGCAGCAGGCTGAAGACGATCAGGGCGATCTCGAACGCCAAAATCACGGCTGGTCCCTACTTTCCGGAAATTCCTGGACTGCTTCTAAAAAACGCTTCTGAAAACTACTTCTGCGACAAAGGTGAAGCGCAACGGGGGCCGAGGGTGGAACCCACCCCGGCCCCCGCAAGGGTACGACGGATCGGCGCTAGCGCATACTCACTGGTCGCGGAAGCGGACGATCTTGACGAACTCGTCGGCGTCCAGCGCGGCACCGCCGACGAGGGCGCCGTCGACGTCGGGCTGCGCCATGATCGCGGCGACGTTGCCGGACTTCACGGAGCCGCCGTACTGGATGCGGACCGCGTCGGCCAGCTCCTGCGAGTACAGCTCGGCGAGCCGGCGGCGGATGGCTCCGCACACCTCCTGGGCGTCCTCGGGGGTGGCGACCTCGCCGGTCCCGATGGCCCAGACCGGCTCGTACGCGATCACGATCGACTCGGCCTGCTCGGCCGGGACGTCCGCGAGGGCGCCGTCGAGCTGCGCGAGGGTGTAGGAGACCTGGTCACCGGCCTTGCGGATGTCCAGGCCCTCGCCGACGCAGAGGATCGGGGTCAGCCCGTGCCGGTAGGCGGCCTTCACCTTGGCGTTGCAGACCTCGTCGCTCTCGCCGTGGTACTGACGGCGCTCGCTGTGGCCGACGGCCACGTACGCGCACTTCAGCTTGGCGAGCATGGAGCCCGAGATCTCACCGGTGTACGCACCGGAGTCCTGCGCCGAGATGTCTTGGGCGCCGTACTTGATCTTCAGCTTGTCGCCGTCCACCAGGGTCTGCACGGAGCGCAGGTCGGTGAAGGGCGGCAGGACGGCGACCTCGACCGCGTCGTAGTCCTTGTCGGCCAGCGCGAAGGCGAGCTTCTGGACGTGGGCGATGGCCTCGAGGTGGTTGAGGTTCATCTTCCAGTTGCCCGCCATCAGCGGGGTACGGGTGCTCATCTGGCTCAGTTCTCCAATGCGGCGAGGCCGGGGAGGGTCTTGCCCTCAAGGTATTCGAGGCTGGCGCCGCCACCGGTCGAGATGTGGCCGAAGGCGTTCTCGTCGAAGCCCAGGATGCGGACGGCGGCGGCGGAGTCGCCACCCCCGACGACGCTGAAGGCCGGGGAGTCGACCAGCGCCTGGGCGACCGCGCGGGTGCCCTCGGCGTAGTCGGGGTGCTCGAAGACGCCCATCGGGCCGTTCCAGAAGACGGTGGCCGCGTCGGCGAGCTTCGCCGCGTACAGCTTGCGCGTCTCGGGGCCGATGTCCAGGCCCTCCTGGTCCGCGGGGATCGCGTCGGAGGCGACGACGGTCGGGTTGGCCGGGGCCTTCGTCTTGAGGTCCGGGAACTCGGAGGAGACGAGGACGTCGACGGGGAGCACGAACTCGACGCCGCGCTCGTCGGCGCGCTTGAGGTACTCCTGCACGGCGGGGACCTGGTCCTCCTGGAGCAGCGAGATGCCGACCTCGTGGCCCTGGGCCTTGAGGAAGGTGTACGCCATGCCGCCGCCGATCAGGATGCGGTCGGCCTTCTCCAGCAGGTGGTCGATGACGCCGAGCTTGTCGGAGACCTTGGCGCCGCCGAGGACCACGGCGTAGGGGCGCTTGACGTCGCTGGTGAGCTTCTTCAGGACACCGACCTCGGTGGCGATGAGGAAGCCGGCGAAGTGCGGCAGCCGGGCCGGGAGGTCGAAGACCGAGGCGTGCTTGCGGTGCACCGCGCCGAAGCCGTCGCCCACGTACACGTCGGCGAGGGCGGCGAGCTGGTCGGCGAAGGCGCCGCGCTCGGCGTCGTCCTTCGACGTCTCACCGGCGTTGAAGCGGAGGTTCTCGACGACGGCGACCTGGCCGTCGGTGAGGGCGGCGACCGTGGCCGTGGCGGACTCGCCCACGGTGTCGGTGGCGAACGCGACCTCGGTGCCGAGCAGTTCACCGAGCCGGGCTGCGGCGGGAGCCAGCGAGAACGCCGGGTCCGGGGCGCCCTTCGGGCGGCCGAGGTGCGAGGCGACGATGACCCGCGCACCGGCCTCGGCGAGCTTGGCGACGGTCGGCTGGACGGCGCGGATGCGGCCGTCGTCGGTGATGGTGGTGCCGTCGAGCGGCACGTTGAGGTCGGCGCGGACGAATACCCGCTTGCCGGCGACCCCTTCGGCGAGAAGTTCGTCGATCGTCTTCATCTGTTCCAGGACTCCTTGGAAAGGACGGATGAGCACGCGAGAAGGCCCGGACGGCGCTTCATCGCGCCGTCCGAGCCCCTCACTACATCGAGATGCCTGCCGATCCGAGGATCAGAGCTGGCCGCCGACGAAGACGGTCAGGTCGACGAGGCGGTTGGAGTAGCCCCACTCGTTGTCGTACCAGCCGAGGATCTTCACCGTCTTGCCTTCCTGAACCATCGTCAGGGAGGAGTCGAAGGTGCAGGACGCCGGGTCGCTGACGATGTCCGAGGAGACGATCGGGTCCTCGGTGTAGGCGAGGTAGCCCTTCAGGGCGCCGTCGTCGGCGGCCTTCTTGAACGCGGCGTTGACCTCGTCCTTGGTGACCTCGCGCTGCAGCTCGACGACCAGGTCGGTGGCGGAGCCGGTCGGGACCGGGACGCGCATCGCGATGCCGTCGAGCTTGCCCTTGAGCTGGGGCAGAACCAGGGCGGTGGCCTTGGCGGCACCCGTCGTGGTCGGGATGATGTTCTCGGCGGCGGCGCGGGCGCGGCGCAGGTCCGAGTGCGGGAAGTCCAGGATGCGCTGGTCGTTCGTGTACGCGTGGACCGTCGTCATCAGGCCCTTGACGATGCCGAAGTTCTCGTCGAGAACCTTGGCCATCGGCGCCACACAGTTGGTGGTGCAGGAGGCGTTGGAGATGACGTGGTGGTTGGCCGCGTCGTACTTGTCCTGGTTGACGCCCATCACGATGGTGATGTCCTCGTCCTTGGCCGGAGCCGAGATGAGGACCTTCTTGGCGCCACCGGCGATGTGCTTCTCGGCGTCGGCCTTCTTGGTGAAGATGCCGGTCGACTCGATGACGATGTCGACACCCAGCGCACCCCAGGGGATGTCGGCCGGGTTGCGCTCGGAGAGCACCTTGATGGTGTGACCGTCGACGGTGATGGTGTCGGCGGTGTGGCTGACCTCGGCCTTGAGACGACCCAGAATGGTGTCGTACTTCAGCAGGTGAGCCGTGGTCGCAGTGTCACCCAGGTCGTTGACAGCCACGATCTCGATGTCCGCACCCTGCTCCAGCAGCGCGCGGAAGTAGTTACGACCGATGCGGCCAAAGCCGTTGATGCCTACGCGGATCGTCACGAACCGATCTCCTCGTTAGGTACGCCGGGTTTCGACGCCGGCGAGTTGTATGGGATGTCCCCGACCGCCTCCGACCCTACCTCTCATGTGGCCCGCGGGTGACATCGAGAGCCCTCGTACGCACCCCGATCAGCGCTACTGACCAGTAGGAACAGAGCGCTCCGTCTCTCCGGGCGCTCCTCGGCCGGTCTTCGGACCACAAACCGGATTCTGTCCGGCGGCGATGGAAATGTGCCCAACGCCCGTACAGACACGGACGATCAGGACATGACGGTCCTCCGCCCCGCGCTCCCGGTCCGCGTGAGGCACGCCGTCCGGCACTCCGCGCGCGCCCCGGGCGGTTCTTCTCCGGACAGCGAAAAAGCCGCCGCCGGCGTCTCCGTGGAAGGAGCGCCGGCGGCGGCCGTATACGACAGGAAGCCGTCGTGCCGGTCTCAGCCGACCAGGCCGTCCGCCATCTCCTCGCTGAGGGTGGACTCGGTACCCGGGATGCCGAGGTCCTGCGCCCGCTTGTCGGCCATCGCCAGCAGCCTGCGGATGCGCCCGGCGACGGCGTCCTTGGTCAGCGGCGGGTCGGCGAGCGCGCCCAGCTCCTCCAGCGAGGCCTGCTTGTGCTCCATGCGCAGCCGTCCGGCGGCGGCGAGGTGCTCGGGGACCTCCTCGCCCAGGATCTCCAGGGCGCGGCCCACGCGGGCACCGGCGGCCACCGCGGCGCGGGCGGAGCGGCGGAGGTTGGCGTCGTCGAAGTTGGCGAGCCGGTTGGCGGTCGCCCGGACCTCGCGCCGCATCCGGCGCTCCTCCCAGGCCAGTACGGACTCGTGGGCGCCGAGCCGGGTCAGCAGGGCGCCGATCGCGTCGCCGTCGCGGACCACCACGCGGTCGACCCCGCGGACCTCGCGGGCCTTGGCGGCGATGGAGAGCCGGCGCGCGGCCCCGACGAGCGCGAGCGCCGCCTCGGGACCGGGGCAGGTCACCTCCAGCGAGGAGGACCTGCCCGGCTCGGTGAGCGAGCCGTGCGCCAGGAAGGCCCCGCGCCAGGCCGCCTCGGCGTCGCAGGTGGCCCCCGAGACCACCTGCGGGGGCAGCCCGCGGATGGGACGGCCCCGGCCGTCCACGAGACCGGTCTGGCGGGCCAGCTGGTCGCCGCCCGCCACGACGCGTACGACGTACCGGGAGCCGCGCCGCAGCCCGCCGGGGGCCATCACGATCAGCTCCGAGGCGTGCCCGAAGATCTCCAGGATGTCGCGCTTGAGCCGGCGGGCCGCCATCGCGGTGTCCAGCTCCGCCTCGATCACGATCCGGCCGCTCACCAGGTGGAGCCCGCCCGCGAAGCGGAGGATCGCGGAGACCTCCGCCTTCCTGCAGCAGGTCCGGGTGACGGGAAGCCGAGAGATTTCGTCCTTCACCGCTGGCGTCATCGCCATGGGCCGATCCTTCCATGCATCCGAAAAATACGGTCGTACGCGGCGGCCAGCAGCTCCGGATCATGAATCGGAACGCCGTCCGGCGAGGCCACCGGTGCCAGCTCCACTGCGGCACCCAGCCGCTTCGCGGCATCGGCGAGGGACTCGCGGTCAGGCACGGCGGCCTCGTCGGCCAGCACCACGTCCATGGCGAGTTTAGGGGCGTGTCGCCCCAAAACCTCCAAATGACGCTGCGGGGAGAAGCCATCTGTTTCACCGGGTTGCGGCGCGAGGTTCAGCGAAAGCACCTTGCGGGCCTTCGTCGCGACCAGCGCGTCGAGCAGATCCGGGACCAGCAGATGGGGGATGACCGAGGAGAACCAGGAGCCGGGTCCGAGCACCACCCAGTCCGCGTCCAGAACGGCTTCGACCGCCTCCGGGACGGCGGGCGGGGCGTGCGGGACCACCTGCACGGACTGCACCTCACCCGGGGTGAGCGCCACCGTCGCCTGGCCGCGTACCGTCACGATCGCGTCGGGGCGGTCCGGTTCGTGGCCCCTGACCTGCGCCTGGAGTTCCAGCGGTACGGCGGACATGGGCAGCACCCGGCCGTGCGCGCCGAGCAGCGTGCCGACCAGGTCGAGGGCCTGCACATGGTCGCCGAGCTGCTCCCAGAGCGCCACGATCAGCAGGTTGCCGACCGCGTGCCCGTGCAGGTCGCCCCGCGACTCGAAGCGGTGCTGGGTGACCCTGGCCCAGGTCTGTCCCCAGTCGTCGTCGCCGCAGAGCGCCGCGAGGGCCTTGCGGAGGTCGCCGGGCGGGAGCACTCCGAACTCGTCGCGGAGCCGGCCGCTGGACCCGCCGTCGTCGGCGACGGTGACGACGGCCGTCAGGTCGCCGGTGATCCGGCGCAGCGCGGTCAGCGAGGCGGAGAGCCCGTGGCCGCCGCCGAGGGCGACGACCTTGGGCGGGCCGCCGCGTCTGCGCCCCGAGCGGAGCGAGCCCGCTCGGCTCAGCCTCCGCAGCCGCAGGTTGACGCTGGTCACTCGCGCCCCATGTCCCGGTGGACGAGGACGGTCTCGATCCCTTCGGCGGCGAGGCGCGCGGAGAGCTTCTCCGACATCGCGACGGAGCGGTGCTTGCCACCGGTGCAGCCGACCGCGATGGTCACGTAGCGCTTGCCCTCGCGGCGGTAACCGGCGGCGACGAGCTGGAGCAGCTCGGTGTACTGGTTGAGGAACTCCTTGGCGCCCGGCTGGTCGAAGACGTACGCGGACACCTCCTCGTTCAGGCCGGTGAAGGGGCGCAGCTCGGGCACCCAGTGCGGGTTCGGCAGGAAGCGGCAGTCGACCACGAGGTCGGCGTCGACCGGCAGGCCGTACTTGTAGCCGAACGACATCACCGTGGCGCGCAGCTCCGGCTCCTGGTCGCCGGCGAACTGGGCGTCCATCTTGGCGCGCAGTTCGTGGACGTTGAGGCTGGAGGTGTCGATGACCAGGTCGGCGTCGCCGCGCAGCTCGCGCAGCAGGTCGCGCTCGGCCGCGATGCCGTCGACGATGCGGCCGTCGCCCTGAAGGGGGTGGGGGCGGCGGACCGACTCGAAGCGGCGGACCAGGGCGTCGTCCGAGGACTCCAGGAAGACGATCCGGCGGGTGACGTGCTTGGCCTCCAGGTCCGCCAGGGACTCGCGGAGGTTGTCGAAGAAGCGGCGTCCGCGCACGTCGACGACGACGGCGATCCGGGCCACGTTGCCCTGGGAGCGCGCGCCGAGCTCGACCATGGTCGGGATCAGGGCGGGCGGGAGGTTGTCGACGACGAACCAGCCGAGGTCCTCCAGACACTTCGCGGCGGTGGACCGGCCGGCGCCGGACATCCCGGAGATGATCACCAGTTCGGGGATGGCCGCCGTGACGACGTCGCCCGTCTCGTTGGTGGTGCCCGTGCTCACGTGTGCTGCTCCGTCTGTTCGGTCCGGGTCCGGTCGGGTGGGTTCCGCTTGGCGGTGGTCATGGTCGGTCATGGCGTGCCCCCGTCGTTCTCGTCAATGATCTCTCCTGTGGCCGTGTTCACGGCGGGCGCGGCCGGAGCGGCCGTGGCGAGGGCCGCGGCCACCGACTCCGCCGTCCTGCGGCCTATCCCCTGGACCTCGCAGATCTCGTCGATTGTCGCCTGCCGCAGCTTCTTGACGGAGCCGAAATGCTTGAGCAGCGCGAGTTTCCGGCTCTCGCCGAGGCCGGGGACGCCGTCCAGCGGGCTGCTGCGGACCCGCTTGGCCCGCTTGGCCCGCTGGTAGGTGATGGCGAACCGGTGGGCCTCGTCGCGCACGCGCTGGAGGAGGTAGAGGCCCTCGCTGGAGCGCGGCAGCACCACCGGATCGTCGTCGTCGGGCAGCCAGACCTCTTCGAGGCGCTTGGCGAGGCCGCAGACGGCGATGTCGTCGATGCCCAGCTCGTCCAGGGCCCGCTTGGCGGCGGCCACCTGGGGCTGCCCGCCGTCGACCACGACGAGCTGCGGCGGGTACGCGAACCGCTTGGGGCGGCCGTCGTCCTCGCGCGGCTCGGTGTCCTCGTGGGGGGCGGTGTCCTCGTGAGCGGCGGTGTCCTCGCGGGGGGCCGTGTCCTCGCGCCGCTCGGTGCCGACGGTGCCGTCGGTGCCGTCGGTGCCGGGGACGGCTGATCCGGCGGCTTCCGCTCCGGGGGCGTGCACCCCGGGAGCTTCCGCTCCGGAGGCGTCCGCTCCGGGCGTCTCCTCCCACTCCCCCAGGCGCTCCTTCTCCTGGAGGTAGCGGCGGAACCGGCGGCCGATCACCTCGTGCATCGACCGGACGTCGTCCTGGCCCTCGAACCCCTTGATCTGGAAGCGGCGGTACTCGCTCTTGCGGGCGAGCCCGTCCTCGAAGACGACCATCGACGCCACGACGTCGTCGCCCTGGAGGTGGGAGATGTCGTAGCACTCGATGCGCAGCGGGGCGGTGTCGAGGCCGAGCGCCTCGGCGATCTCCTCCAGGGCCCGGGAGCGGGTGGTCAGGTCGGAGGCGCGCTTGGTCTTGTGCAGCCCGAGGGCCTGCTGGGCGTTGCGCTGGACCGTGGCCATCAGGTCCTTCTTGTCGCCGCGCTGCGGGATGCGCAGGCTGACCTGGGAGCCCCGCCGGTGGGCGAGCCACTCGGAGACCGCGTCGGGGTCCTCGGGCAGGGCCGGGACGAGGACCTCCTTGGGTACGGAGTCGCCGCTCTCCTCTCCGTACAGCTGCTGGAGGGCGTGCTCGACGAGGCCGGAGGTGTCGACGGCCTCGACCTTGTCGGTGACCCAGCCGCGCTGGCCGCGCACCCGGCCGCCGCGCACGTGGAAGATCTGGACGGCCGCCTCCAGCTCGTCCTCGGCGACGGCGATGAGGTCCGCGTCGGTGGCGTCGGCGAGCACGACCGCGCTCTTCTCCATGGCCCGCCGGAGGGCCCCGATGTCGTCCCGGAGGCGGGCGGCTCGCTCGTACTCCATGTCCTCCGCGGCGAGCATCATCTCCTTCTCCAGGCGGCGCATGTAGGCACCGGTGCGGCCGGCCATGAAGTCGCAGAATTCCTCGGCGAGTTCGCGGTGCTCCTGGGGGCTGACGCGGCCGACGCAGGGCGCGGAGCACTTGCCGATGTAGCCGAGCAGACACGGGCGGCCGGTGCGGGCGGCGTTCTTGAAGACCCCTGCGGAGCAGGTGCGTACGGGGAAGACGCGGAGCATCAGGTCGACGGTCTCGCGGATCGCCCAGGCGTGGCCGTACGGGCCGAAGTAGCGCACGCCCTTCTTCTTGGCGCCGCGCATGACCTGGACCCGCGGGAACTCCTCGTTGAGGGTGACCGCGAGGTACGGGTAGCTCTTGTCGTCGCGGTACTTGACGTTGAACCGGGGGTCGAACTCCTTGATCCAGGAGTACTCCAGCTGCAACGCCTCGACCTCGGTGGAGACGACCGTCCACTCCACGGAGGCGGCCGTGGTGACCATGGTGCGGGTGCGCGGGTGGAGACCGGCCAGGTCCTGGAAGTAGTTGGCGAGGCGCTGACGGAGGTTCTTCGCCTTGCCGACGTAAATCACCCGGCGGTGCTCGTCGCGGAACTTGTAGACCCCCGGGGAGTCGGGGATCTGTCCCGGCTTGGGGCGGTAGCTGGAGGGGTCTGCCATGTCTCACACCCTACTTCCGGCCGGTGACACCCAGGGGTGCCGTCCGCACTGTGCCGTCCGTGCGCCGTGCGGTCCGCCCGGGACGTCCGGGCCGCCGCGGCCCGTGCGTCCGGGCCCTCGCGTCCCGGGTGTCAGGCGCCGGGCCCCGCGACGAGCCGGCCGCCCTCCGCGCTGACCGGGACGGCGGGCAGCGGCACGGTGGCCGGGCCCTGGATGACCTCGCCGGTCGTGGTGTCGAAGATGCTGCCGTGGCAGGGGCAGTGCCCCTCGTTCTTCTCGATCTTGGCGAGTACGCAGCCTGCGTGGGTGCACTGGGCGCTGAAGGCCTTGTACTGCCCCTTCGCCGGGCAGGTCACCAGGAGTCGCTGCTCCCGGTAGAGCTTCGACCCGCCGACCGGGACGGCGTCCGCCGCGCCGAGGTCCACCGGCGCGGTCGGGGTCGGGTTCTGGGCGTGGCCGAGCTTGGACTCGGTGGAACAGGCAGCCGCCCCCAGCCCGGCGGCACCCGCGAGCGCGGCGCCCTTCAGCACGGTGCGGCGGGTGGCGGGCAAGCCGGACATCGCGGTCTCCACGGGGTCGGTGGTACGGGGCGTGCGGGAAGGTGCACACGGAGGTACGGGCGCCGCGAGCCGGTGGGGCGACAGGGCGCTCGGCCGGGGCGCGCGACGACAGAACCGACGATACCGGCGGAGATCGGCGCCCCGGCGCCCGGGTCCGGGCACAGGTCCGGACCCGGTACGGACACGGGTCCGGCACCCCGGACCCGTGTCCGAACGCGGTGCGGCCCGCCGGGGGCGCCTTCTCCCGGGAGGGAGGGAAGCCCCGGCGGGCCGGGCCGGGGCGTCAGGCCTTGCGGGCGCGGGTCGCCTTCTTGGCCGCCGTCTTCTTCGCGGCCGGCTGCTTCGCCGCGGCGGTGGCCGTCCGCCGGGCCGGGGTGGCCTTGGCGGCGACCGTCTTCTTGGCGGCCGTCTTGCGCACCGGCCCCCGCGCGGAGGGCACGGCCGCCTCGTTGACCCGGTCGGTGTCCAGGACGTCCTGGAGGAACTTCCCGGTGTGGCTGGCGGGCACGGCCGCGACCTCCTCGGGGGTGCCTTCGGCGACCACCAGGCCGCCGCCGTTGCCTCCTTCGGGGCCCATGTCGATGACCCAGTCCGCCGTCTTGATCACATCGAGGTTGTGCTCGATGACGACGACGGAGTTGCCCTTGTCGACCAGTCCGGAGAGGACCTTGATCAGCTTGCTGATGTCCTCGAAGTGCAGACCGGTGGTCGGCTCGTCCAGGACGTAGACCGTGCGGCCGGTGGAGCGCTTCTGGAGCTCGCTCGCCAGCTTCACGCGCTGCGCCTCACCGCCGGAGAGCGTCGGCGCGGACTGCCCGAGCCGGACGTATCCGAGGCCGACCTCGTTGAGGGTGCGCAGGTGCCTCGCGATGGTCGGGACGGCCTCGAAGAACTCCAGGCCCTCCTCGATCGGCATGTCCAGCACCTCGGCGATGGACTTGCCCTTGTAGTGGACCTCCAGGGTCTCCCGGTTGTACCGGGCGCCGTGACAGACCTCGCAGGGCACGTACACGTCGGGCAGGAAGTTCATCTCGATCTTGATGGTGCCGTCGCCCGAGCAGTTCTCGCAGCGCCCGCCCTTCACGTTGAAGGAGAAGCGGCCCGGCAGATAGCCGCGCACCTTCGCCTCCATCGTCTCCGCGAAGAGCTTGCGGACGTGGTCGAAGACTCCGGTGTACGTCGCCGGGTTGGACCGGGGGGTCCGTCCGATGGGCGACTGGTCGACGTGGACCACCTTGTCCACGAGGTCGTCCCCGTCCACCCGGGTGTGCCGGCCGGGGACCGACTTCGCGCCGTTGAGCTCACGGGCGAGGTGGGTGTAGAGGATGTCGTTGACCAGGGTGGACTTGCCGGACCCGGAGACCCCGGTGACGGCCGTGAGGACGCCCAGCGGGAAGGAGACGTCGATGTCCTGGAGGTTGTTCTCCCGGGCGCCGTGCACGGTGAGACGACGGCTCGGGTCCACGGGGCGGCGGACGTCGGGGACGGTGATCTCCCGCTTGCCCGAGAGGTACTGGCCGGTGATCGACTGCTTGTTGGCCAGCAGCTCCTTCAGCGATCCGGAGTGGACCACCTTGCCGCCGTGCTCCCCGGCGCCGGGGCCGATGTCCACGACCCAGTCCGCGACCTTGATCGTGTCCTCGTCGTGCTCCACCACGATGAGCGTGTTGCCCATGTCGCGGAGCCTGACCAGGGTCTCGATCAGGCGGTGGTTGTCGCGCTGGTGCAGGCCGATGGACGGCTCGTCCAGTACGTACAACACGCCGACCAGGCCGGAGCCGATCTGGGTGGCGAGGCGGATGCGCTGGGCCTCGCCGCCGGACAGGGTGCCGGCCGCGCGGTTCAGCGAGAGGTAGTCCAGGCCGACGTCGACGAGGAACCTCAGTCGCTCGTTGACCTCCTTGAGGACCCGCTCGGCGATCTTCTTGTCGCGGGCGTTGAGCTTGAGCCGGCCGAGGAACTCGGCGCAGTCGCTGATCGACATCGCGGCGACCTCGGCGATGGACTTCTCCATCACCGTGACCGCGAGGACGATCGGCTTGAGGCGGGTGCCCTCGCAGGTCGGACAGGGCACCTCACGCATGTACCCCTCGAAGCGCTCCCGGCTGGAGTCGCTCTCGGCCTCGGAGTGGCGCCGCTTGACGAACTGGACCGCGCCCTCGAAGGAGGGGGTCGTGTAGGCGCGCTCGCGGCCGTACCGGTTGCGGTAGCGCACCTCGGTCTTGATCTTGTGGCCGTAGAGCAGGGCCTTCTTGGCGCGCTGCGGCAGCCCGGCCCACGGGATGTCCGTACGGAAGCCGAGGGCCTCGGCGAGTGCGCCGATCAGGCGGCCGAAGTACTCCTTGGTGTGGCCGTGCGACCAGGGGTGGATGGCCCCCTCGTCGAGCGACTTCTCCTCGTCCGGGACGACGAGCTCGGCGTCGACCTCCATGCGGGTGCCGATGCCGGTGCAGTCGGGGCAGGCGCCGAACGGCGAGTTGAAGGAGAAGGAGCGGGGCTCCAGCTCCTCGAAGGAGAGGTCGTCGTACGGGCAGTAGAGGTGCTCGGAGTACATCCGCTCGCGCTCGGGGTCGTCCTCGGGGAGGTCGACGAAGTCGAGCACGACCATGCCGCCGGAGAGGCCGAGGGCCGTCTCCACCGAGTCGGTGAGCCGGCGCTTGGCGCTGTCCTTCACCGTGAGGCGGTCGATGACCACCTCGATGGTGTGCTTCTCCTGCTTCTTCAGCGTGGGGGGCTCGGAGAGCTGGACGGTGGTGCCGTCGACCCGGGCGCGGCTGTACCCCTTGGTCTGGAGGTCGGCGAAGAGGTCGACGAACTCCCCCTTGCGCTCACGGACCAGCGGCGAGAGCACCTGGAAGCGGCTCCCCTCGGGCAGGCCGAGAACCTTGTCCACGATGGCCTGCGGGGACTGGCGGGAGATCGGCCGCCGGCACTCGGGGCAGTGCGGCTTGCCGATGCGGGCGAAGAGCAGGCGGAGGTAGTCGTAGACCTCCGTGATGGTGCCGACCGTCGAGCGCGGGTTGCGCGAGGTCGACTTCTGGTCGATGGAGACGGCGGGCGAGAGACCCTCGATGAAGTCGACGTCCGGCTTGTCCATCTGGCCGAGGAACTGCCGGGCGTACGAGGAGAGCGACTCGACGTACCGCCGCTGGCCCTCGGCGAAGATCGTGTCGAACGCGAGGGAGGACTTGCCCGACCCGGACAGCCCGGTGAAGACGATGAGGGAGTCGCGGGGCAGGTCGAGCGAGACGTTCTTCAGGTTGTGCTCGCGCGCGCCACGGACGATGAGACGGTCGGCCACGCCGGTCCGCACCTTTCTTGAGAGAAACGGGGGAACTGAGCCCCCTGTCCAGGGTATGGGGGGCGCAACAGCGGTGTTGAAAGGTTTCGACTTCGAGCGTATAGCACGCACATTCGATTTCTGGCCGGTCGTAACCTCCTTCACCCGAACGAGTGGCGGGGCTACGCTCGGTCGCATGAGCGATCATGTGCGCGACCTGGCGTCTGTACGCGGAGCTACGGAACAGCTGCTCGCAGCTGCGGAATTATGGGACGAATCCACCGTCCACGAGCCGTCCCGACTGCCCGGTTGGAGCCGGGGCCATGTCTTGGCCCACCTGTCACGTAACGCCGACGCGCTCCGAAATGTTCTCCGCGGACTCCCGATGTACGCGGGCGGCGAAATCCGGGACCGCGAGATCGAGGCCGGAGCGCCCCGGCCGCTCGCCGAGCAGCTGGCCGATCTGCGCGCGAGCAGCGAGCGGTTCCTGGCCGAGGCCGCGGTCCCCGCCGACTGGTCACGCACGGTGCGGCTGCGCAACGGGGTGACGGACCTCGCCTCCCAGCTGCCCTTCCGCCGCTGGGCCGAGATCGAGCTGCACCACGTCGACCTCGGCGCGGGGTACGAGCTGGAGGATCTGCCGCGGGATTTCCTGGTCCGGGAGACCGATTTCCTGGCGGAGCGCTTCGCGGACCACCCGCGGGTGGTCTCCACCGGCATCCGTTCCGGGGAGGGCCTCGTCCGGACCACGGGCGGTGGTGCGGACGGGCCGCCGGTCGTGGTCAGCGGCACGGAAGCGGACGTGCTGGGGTGGCTCTCGGGCCGCCGCGACGGCTCGGCACTGACCGTGGAGGGCGGCCCCCTCCCCGTACTGCCGCCGCTATAGGCTGCCGCCCATGACCTACAGCGGAGCGGTGCGGGTCGGCGGACCCGCGGACGTGCACGAGCTGACCGGCCTGATGATCTCCAAGGTCGCGGTCGGCCCGATGAACAACAACGCCTACCTGCTGCGCTGCCGGGCCACCGGCGAGCAGCTCCTCATCGACGCCGCCAACGAGGCGGACACCCTGCTGCGGCTCGTCGGCGAGGACGGCATCGCCTCCGTGGTCACCACGCACCAGCACGGCGACCACTGGCAGGCGCTGGCCGAGGTGGTGGCCGCCACCGGCGCCGTCACGTACGCCGGACGGTACGACGCCGAGGGCATCCCGGTCCCGACCGCCGTGCTCGTGGAGGACGGGGACACCATCCGGGTCGGCGAGGTCACCCTGACCGCCCGCCACCTGGTCGGCCACACCCCGGGCTCCATCGCGCTGGTCTACGACGACCCGCACGGGGCGCCGCACCTCTTCACCGGCGACTGCCTCTTCCCCGGCGGCATCGGCAACACCCGCAAGGACCCCGAGGCCTTCGCGAGCCTGCTCCACGACGTGGAGACCAAGCTCTTCGACCAGCTGCCCGACGAGACCTGGGTCTACCCGGGCCACGGCCACGACACCACGCTCGGCGACGAGCGCGGACAGCTCCCTCAGTGGCGCGCCCGGGGCTGGTGACGAGCCCCGGCGGTGTCCGGCCGGACGACGAGGGGCGCCCCGGTACCGAGGCCGGTACCGGGGCGCCCCTCGGCGCGTACGCCAGGTGGAGGCGGGACGTCGGGCGGGTCAGTCGTCGATGCCGCTGCCGCCCTTGCGTGAACCGGTCCGGGCGTCGATCCCGGCGTCGACGGTCTCCGCCCCGGCGGCCTCCGCCGCCGCCTGCCTCCGGCTCGCGATCAGGCTGGTGATGGTGGTGATCACCAGGACGCCGCAGATGACGGAGAGCGAGAGCGGGACCGAGATCTCCGGGACGTGCAGGCCCGACTCGTGCAGCGCGTGCAGCACCAGCTTGACGCCGATGAAGCCGAGGATCACCGAGAGCCCGTAGCTGAGGTGGACCAGCTTCTTCAGCAGGCCGCCGATGAGGAAGTACAGCTGGCGCAGGCCCATCAGCGCGAACGCGTTGGCCGTGAAGACGATGTACGGGTCCTGGGTCAGGCCGAAGATCGCGGGGATGGAGTCGAGGGCGAACAGCACGTCGGTGGTGCCGATCGCGAGCATGACGACCATCAGCGGGGTCATGACGCGCTTGCCGTTGTTCCGGATGAACAGCTTGGTGCCGTGGTATCGGTCGGCGACACCGAAACGGTGCTCGATGGACTTCAGGAGCCGGTTCTCCTCGAACTCGTCCTCCTCCTCACCGGCCCGCGCCTCCTGGATCAGCTTCCACGCCGTGTAGATCAGGAACGCGCCGAAGATGTAGAAGACCCAGGAGAAGTTGGCGATGACGGCCGCGCCTGCCGCGATGAAGACCGTACGGAGCACCAGGGCGATCAGCACACCGACCAGCAGCACCCGCTGCTGGAGCTGGGAGGGCACCGAGAACTTCGCCATGATCAGGACGAAGACGAAGAGGTTGTCGACGCTCAGCGATTTCTCGGTGATGAAGCCGGCGAAGAACTCGCCTGCCGACTGGCTGTTGCCGAAGGCCAGCAGGCCCAGGCCGAAGAGGGCCGCCAGCGTGATCCAGACGACCGTCCAGATCCCGGCTTCCTTGGTCGACACGTCGTGGGGCTTGCGCCCGATGAAGAAGTCGACGGAGATGAGGGCGGCCAGACCGAGAATGGTCAGCACCCAGAGGGTCCATGAAACGTCCACTGCGCCTCCGGCAGTTCGCTACGGCTACTGATCAGCGTCGTCGCTGCCGGAGGTCTCTTCCACCCGGGCGCACGGAATGTGCGCCGGGCCGACGCCCCGGGACCGGTCACGGTCCGTACTGACGGGAACGCCACGTGTGGGAATACTCCCCTCCGTCCATGAAACGGTACAGGCAGACCCAAGAAAAGGTAAAGAGGATGGCAAAGAAGAATCAAAAGCCCCTGGTTCCCACGGTCCTACTGCGTTAGCGCCGACCGCCGGGCCCGTTCCGCGTACGCCGGACGGAGCGCCGCCCACAGCCCCGCTCCGGCGTCGCGGTGCTTACCCGTCCCGTGGTCCGCGCGCGTCAGCGGCCCCGGGCCCGACGCGCCTCGGCCACCGCGGCCAGCACCTCGTCCAGAACCCCGCTGCCCTGCGGGATGCGAGGGGGTTCGTACGTCCACACGTGCCGCACCCAGGGATCGGCGAGGTGGTCCCCGGCGAGCGGGGTGAGCCGGAGGAGCCCCCGCCAGAACGGCGCGAGGACCGGTCCGTACGCGGACGCCTCCTCCTGGTCCGCGACCAGCAGCAGGTGCACCCCGACGGAGGGGCCCTCCTCGGCGAGGTAGCGCAGCCGGGTGATCGCCCGGTCGTCGAAGCCGTGGGGGAAGTCGTGGACGACGAGCAGCTGTCCGGCGGGGTCGAGGTCGGGCGGCAGCGCGTCGGCGGCACCCGCCCGCACCGCCATCTGAACCAGGTCGACACGTCGGGTGAGGCGGTCGAGGACGGCGTCGACCCCGGCGGCCCCCGCCACCGGCGGCCCGGCGAGCACACCGGCGCGGAGCAGCGGTGCGAGGGCGGCGGCACCGGTCCCCGCCGGGTCGACGACCCGGAGCGACATCTCCCCCGCCGGGTACGCGGCGAGCAGCCGTACGGCGTGGGCTACGGCGCTCTCCAGCGCGAGGCGCTTGCGCTCCGTGCCGTCCAGCAGCAGACCGGCCCCCGAATCGCTCCGCCCCGCGTCGATCCACAGCCCGCGCTCCAGCGGGAGCCGGACCAGCAGCGGGATGCGCAGCTCCGGGCACTCGGGCAGATGGACGTCACCGAGCCGCAGAGCCCAGGGCTGTCCGGCCGGGGCCCGGTGGGCGTGCCAGACGGGGCTGTCCCAGTCGGCGCAGGCTGCCGGGAGCGCGGGCTCCACCACCTCGGACTCGGCCACCAGCTGGGCGAGATCCCGGTCGAGCACCTCCCGGGCGCGGGCGACCAGCTCGTCGTGTTTCGCGCGGGCCTCCTCGCGCGCGGCGTCGCCCGCCCCGCCGATGCGGTTGCGCGGGTCGGACAGGGCGCGGTCGAGTTCGGCCTCCAGCCGCGTCCCGGCGAAGTCGACGGCTCCCCGGAAGGCCGCGACACTGCGGGCCAGGTCCTCGAACATGCCCCAGACCTGGTTGTGGAGCCGCTCGTCCAGGGTGTGGCCGGCGGCGTCCCCGGCCACCGGCGCGGCGGGCCCGGACCGCTCGGCGGACGCGTCAGAGGGGGCGGTCGGGGACCCGGAGGGCGGAGCGGACGCGGAGAGCGGGCCGGACGCGGAAGGCGCGGCAGCCGGGGTGGTCCGGCGGCGCGGGTGCGCGTAGTCGATGCGGCCACCGGGCGGGACCACCGCCGGCTCCGCCTCCGCACCGGCCCGCTGCCCCGCACCGGTCTCGTTGGCGGCGTGCGGGTCGGCGGGTCCGGCCTGGGCGGGGACGAGGGGGCCTTCGGCCGACTCCTGGATCGCGGCGGCCAGCGCCTCCGCCCCGGTCAGCCCCTGGTCGGCGAGCATGCCCGCGAGCCCGGAGGCGTACCCCTGGCCCACGGCGCGCACCTTCCAGGCGTCGGCACGACGGTAGAACTCCAGGGCGCTGACGGCGGTCTCGGTGTCGAGCCCGGTGAGGGTGAAATCGGCGATCCCGGTGCCCCCGGGCCCGTGGACGGCGACGAAGGGGGCGGCGACCGCGCCGAAACCGACGGAGATGCCGGGTGTCCGGGGAAGCGCCAGAAGGACGGTGACCCGGTACACCTCCCCGGGCAGGGCGTCGAGGTCGAGAGCGAGCCGGTGCTCGGCGGCGGCGCGCCGGGGCACCTCGATGCCGGGCCGCCGGGGCTCCCCCGGGTGGACGACCCAGGCGGCGCCCCGGACGGTGCCCCGCTCGTCGGCGAGGGTGGCTCCGGCCACGACGGGCGAGCCCGCCGACACCCGGACCTCCAGACGGGTGGAGGGCAGCGGGTGGTTCTGCCCCCGGACGAGTTCGGCCGTCATTGCCCTGTCCCCTTGCTGCGTGACCATGTCGGTGCGTGAGCGTGCGTACGTGAACGTGTCAGTGCGAGTGAGCGTGCGTAGGTGGACGCGTTGATGCGTGAACGTGCCGGTGCGTGAGCGTGCGTACGTCGACGTGCCGGCGTACGGACGCGTGTGCGCGGGCAAGTGCGGTTGAGAGTGTGCGCGGGCGTGCGCGTGTGCCCTGCCGGGATGCGGCCCCGGGGTACGCGCAACTCCCGGCGGCGGGAGCCTCCGGGAGTTGACCGGGCCCCTGGGCCCGTGGGCACTGTCCTCTCCCGCCGGGGCCTGCCCCGCCGCCGCGCGCGGCGGCGGGAGGACGGGCTCTTTGGCGGGTGGCGGTCAGAGGTGCGGCAGGATCGCGGGCATCAGGTCCTGGAAGGTGCGGCCGTTGGCCGGGTTGCCGAGGGCCGTCATCTGCCATCCGGCGCCGACCCGGTGCACCTTCGCCATGATCTGGGCGGTGTACTGGCCGCCGCCGTCGAGCGTGTAACGGGCCAGTTCCTGGCCGTTGGTCTCGTCGACGATGCGGCAGAACGCGTTCTGCACTTCCTGGAACGTCTGCCCGGTGAAGCTGTTCACCGTGAAGACGATCTGGTCGATGTGGACCGGCACCCTCGCCAGGTCCACCAGGATCGCCTCGTCGTCGCCGCCCGCTCCGGCGCCGCCGACGAGGTTGTCACCGGTGTGCTTGACCGAGCCGTCGTCGCTCACGAGGTGGCGGAAGAACACCACGTCCACCGGCTGCTTGTCGGCGAACAGGACCGCCGAGGCGTCCAGGTCGATCTCCCGCGTGCGCGATCCGAAGAGGCCCCGGCGCGCCGCGGCCTTCCAGCCGAGCCCCATCCGCACCGCGGTCAGGGTTCCCCCGTCCTGCTTCTGCAGGCTGATCGCCTGCCCCTTGGTCATGTTGACCGTCACGCGCTGTCCCCTCTCCGCGTCGTACTCCGCAACCGTCCGTATGCGGTTTCCCCGCACCCTACGCATCACGCCCCTGCCAAAAGCCGGTCCGGTGCGTTCTGTGTCGTTCTTGCAACACGGCGGGGCCGCCGGTCCGCACATCAGGCGATACCGGCCTCCTTCATCTGCCGCAGCTCCTTCTTCAGCTCGCCCACCTCGTCGCGCAGACGTGCGGCGACCTCGAACTGGAGGTCGGCGGCGGCGGCCCGCATCCGCTCGGTCATCTCCTCGATGATCCCGGAGAGTTCCTCGGCGGGCCGGTCACTGGTCAGCGCGCCCTTGGCACGGGCCTTCCCGGAGTCCGCCTTGGCCTCCCCCGCCTTGCTCGCCTTGCCGCCGAGCGACGGCACCGGGGCCTTGGCGCCCTTGGTCTGCCGGTACCCGGTCCCGAGGAGCTGCTCGGTGTCGACCTCCTCACGGGCGATGGAGGCGACGATGTCGTTGATCTTCTTGCGCAGCGGCTGGGGGTCGATGCCGCGCTCGGTGTTGTACGCGATCTGCTTCTCGCGGCGCCGGTTGGTCTCGTCGATGGCCTGCGCCATGGCGGGCGTGACCTTGTCCGCGTACATGTGGACCTGGCCGGAGACGTTGCGCGCCGCACGTCCGATGGTCTGGATGAGCGAGGTCGCGGAGCGCAGGAACCCCTGTTTGTCGGCGTCGAGGATCGCGACCAGCGAGACCTCGGGGAGGTCGAGCCCCTCCCGCAGGAGGTTGATGCCGACCAGGACGTCGTACTCGCCGGAGCGCAGTTCGCGCAGCAGCTCGATGCGGCGCAGGGTGTCGACGTCGCTGTGGAGGTACCGGACCTGGATGCCGAGTTCCAGGAAGTAGTCGGTGAGGTCCTCGGACATCTTCTTGGTGAGGGTGGTGACGAGAACCCGCTCGTCGCGTTCGGTGCGGGTGCGGATCTCGTGCACCAGGTCGT
This sequence comes from Streptomyces sp. NPDC060184, assembly GCF_042728795.1. NCBI lineage: Bacteria > Bacillati > Actinomycetota > Actinomycetes > Kitasatosporales > Streptomycetaceae > Streptomyces > Streptomyces sp. NPDC060184. The sequence goes on from NZ_JBHWYX010000019.1 coordinate 87,846, forward strand.
CGATCTGGCCCTCGGTGGGCTTGACGACGATCTCCGGGTCGACCAGCCCGGTGGGCCGGATGATCTGCTCGACGAAGCCGTCGCCGCGCGAGAGCTCGTAGTTCCCCGGGGTGGCGGAGAGGTAGACGGTCTGGCCGATCCGCTCCTGGAACTCCTCCCACTTCAGGGGGCGGTTGTCCAGGGCGGACGGCAGCCGGAAGCCGTGGTCGACGAGGGTCCGCTTGCGGGAGGCGTCGCCCTCGTACATCGCGCCGATCTGCGGCACCGTGACGTGGGACTCGTCCAGCACCAGCAGGAAGTCCTCGGGGAAGTAGTCGAGGAGGGTGTTCGGGGCGGTGCCGGGCGAGCGGCCGTCGAAGTGCATCGAGTAGTTCTCGACGCCGGAACAGGTGCCGATCTGGCGGAGCATCTCGATGTCGTACGTGGTGCGCATGCGGAGCCGCTGGGCCTCCAGCATCTTGCCCTGCTTCTCCATGGTGGCCAGCCGCTCCTCCAGCTCCTGCTCGATGCCGGTGATCGCCTTCTCCATGCGCTCGGGACCGGCGACGTAGTGGGTGGCGGGGAAGACGTGCAGCGAGGAGTCCTCGCTGATCACTTCGCCGGTGAGCGGGTGGAGGGTGGAGAGCGCCTCGATCTCGTCGCCGAACATCTCGATGCGCACGGCGAGCTCCTCGTACACCGGGAAGATCTCGATCGTGTCGCCGCGCACCCGGAAGGTGCCGCGGGTGAACGCGAGGTCGTTGCGGGTGTACTGGATCTCGACGAACCGGCGCAGCAGCTGGTCGCGGTCGATCTCGTCGCCGACCTTGAGCTGGATCATGCGGTCGACGTACTCCTGCGGGGTACCGAGGCCGTAGATGCAGGAGACGGAGGCGACGACGACGACGTCCCGCCGGGTGAGCAGGGAGTTCGTCGCGGAGTGGCGCAGCCGCTCGACCTCCTCGTTGATCGAGGAGTCCTTCTCGATGTAGGTGTCCGACTGCGGGACGTACGCCTCGGGCTGGTAGTAGTCGTAGTACGAGACGAAGTACTCGACGGCGTTGTTGGGCAGCAGTTCGCGGAACTCGTTGGCCAGCTGCGCCGCCAGCGTCTTGTTGGGCGCCATGACGAGGGTCGGCCGCTGGAGCTTCTCGATCATCCAGGCGGTGGTCGCCGATTTGCCGGTGCCGGTCGCGCCGAGCAGGACGACATCCTTCTCACCTGCTCTGACGCGCTTGTCGAGCTCGGCGATGGCCGTCGGCTGGTCACCGCTGGGCTGGTAGGGGCTGACGACCTCGAAAGGTGCCACCGAGCGTTCGATCTTCGAAACGGGCCGCATGCATCCACCGTACGACCCACCACTGACAACGGCTGTGACAACGGCTGCGGATCAGGGTCGGCGGGGCCTGCGGGCGCTGTCGAACGCGGGCTCGGCGGTGGTGTCGCCGCGGCGCTGGACCGGGATGCCGCGCCGGTCCGCGCCGGTCCGGCGGGAGGCGGCGTCCCGTGCGGGGCCGCCTCCCACGATCAGCGGGTCGAACAGCACGATCACCCCCGCGAGCAGCAGGAAGGCCAGCGGCCCGACGAGGAGCGGTACGAGGATCGAGCCGATCGGTTCGCTCCCGGACCCGTCGGAGGCGCCCGGGACCAGGTGGACGCGGAGGGCCGCCATGCCGGTGTAGTGCATCCCGCTCACGGCGGCCCCCATGACGACGGCGGCACCCAGGCTCGGCAGGAGGCCGTGGAGGGAGACGGCCGCCCAGAGCGCGGCGACGGCGGCGACCACGGCGATGACGACGGAGAGGGCCACGGTGGCCGTCGAGTACGCGAACCGGCCGTGGAAGGCGATGGCCGCCATGCCCAGGTAGTGCATGGAGGCCACCCCCAGGCCGGTGATGGTGCCGCCGGTGACCAGGGCCAGCGGCGTCGCGCCCCGGTACCCCACGATGAAGATGCCGATGCCGACCATGACGATCGCCACGGCGAGGCTCGCGTACATCAGCGTCCGGTCGTACGTGATCGGGACCTCGTCGATGCGGAAGCCCATCATCGCGATGAAGTGCATCGTCCAGATCCCGGAGCCGATGGACGTGGCGCCGAGGGCGAGCCATCCGGCCCGGTAGGGGCGGCCGGCCCGGTCCGGCCCGGGGGCACCGACGGACCGGGCGGTGCAGCGCAGTCCCAGCGCGGCACCGAGGCAGGCCATGAGGAAGGCCGCGACGGGAGTCACGAGGCCGTAGGAGAAGCCGTCGACTGTGCCCTGCATGCTGGATACGCCCTTCACGAAAACGCGGTGCTGGTGGTGCTCTGCCGGTCGGCGGGCGGGCCGGGGCCCGTGGCTCCCGCCGACCGAGGGGAGGCCGCCGGTCGCTCCCGGACGGGTGCCGCTCCTCGGTCGAAGGACCGGGGCACGCGGTCCCCGGCGGCGGCTCCGGGAGGCCCGGAGTCCGCCGGGACCCGGGAACCCCGGCAAGCGAACACAAGGGCGGCATTTTATCGCCCGTGAACTGGGGCGGAAGCGAAAAGGCCGCCCATGATCCGGTCCTCACGACTTCTCCCCCGGGTGAGGGTGACCGTCACAATCCTGCGACTCCATACGCACCACGACGCGTGTTCTCCGGGCCCCCGGAGGCCCGCGCGTGCGGGGGGGGCCGCACCTGTCGGAACCCGGGTGCCGGCATCGATGTCAGTGGGGGGCACTACCGTTGCCGGTATGACGAACGGCGCCCTCCGGGTGGAGTGGTCGGTGGTGGCGAGCCCCATCGGGCCCCTGATGCTCGCCACCACCGGCGCCGGCCTGGTCTCGGTGACCTTCCACGCGCACCCTCCGGTGCGTGAGCGGACCCTGGCGATGCTGCGGGACAGGCTCGGCGCGGAGCCGGTGGAGGGCGGCGGTTCGGCCGCACCGGCCGCCGCGGGGCGCCTGCTCGACGCCTATTTCGACGGCACCCTGCGGGCGTTCCACCTGCCGTTGGACTGGTCGTTGACCTCGGGTTTCCACCGCCGGGTCCTCCAGGAGCTCGCCACCGGCGTCCCGTACGGCTCCGTCGTCGGTTACGGCGACCTGGCGGCCAGGGTGGGCCGGCCGGACGGGGCGCAGGCGGTCGGGGCGGCCATGGGGGCCAATCCGCTGCCGATCGTGGTGCCCTGCCACCGGGTGGTGGAGAGCGGCGGCGGGCTCGGCGGGTTCGGCGGCGGGCTGGAGACGAAGCGGCGACTGCTGGAGCTGGAGGGCGTACTGCCCCAGCCGTTGTTCTGACCCTGCCCCGCCGTTGTCCCGGCACCGCCCCCGCCCCTGTTCGGGCTGCTCACGCCCCTGTTCCCGGCACTGCCCCGCAGGGTGCTTCACTCCCGTGCTCGGAGCCCCGTCCACGCCGGGTGGCGGGGGTCGTCGGCCCGGACGACGGCGTCGGCGCGGTCGGCGGGGGCGGTCTCCTCCTCGTACCGCGCGAAGGCGGGCAGGGTCCACAGGGCCTGCTCGTCCGTGTGCCGCCGCAACGCGCCCGGCGAGAGCCGCAGATGGACCGAGAGATCGAACGGGTACCACTGCCCCAGCAGCAGCGGCCCGTGCAGCAGCAGCACTCCGCCCTCGGGCAGCTCGTGGTACGGGCTGCGGGTGGCCCGGTCGGTGACCGGGTCCCACAGGTCCGGCAGGACCCGTCCGCCGCCTCCTGGTTCCAGCGGCCCGAAGACCTCGCGCCAGAGCGCCCCGGTGTCGAACCACCCCTGGGCGTACGAGTCGGGGTCCCGTCTGCCGTACTCGTACCGCAGGCTCGCCGGGCGCAGGAACCCCTCGGTGGACACGACGAGTACGGCGCGTCCGCGCAGGCGCAGAAACTGGGCGAGGCGTTCGGCCAGCGGGCCGGTGCCGGCGGCGGGGGCGCCGTCGACGCCGATCCTGAGCCAGGGGCCGCCGCCGTCCGGGCTCAGACCGTCCGCGTGCGCGGCGAGGGCCTCGGCCAGCCGGTCCCAGGTGATCGCTTCGAATCGCACCCGCCCATCATCCACCGGGCCGCTCGCCCCTGGACCGGCGGCCGGTCGGGCGCCGTGCCGGGCGTCGCTGCCCCGGCCGCGGCCCTCCGGACACCACCTGACAAGGCTCTCTACCGGCCTTCGCGCAACTCCGTGGCGAGCGGGCTCTCGCCGTACACCTCGATCCGACCGTCCTTCACCGCCTGCGCGAAGCCGGTCTCCTCCCGACCCATGGCCAGGCAGAGTTCGGCGTCCAGCACGATGCGGGCGTCGGCGCGGGGGGCCGGGCCGTAGCCGTAGACCTCCTCGCCGGGCGGCACGGGGCCCGTACGTACGTGGAACTCACCTTCGTCCAGATGCACTTCGACCACGCCGGAGTGGGCCGTCGCCGCCAGGGAGCGGCGCAGCGGGAGGGCGAACCAGTGGGCGCGGACCGCGTCGGTGGGACGGCGTTCGTCCAGGGCGGGCGCGCCCCACTGGGCGAGGGCGGTGAGGACCGGGAGCAGTTCCCTGCCCCGGGTGGTGAGTTCGTAGACCGAGGCGGCGGCCGGGGGCGGCAGCTTGCGGCGGAGGGCGAGGCCGCTCTGTTCCATGTCCTTGAGGCGGGAGGCGAGGACGTCCGTGCTGACGCCCGGCAGGTCCGCGTGCAGATCGGTGTAGCGACGCGGTCCGGCCAGCAGTTCACGGACGATCAGCAGGGTCCACCGGTCCCCGACGGAGTCCAGGGCTCGGGCGGTGGCGCAGAACTGGTCGTAACTGCGTCGGCGTACGGGGCGTGCTGCTGGCTGCTGCTGACGTGGCATGGGACGCAGTCTAGACATGTTGTTGGACTTTCCAAGGTCGGGCTTGGTAAAACCAAGTATCGCAATCGGCAGGGGAGGAACCGCATGGAGTTCCGGCAGTCCAGCAAGCTCGACGAGGTCTGTTACGAGATCCGCGGCCCGGTCATCGAGCAGGCGAACGCGCTGGAGGAGGCGGGCCACAGCGTGCTCCGCCTCAACACCGGCAACCCCGCGCTGTTCGGCTTCGAGGCGCCCGAGGAGATCGTCCAGGACATGATCCGGATGCTCCCCCAGGCGCACGGCTACACCGATTCGCGCGGCATCCTCTCCGCCCGCCGCGCGGTCGCCCAGCGCTACCAGGCGATGGGCCTGCCGGACGTCGACGTGGACGACATCTTCCTCGGCAACGGTGTCTCCGAGCTGATCTCCATGGCCGTCCAGGCATTCCTGGAGGACGGCGACGAGGTGCTCGTGCCGAGCCCCGACTACCCGCTCTGGACGGCGGTGATCACCCTCGCCGGGGGCAAGGCGGTCCACTACACCTGCGACGAACAGGCGGACTGGAACCCGGACCTCGCCGACATGGCGTCGAAGATCACCGACCGCACCAGGGCCGTGGTGATCATCAACCCCAACAACCCCACCGGCGCGGTCTATTCGAAGGAGACCCTGGAGGGCATCCTCGACCTGGCCCGGCGGCACGGACTGCTGGTCTACGCCGACGAGATCTACGACCAGATCCTCTACGACGACGCCGTGCACCACCCGGTCGCCTCCCTCGCCCCGGACCTGCTCACCCTCACCTTCAGCGGGCTGTCGAAGACGTACCGGGTCGCCGGCTTCCGCTCGGGGTGGCTGGTGGTCTCCGGTCCGCAGCAGCACGCACGCGGCTACCTCGAAGGTCTCAACACCCTGGCCTCCATGCGGCTGTGCGCCAACGCCCCCGCGCAGTACGCGATCCAGGCCGCGCTCGGCGGCCGGCAGACCATCCGGGAACTCGTCGCCCCGGGCGGCAGGCTGCACGAACAGCGCGACCGCGCCTGGCAGAAGCTGAACGAGATCCCCGGGGTGTCCTGCGTGAAGCCGAAGGGGGCGCTCTACGCGTTTCCCCGGATCGACCCGAAGGTGCACGCCATCGTCGACGACGAGCGTTTCGTGCTCGATCTGCTGCTGCGGGAGAAGATCCAGGTGGTGCAGGGCACCGGTTTCAACTGGCCCCGGCCCGACCACTTCCGCATCCTGACGCTGCCGCACGCCGACGATCTCGACGCGGCGATCAGCCGGATCGGGCGCTTCCTGGAGGGGTACCGGCAGTGAGCCGGGGGCGGTGCGCGGGCTCTTCCCTCCTCGGGCAGGAGGCCAGGCGGAACGTCGGGCAGGGCGCCAGGCAGGACGGACCCTTCGCACCAGCCCCCTGAGCGGGATGTCGGCGAGCCAGAACCAGATGGCCGCGAAGGGGTGCCAGGCGAAGGCGAGCGGGACGGAGACGGCGAAGACCAGCGCCCGCGCCCCTGGACGGCGTCCCGGAAGCCGGCGTCGTCCAGGCCCCGGGCACCCGGATGTCGAGCACCAACAGGAGCGGGCCCGGAGGCGTAGCCGGCCTCCGGGCCCTGTGGATGCCGCCTTGGTCGCACACCGGCACGTTTAAGGACCAGGGTCAGTCATGATGTCGTCGCGTCCTGCCTTTGGACCACCGCAGATCGAGCTCTGCGGGCCAGATTCGAACTGGCATTTCGACGTCGCTGGGCCCTGGCCCGGTCGATCCGGCGATCGACGGCCCATGCTGAGTCTGGAGCAAGAGTCTGAGATTGATCGCGGTCTGCCTCTGCCTCTTGGGCTACTCCGGCGGGAGTCGGTGCGTACCGGCTCCGCCCCGCCGTCGGGCGGGGACAGGAGCCGGGAGTGCCGGAGGGAGGAGTCGAACCTCCACTGGAACCGCGTCCGTCACGACAAGCCTCAGTTTCAGCTTGCGCTCCTCGCGCACCCCGGCCGCGGTCGTCCGTAGCCGGGGAATTCGTGGTCGGTCACCCGAAGAGGTAACCGAAGACCGCATCACCCACCCGCTGGTCGCTGGCCTCGGTCGCGTTGGCCTCCTCACGGGCGTACTTCACGGCCTGCTGGAGCTTCTCCACCCGCTCCGTCAGCTCCCGCACCCGGCGGGCGGGGAGGGCGCCGGAGAACTTGACCGTCGTCCAGTAACCGATCGGCACGTCCTCGTAGTAGACCTCGACCTGGGCCGGGTGCTTCTCGGTGGCCTCCGCCTTCACGTGGTTGCGGGGCACCTTCTTCGTGCGGAGGGTGCGTACCGGCTCGGTCTTCCACGCGTCCGTCGAGGGGTCCTGCGCCCACGCCTCGGAGGCGTCCAGCACCGGGAGCTTGCGGACGAAGGTGCCGATGTCGGTGAGCTGCTTCTCGAGGAAGAGGAGGTAGGAGACGGGGGCGTCCGCGACGAGCACCCGGCCGTCGACGGTGACGTCCGCGCGGGCCGCGCAGTTCGCCCAGTCCTTGGTGGCGGTCACGTCGAAGAGACGGGTCAGGGCGGTGGCGGTGTCCCGCAGCACGTCCTCGGCTTTGACCTGCACCAGCGTCGACTCCGGCGGCAGCTGCTCACCCTCCTCGTCCTTCGGCTGGTAGGTACGGGAGAGGCCGGCCAGCAACCCGGGCTTCTGGAGGCCGTGATGGGCCGCCGTCAGGTCCTGGTGGGCCTTGGACTTGACGCCCTTCTCGACTGCGATGATCTGATTGAGTTTCGCCACGCCACGGAAGTTAGCACCGGCAACAGGCGCGTCTCCAAGGGTTTTCCGCCCGATGGCCGCCACGTCCGTCCCGCGGATTCGGTCAGCGGCCGAGCAGTGCCAGCAGGACGCCCACCGGGTCGGTGCCCGGCATGCCGCGGGGCCACCAGTCCTCGCTGCCGGGGTCGGCTTCGTAGCCGTACCAGAGGTTGTCCCGGCCGAAGCGGAGCTGGAGCCTGCCACCGGGGTGGGTGAGCTGGTTGCGCCGGGGCTGGAAGCGGGGGAAGTCGGCTGCTGCCAGGGCCGGGCGGGCCCGGTCGAAGGGACCGGCCGGCGGGTCCCAGGGGGTCTCCAGCACGGCGAGACCCTCCGCGCCGCCCTGCCGCCAGGCGGCCACGGCGCGGGCGAGGTCGGTGGTGTTGCGGCCGGTGGCGTAGGCGAGTTCGCGGTAGAGGGCCCGGCTGGTGGCGGTGAGCCCCGCGGTGGGTCCGGCGGCGGCCAGCCGCACGGCGTCCTGCCAGGCGCTCAGCCCGGCGATCGGATCGCAGCCGGTGGTGAGGATCGCGTGGGCGCGGGCCGCCGCGTCGGTGGCCAACTGGTCCAGCGCCAACGGATCGCGGGCGCCCGGCAGTTCGGGGTAGACCGGCGGCCTGCCGGGGAGGGCGGGTACGGGCGGCGGGGGCGGCAGCGGCGGCAGGTAGCGCTCGGCGAACGCCTCCCTGGCGGGCACGGAGGGAGCTTCGGGGACCTCGGGGCGCTCACGGGCGGCGTGCTCGGCGTTGCGCCGGGCGAGTTCGTCCAGGAGTTCGCGCTCACCGCGTCCGCGCAGGAGCAGCAGCACGAAGGGATCGGTGTCCAGCAGGCGGGCCGTCTGGTAGCAGAGCGCCGCGACGTGCTTGCAGGGCAGCGCCCGGTCGGGGCAGGAGCAGGTCGGGTCGAGGTCGTCGACGGCCGGCAGCAGCCGGACCCCGGCCCCGTCCGCCGTGTCGACCAGGGCGTGCGGCATGGTCCTGGCCAGCAGTGCGGAGAAGTGCCCGGGGCGGGCGGCGACGGCGTCCAGCAGGGTGTCCCAGCCGCTCTCGGTGAAGACCCGGAGACGGATCTCCGCGCGGTAGGGGCGGGGTCTGCTGCCGTGCACGTACGCGACGACCCGGCCGGGCGTGACGGTGATCGCGGCGACGTGACCGGAGTCCGCGTACGCGCGGCCCCGGGCGAGCCGCCCCTCGTCCAGCGAGAGCCCTTCCAGCGCGTCCACCCAGGCGCGGCCCCACCAGCTGTCCGCGAAGGGCTCTCCCTCGGCGGACCTGCGCGCGGGCACGGCCTCGAACGTACGGCGCAGGCCGTCCGGGCCGGGCCGCGCGGCGGGCGCCCGGCTGCCGCCCTGCACCGCGGGCGTACGGACACCGAGGGAGCGGGCGGCACCAGGGGTACGGGCGCCGGGGGTACGGGCGCCGGGGTCGGGGCTCACGCGGGCCTCCGGAGCGCGACGAGGTCGGCGAGGTCGCGGTCGCTGAGCTCGGTCAGCGCGCTCTCGCCGCTGTCGCCGAGCACGGCGTCGGCGAGGGCGCGCTTGGACTCCAGCAGCTCCCCGATGCGGTCCTCGACCGTGCCCTCGGCGATCAGGCGGTGCACCTGCACGGGCTGCGTCTGGCCGATGCGGTACGCGCGGTCGGTGGCCTGCTCCTCGACCGCCGGGTTCCACCAGCGGTCGTAGTGCACGACGTGGGCGGCGCGGGTGAGGTTGAGGCCGGTCCCGGCCGCCTTCAGGGAGAGCAGGAAGACGGGGACCTCGCCCCGCTGGAAGCGGTCCACCATGCGTTCGCGCTCGGCCACCGGGGTACCGCCGTGCAGCAACTGCGAGGGGACGGCGCGGGCTTCGAGGTGGGCGGAGAGCAGCCGGGCCATCGAGACGTACTGCGTGAAGATCAGCACGGAGCCGTCCTCGGCCAGGATGGTGTCGAGCAGTTCGTCGAGGAGGGCGAGCTTGCCGGAGCGGCCGTCCAGGCGCGGGGCGGTCTCCTTCAGATACTGGGCCGGGTGGTTGCAGATCTGCTTGAGGGAACCGAGGAGCTTCATGATCAGGCCGCGTCGGGCCATCCCCTCCGAGGCCTCGATCCGCGCCATCGTCTCGCGGACCGCCGCCTCGTAGAGCGTGGCCTGCTCCCGGGTGAGGGAGACGGGGTGGTCGGTCTCCGTCTTGGGCGGGAGTTCGGGGGCGATCCCGGGGTCCGACTTCTTGCGGCGCAGCAGGAAGGGGCGGACCAGCCGGGCGAGGCGTTCGACGGCCTCGTCGTTGCCCAGCCCCGCCGCGGTGCCGGTGTTCTCGGCGGCGCGCGCGTGCCGGGAGCGGAACGCCTTGAGGGAGCCGAGCAGCCCCGGGGTGGTCCAGTCGAGCAGGGCCCACAGCTCGGAGAGGTTGTTCTCCACCGGGGTGCCGGTCAGCGCGACGCGGGCGGGGGCGGGGATGGTGCGCAGCGCCCTGGCCGTGGAGGAGTGCGGGTTCTTGACGTGCTGCGCCTCGTCGGCGACGACCAGGCCCCAGCCGTGTGCGGCGAGCTGCTCCGCGCCGGAGCGCATCGTGCCGTAGGTCGTCAGCACGAATCCGGCCTCCTCGCCGGGGAGGGTGCGGTCCGTGCCGTGGAAGCGGCGGACCGGCACCCCGGGGGCGAAGCGGTTGATCTCGCGGTGCCAGTTGCCGAGCAGGGAGGCGGGGCAGACCACCAGGGTGGGCGCCGGGTGGGCGCGGTGGAGGTGGAGCGCGATCACGGTGATCGTCTTGCCGAGGCCCATGTCGTCGGCGAGGCAGCCGCCGAGGCCCAGCGAGACCATCCGGTCCAGCCAGGTCAGTCCGCGCAGCTGGTAGTCGCGGAGCGTGGCGTGCAGGCCGGGCGGCGGCGGGAGGACGGTGTCCTCGTCGAGGATGCGGGCGCGGAGGGCGGCGAGGGCGCCGGTCGGTACGGCCTCCACCTGCGCGCCGTCGAGCTCGGCGCTGCCGGTGAGCGCGACGGCGAGGGCCTCGACGGGTTGGAGCAGCCCCAGCTCCCGCTTGCGCGCCTTGCGGACGAGGCCGGGATCGACGACCACCCACTGGTCGCGCAGCCGCACCACCGGCCGGTGCGATTCGGCGAGGCGGTCCATCTCGGCCTCGGTCAGCGGTTCGTCGCCGAGGGAGAGCTGCCAGTCGAAGGCGAAGAGGCGCTCGGCGTCGAAGAAGGAGGTGCCGTCGGTGGCCGAGCCCGGGGCGGGGCGGACGACGGCGGAGGCGGTGAGCGAGCGGGCGAGCTCGCGCGGCCAGTGGAGGCTGACGCCTAGGTCCGCGAGGCGCGCCCCGGCCGCGCCGAGCAGTTCGTACAGCTCGTCCTCGGTGAGGGCGAGGACGTCGGGGACGGGCTGGTCGAGCAGGCGCTCCAGCGGTGCCCACGCCCGGGCGGCCCGACGCAGCGCGAGCACGGTGTCGACCCGGGAGCGCGGCCCGAACGGCTCGCCCGCGGTGCCGTCCCAGAGGGCCGCGGCGTCGGTGACCCGGGTGGGGTCGGCGAGGCTGTGCACCTGGACGACGGCCGCGGCGGCGTGCCGTACGGCGGGGTCGTCCGGGCCGCCGGACAGCCCCTCGGGGGCATGGCTGTCCGAACTGTCGAAGAGTTCGAAGGCCGACAGGTCGAGCCGGAGGGAGATCCGCACACCGGCGTCCAGCCCGGCGGCGACCTCCACCGCCCAGGCCGCGACGCCGGGCAGGTGCTGTGCCTCACGGGCGGCGAACGGCGCGCCCGAGGCGAAGGCCGCGGCGGGGGTCCGGGGCAGGGTGTCGGCGACCGCGTCCAGGAAGGCGCCGACGAGGAACTCGGGGTCGGCGAGGCGCAGCGGGGTCGTGTCGGGCAGCGGGACGGCGTAGCCCTCGGGCGGCAGGGCCGCGGCGACGGCCCGCAGGTGGGCCACGTCCGTGGCGTCGCGCGGGCCGGCCCGCCAGGCGTCGTGGTCGTCGGGGGTGAGCCCGGGAAGCAACCGCCCGCGTGCCACCAGGCTCAGGGCGTGCAGAGCCGCCGCTCCCCAGCAGCGGGTGGACGGGTGCGCGGAGGGCAGGTGCCGGGCTCCGGCGAGCAGCGTCACCGCGTCCGTGACCGGCAGCAGGAGGGCGGGCACCTGACGGCGCCGGACCCCTCGCGTGCCGTGCGCTCGGACCACGGTGATCTCCGCGACGACGGGGCCGTCACCGCCGCGGGGCTCCGCTGGGGCGGCCTCTCGCCCCTTCCCCTCCCCGTCCCCGTCCGAGCGATCCGGGAGGTCCGGGTAGCCCAGGAGGCCTGGGTGGTCCAGGTGGTCCGCCGGGTCCCAGCCGCCGTCCTCCGGGTCCCAGAAGGCGATCCGGCCGTCCCTCGGCAGGGCGGCGGGCAGGAAGACGGCGGCACGCCGCAGCAGGCGGCCCGTCTCCGTGTCGGACAGGTCCCGCACCGCCATACCGGCCACCCCCCTCCCGCTCTCGTCCGGGCGCGTCCGCGCCCCGTCCCGATGTCACCGCCGGTGTCGTTCCCGGCTCCGACGAGTCTAGGCGGGCGGTCTGACAGAGCTAGCCATACACAACATCAGGGCAGGTCAGAGGGGGTACGCGGGCGCGAGGGCGGGCCGAAGGCCACGCGGGCACCGAGATCCGGGCGGCCCCACCCGGTCGTACACAGGGTGAGACCGCCCGGACCCCGGTTCCGGGCGGTCCCGGTTCTGAGCAGTCTCGGTTCGGAGCAGTCTCGGTTCGGGATGGTCTCGGTTCGGAGCAGTCGCGGTTCGGAGCAGTCTCGGTTCGAAGCAATCTCCGGTTCGGGGCGGTACCTCGCCGGTCCGGCCGTCACGCCGACCGGTCTCAGTGCCGGGCGAGCCGGTCGGTCTCCGTGCGGGTGTGCCGGTCGGATTCAGTGCCGGGTGAGCCGGTCGGACTCAGTGCCGGGTGAGCCGGTCCGGGCGGGGCTGGGCACCGGCGTCGGCGGGCGGCGCCGGTCGCGGGCGGGCGGCGGACCGGGGCGGGGGCGAGGGGCGCGGCCGGGCGCCCGGGGCCTGCTGGGTGCCCGCGCCGGGACCGCGCGCCGGAACGGGCTGCCGCCCGTTCGCGGCGGCGGCCGGTGCGCGCCCCGCCGTCGGCTGCGCGCCGGAGGCAGGGGGACCGGTGGGAGCGGCAGGCTGCGCACTCGAGGCGACAGGAGCCGACGACTGCGTGCCGGAGGTGGCGGAACGCGGTTGCCCGTCGCCCGCCTGCGGCTGCTGGGCCCGTTCGAGGAACCGGAGGAGTTCCACCGGGAAGGGGAGCACGAGCGTGGAGTTCTTCTCCGCCGCGACCGCGACCACGGTCTGCAGCAGTCGCAGCTGGAGCGCCGCGGGCTGTGCGGACATCTGGCCCGCGGCCTCCGCGAGCTTCTTCGACGCCTGGAGTTCGGCGTCGGCGTTGATGACACGGGCGCGGCGCTCACGGTCGGCTTCGGCCTGCCGGGCCATGGAGCGTTTCATCGTCTCCGGCAGGGACACGTCCTTGATCTCGACCCGGTCGATCTGCACACCCCAGCCGACGGCCGGGCTGTCGATCATCAGCTCCAGACCCTCGTTGAGCTTCTCGCGGTTGGACAGCAGGTCGTCCAGGTCGCTCTTGCCGATGATCGAACGGAGCGAGGTCTGCGCCATCTGCGAGACCGCGAAGCGGTAGTCCTCGACCTGGATGACCGCGCTCGCCGCGTCGATCACCTTGAAGTAGATGACGGCGTCCACCCGCACCGTCACGTTGTCCCGGGTGATCCCGTCCTGGGCGGGGACCGGCATCGTGACGATCTGCAGATTGACCTTACGGAGCCGGTCCACTCCGGGCACGATCATGGTGAGTCCGGGTCCCCTGATCTCGTTGCGGAGCCGGCCGAGCCGGAGCACCACCCCTCGCTCGTACTGCCTGACGACGCGGACCCCCGCGACTGCGAACAGACCGCAGACGGCGAGCAACCCGACGATCGCGATCACTAGCACCTGGACCATGACGGCCCCCTGCCACTGGCACGGCACACAACGGCACCGGGGCGGAACCGTTGCCTATTAACACGTTATGCCCTTTTCGCACCCCGATGGAACCCCGGACGCTCCCGGATGTCGCCCGGTCGGCTCTCTCCGGGTGCCGGGAGGCGCGGGAGCGGGCAGCGTGGCATGCGCCCGTACGGAACCTCCGTACGGCGTCCGCCGGACCGGCACCTTCGCGCCGGTCCCGTACCACCCTGACGATCCGGACGAGCAGACGAGGACCCGCCCATGTCCGTGACAGCGACGCTCCACCGCCGACTCCGCCGTCCCCGCGCCGCAGCGGGAGCCGTTCTGCTGGCCCTCACCGCGCTGGGCGCCTCGGGCTGTTCGGGTCTCGGCCGCACGGCGGTCGGGCCGGTCACCTACACCACCGAACGCGACATCGAGGTCAGGGAGAACAGCCCGCTGGTACGGGGCTGCCACCCGCTGCCCGGGGGCGCGAAGGCGGTCGACAACAACACCCTCATCGACATGGTTCTCTACCGCTCCCGCGACTGCACCGGCGAGGGCAGCACCTATCTGTCCACCCGGCTCACCGACGTGGACGCCCCGAGCACCCCCGTCTGGCGCAGCTACACCCTCGTGCACTGATACGTCCTCGCGCACGGGTACCCCCTCGCGCACGGGAACACCCTCGTGCACCGAGCACCACCCGGTCGTCAGTTCCCGGGGTAGCGGTCCGCCGGCCAGTCGACCGGCCCTTCGGACTGGCGGGAGAGGTCGTCGGCGATCCGGGTGATCAGGGTCAGCCCCTCGGTACGCACCAGCCAGTCCGCGGGCAGCGCGGCGTCCCCGTGCAGCGCGCCGAGCAGATTGCCGCAGACCGAGCCGGTGGAGTCGCTGTCCCCGGAGTGGTTGACGGAGAGCAGCAGCGCCGCCGCCACGTCCTCGGGGCCCGGCAGGGCCAGCGCGCAGTACACGGCGACGGCGAGGGCCTCCTCGGCGACCCATCCGGCGCCGATCGACTCGACGCCCTCGGCGGTCGGGGCGCCTTCGGCGGCGCGGTCGACGGCGGCGCGCAAGGCCGCCGTCGTCTCCTCGTGGCCCGGGTGGCGTGCGGTCAGCTCCATCGCTCGCAGCACCGCACCCGGCATCGACTCGCCTGCCAGGAGGTACGCGACGATCGCGGCGAACGCCCCCGCCGCCAGCGCTCCGGTCGGATGGCCGTGGGTGATCTTCGCGCAGTGGGCGGCGAGCGCGAACGCGTCCGCCGGGGACTGTCCGGTCAGCCCGAAGGGGGCGGACCTCATCACGGTGCCGCAGCCCTTGGAGCCGGAGTTGACCGGCCCGGGCGCGCCGGGGGCGGCCCTCTCGTCCGGGACGTACCCGGCGGCGAGGCCGGTCAGGCAGGCATTGCCGGGGGCCCGGCGCGCGTAGAGCAGTTGCTGCCGGCGCAGCCATCCGGTGCGCACCGTGTCGTCACCGCCGCGGGCGGGCGGCGACGGGTGGTTCTGGGTGTCGAGCCAGCGGAGATAGGCCGTGCGCACCGCTCCCACGCGTCCGGCGGGACCTCCGCCGTTCGCCGCGCGGATCAGCCCCTCCACGGTGAAGAGGGTCATCTGGGTGTCGTCCGTGATGCGTCCGGTCACCCCCTCGGAGTCCGGCACGAGACCGCTCACACCGCGCGGCCCGTGGGCCCGCCGGATGCCGGCCAGCGAGAGGAATTCCACCGGGTTGCCCAGGGCGTCGCCGAGGGCACCGCCCAGCAGACATCCCCGCACCCGCGCCCTGCGGACCGCACTCCCGATACCCGACACGAACGTCCCCCTCCGGTGTTCCGCGCGCACGACGACACGATGTGCCGTACCCAGAGCGTGTACGACGGCGTTCCGCGCGTACGAGGCGGCACGGGTCCATGCTGGACATGAGGTGATACGACATGCGTACCGGCAGTGAACCCGTGACCGCGCGCAGTCCGCTGCGCATGCGGCTCTGGCTGAGTCTATGGGGCGTCGCCTGGACCCTGTTCGGGGTGGTCGCGTTCTCGCTCGCCGACCGTCCGGGCTGGGCCGCGGCCTGCGGCGTACTGCTGGCGGTGACCGCCGCGGACTTCGCGGTGATCCTCCACCGGATGCACCAGGGCTCCCGTTTCCAGCCGGGCAGGGACGTCCCGCCGTTCGAACCCGACCACGGCGACGGGCGGACGCGCCGCCCGTGGACGAAGACTCCGTGACCGCCGGGGCCCCGCTCCCGGGCCGGGGGTAGGGCTCAGTCCTGGCTGCCGACACCGGCCTTGTCGCCGACACCGGCTTTTGGGCCCAGGGCTCAGTCGCGGCTGTCGGAGCGCGGGCTCAGTCCCGGTTGTCGAAGCGCGCGGCCGTCAGGTACTCGGGGTTCGGGTCGAGGGCCGCGGCGAGCCGGAAGTGGCGGGTGGCCTGCTCCGGCCGCCCGGCCCGCTGGAAGGTGCGGGCCAGCGCGAAGTGGGCGAAGGCGTTGTCCGGCTCACGCTCCAGGACCAGCTCGAACTCCAGCTCGGCCGGGCGGAGTTGTGCCGCAGCGAAGAAGGCCCTGGCGCGCAGCAGCCGGGCGGCGGTGTTCTCCGGGTGGGCGGCGATCACCGAGTCGAGGAGCTTCACCGCACCCTGGGGGTCGCGCGCGGCCAGCAGTTGCTCGGCGGCACGGAAGTCGATCACATGGGTTTCCGGGTTCCGTTCGGGCACGGTCGGATCCTTCCCTTCGCTCGGGCGTTTGCAACGTCGGGCGGGGCCACGCTATTCCGCGCGCCCCGCCGCTCCAGGTCCCGCGCCCGGCCGGACGCCGGGTCGATCCAGTGCGCCGGGCCGCCGATCCGCGTACCGCACCACCGATCCACATGCCGGGCCGCCGATCCGTATGCCGGACCGATCCGCACGCCGGACCGATGATCCGCGTGCGGCTATTCCGTCGGCCCCTCGGGGCCAATGTCCGCCCGCCGGGACAGCTCGTCCCACACCTCGCGCACCTGCGGTTCCAGATCCTGGAGGGGGCCGTCGTTGTCCACGACGAGATCGGCGACGGCGAGCCGCTCCTCGCGGGTGGCCTGGGCCGCCATCCGGGCCCGTGCGTCGGCCTCCGTCATGCCGCGCAGCCGGACGAGCCGGTCGAGCTGGGTGGCGGGGGTGGCGTCGACGACGACGACCAGGTCGTAGAAGGGGGCGAGGCCGTTCTCGGTGAGCAGCGGGACGTCGTTGACGACGACGGACCCGGGACCCGCGGCACGCTCCAGTTCGGCGGTCCGGTCGCGGACCAGGGGGTGCACGATCGCGTTGAGGGCGGCGAGCCGGTCGCTGTCGCCGAAGACGACGGCGCCGAGGGCGGGCCGGTTCAGGCTGCCGTCCCCGTGGAGCACGTCGGCTCCGAACTCCCGTACGACGGCGGCCAGTCCGGGTGTTCCGGGAGCGACGACCTCGCGGGCGAGGCGGTCGGCGTCGATCAGTACCGCTCCGTACGAGACGAGCAGCCGGGACACTTCGCTCTTGCCGGCACCGATGCCGCCGGTCAGGCCCACTTTCAGCATGGGCGGCAGCCTACGGGGCCTGGTGGGCCCGCGTCCCACCCGGTGGCGGCTGTCCGGCGCACCGGGCGGCGTGCCGGACAGCCGCCGTCAGGCGTCGCCCTCGCGCTCGGCGAGGAAGCGCTCGAATTCGAGGCCGATCTCCTCGGCCGACGGCAGGTCCACCGGTTCGGCGACGAGGTTGCCGCGGGTCTCGGAGCCCGCGATCGCGTCGTACTGGTGCTCAAGGCCCTCGACGAGCGCGACGAGTTCTTCGTCGCCCTCGCCGATCTGCCGGTCGATCTCGGTCTGGGTGCGGTGCGCGGCGGTACGCAGGGAGTGCGCGACGGTGGGCAGCACCAGGCCGGTGGCGGCGGTGATCGCTTCGAGGCTGGTGAGCGCGGCGTCCGGGTAGGCGGAGCGGGCGACGTAGTGCGGCACGTGGGCGGCCACGCCGAGCACGTCGTGACCGGCCTCGGCCAGCCGGTACTCGACGAGAGCGGCGGCGGAACCGGGGACCTGCGCCTCGTCGAAGGGGGTGCTGTGGCCCGGCATCAGGTCGACGCGGTTCCCGTGCGGGGTGAGGCCGACCGGGCGGGTGTGCGGGACTCCCATCGGGATGCCGTGGACGGTCACCGAGAGCCGTACGCCGAGGCGTTCGACGATCTGCTCGACGGCGGCGGCGAACCGCTCCCACTCCACGTCCGGTTCGGGACCGGAGAGCAGGAGGAAGGGGGCTCCGGTGGCGTCCTGGACGACGCGGACGTCCAGCGTCGGGGTCTCGTACGCCGTCCAGCGGTCGCGCCGGAAGGTGAGCAGCGGGCGCCGGGCGCGGTAGTCCACGAGACGGTCGTGGTCGAAGCGGGCCACCACCTGGTGGGGCAGCGACTCCAGCAGTCCGTCGACGACCTGCTCGCCGGTCTCACCGGCGTCGATGTACCCGTCGAAGTGATAGAGCATGACCAGACCGGCCGACTCCTGGGCAAGCGCCATGTCGACGACGGCCAGCCCCTTCGGCTCCCATTCGTACAGACTCTGCGGATCAGGCACAGTTACCGCTCCTCCTCGTGTTCCTGAAGGAGAACGCCCCTGGGGGCACGGACATTCCCCGTCCGTGCCCCGTCATCGGGTGTTTTACGCGGGCGCGGGGGCGGGCGCCGGCGCGGGTGTCACGCGAGCACGCGGCTGTGCAGCGCGGTCACGGCCTTGCGGGCCGAGGTGAACGCCCCGTGCTGCCAGGCGTCGGTGTTGCTCAGGTAGTCGCCCGCGAAGTAGACGCGGCCGGCCGCCTTGTTGAGCGGGGCGAAGGCGGCGGACTCGGGGCCTCCGGCCAGCGAGTGCCAGGCGGCTTCCAGGTGGGGGGTCTGGCGCCAGTGGTGCGAGAAGGACGAGGCGAGTTCCGTACGGTACTTCTCGCCGTGGATCTTGACGCCTTGGGCGAGGGCGCGGGCCTCGCGGTCCTTCGGTGCGAGCGCCGCGTAGGAGTCGGCGTTGGTTCCGGTGTTGTAGTAGCCGATGATCAGGCCGCGGTCGCCGTTGTGGCCGTAGGACGGGTACCAGATGTGGGAGAGGTCCATGTCGGTCTCGGTGATGCCGCCGTAGATCCGGTGGTCGGTCTCCCACCAGCGGCTCTTGTACTCCAGGCCGATCTTTCCGGCCGAGGAGGGCTTGCATCCCTCCAGCGCGGTCTGCACGGCGGAGCCGAGGTTGTGCGAGGTCTTGGCCAGGATGTTCGGAGGCAGCGCGGCGATGCAGTAGTCGGCGTCGATGGTGCGGGTGCGGCCGTCCTGGGTGTAGGTGACGGTGACGCCGTGCGGGGTGTCCCGGATGTCGGTGACGGCGGCACCGGTACGGATGCGGCGGCTGCCTATCGCCTTGGTCAGGGCCGCCGGTATACGGTCCATGCCGCCGACGGGCTGGAACATCAGCATGGCCTGGTCGTACTCGAACTCGAAGGAGAAGTAACGGCCCACGTTGGTCGAGAAGATCTCGGAGGCGGTCGGTACGTCACCGAGCAGCTCGCCGGGGGTGCCGACGGCGGCGGGGTCGACGCGATAACCGCGGCGGGGGCTGCCGGTGTACTCGAGGGTGTCGCCGATGTCTCCGAAGTCCTTCAGGAACTCCAGGAGCTTCTCCTGGTCGTCGGCGGTGATCTGACGGTCCAGGGCGCCCATGTCGGTGGCTTTGGCGAGGAGTTCGGAGACGTAGCCGTACATGTCGGCCTTGGCGGTGCGGTAGCGCATCGGGGCCTTCATCCCGTTGCGCTCGTTGAAGATGTAGGCGTTGGCGTTCACATTGGTGAACACCTCGACGGGGACGCCGAGTTCGCGGCAGTAGTCGAGCGTGACCATCCACTGGGGAATCCGGCCGGGACCGGCGTTCATGTACTGCCCGTCGTGGAACTTGGCGGTCTGCTTGTTCCCGTACAGGTCGGTGGTGGTGTCGCCGCCGCGGATCGTCGTGTTGCGGCCACCGGTGAAGGCGCGGGCCTCCAGGATCGTACAGTCGTAGCCCGCCTTGCCGAGCTCGTAGGCGGAGGCGAGACCGGCGATGCCACCGCCGACGATGACGACCTTCGCCGCCGCCCGGCCCTTCAGGTTGAAGTCGCCCTTGCTGGGGGCGTGAAACACGGGCTCACGGCTCGCGGCCTGGGCGGTCGGGGCAAGACCGAGCGCTCCCATGGTGGCGAACATGGCGCCGGCCCCACTGGTGAGGCCGACCTGGCGCAGGAAATTACGGCGGCTCGAACCGGACGCGGCACCGTTCGGCATGCTGGATATAGAGGTCATGTCCCGACTCCTCCGTGGATCTTGTCGATGCCGGGATACTGGCAAGTGCGTGTTACGGCCCGTCAGTTACTCGTGTATCCCACATGTTTCTCTCGCATGAGAACGCGAACCGATATTCGGGCAATGGTCCAGACCTTGACGCTCTCCGCCCGCGCCCCTAACGTCTCGGGGCAACGCGCGTCCCGAGGCAGCACGCCCCGGGGCGGCACGTTCAGGTCCTCGCCCCCGATTCACGTACGAGACGTCTGGACTCTCCGGGAAGGCACCTCCATGCGCACCCGCACCCCCCTTGCCCCGCTGCTCGCCGCCGCCCTCGTCACCTGCGGCCTCACCCTCGTCTCGGCGGCGCCGGCCGACGCGGCCGGCGTCGTCGACGTCAGCACCGCGAAACAACTCAAGGCGGCGCTCCTGGCAGCCGTTCCCGGCGACACGATCCATCTCGCGGACGGCACCTACACCGGCAACTTCAAAGTGACCGTCCCGGGCACCGCCGACGCCCGCATCACCCTGACCGGCTCCCCTGCGGCGGTCCTCACCGCGAGCGGCGGCTACGGGCTGCACCTGAACGGCGCCTCGTACTGGACCGTGCAGGGCGTCACCGTCACCGGCGGACAGAAGGGCATCGTGACCGACTCCGCGAACGGCGTCGTCATCGATTCGGTGACCGTCCACGACCTCGACATGGAGGGCGTGCACTTCCGTACGTCCAGCAAGGACGGGGTCATCCGGAACTCGCGGATCTACGACACCGGCCACGACGGGCGCGGCATGGGCGAAGGCGTCTACGTCGGCACGGCGGGCGACCTCACCGACAACAGCGACCGGGTCCTGATCACCGACAACGTCATCGGCCCGGGCGTCGGAGGCGAGAACGTCGACATCAAGGAAGGCACCACCGGCGCCCGGATCATCGGCAACACCTTCGACGGCAGCGGACTCACCGGCGCGAACTACGACGACTCCTGGGTCGACGTGAAGGGCAACGGCGTCCTCGTCCAGGGCAACACCGGCTCCCTGACGACCAACACCGGGTACGAGACGCACACCCAGCAGCCGGGCTGGGGCTGCGGCACGGTGTTCCGGGACAACGCCTCTGACCTCACCGGCGCCACCGGCGCCCTGCGGCTGGCGATCAACGTCACCGCGAACACGCCGAGCTGCACCACGACCGTGTACTCCGACAACACGGTGACCGGCGGCGCGGGCCTGACCAACATCGGCGTCACCCCGTAGAACGCGGACGCACGGCCACCGCCTCCCGGCACACGTGCGGGACACCGCCGACGGGGGGGGCGGGCAGGGACCGGCTAGGGACTGGGGCGGGCCGACTGCGGGCTGGCGGCGGGCTGACGGCGTGTGCGGGGCACGACGGACGCACCGTGCGTGTGGGACACCGCCACCAGCTACTGGGGGGGGGACCGCGGACACGCGTGAGGCCCGCCCCCCGAAGGGGACGGGCCTCGTGCGTACCTACTCCTGCTACCGCCGTCCGTCAGCGGTCGCCAGGGTCAGAGCTTCAGCTCTGGCCGCCGGCCAGCTTCTCGCGCAGAGCGGCGAGCGCCTCGTCCGACGCCAGGGCGCCGGAGTTGTCGGCCGACTCCGAGGAGTACGAGCCGCCACCGCTGCCGCCGGAGGCAGCCGGGGCGCCGGCCGGGGCAGCAGCGCCCTCGGCAGCGGCGGCCTCGTCGGCCTCGCGGGACTTGATGACCTGGGCCTGGTGCTGCTCGAAGCGCTGCTGCGCCTCGGCGTACTGGGTCTCCCAGACCTCGCGCTGCGCCTCGAAGCCCTCGAGCCAGTCGTTGGTCTCGGGGTCGAAGCCCTCGGGGTAGATGTAGTTGCCCTGGTCGTCGTAGGACGCGGCCATGCCGTACAGGGTCGGGTCGAACTCGACCGAGGCCGGGTCGCTGCCGAAGGACTCGTTGGCCTGCTTCAGCGAGAGGCTGATCCGACGACGCTCCAGGTCGATGTCGATGACCTTGACGAAGATCTCGTCGTTGACCTGGACGACCTGCTCCGGAATCTCCACGTGCCGCTCGGCCAGCTCGGAGATGTGGACCAGACCCTCGATGCCCTCGTCGACGCGCACGAACGCACCGAACGGAACGAGCTTGGTGACCTTACCCGGGACGACCTGACCGATCTGGTGCGTACGGGCGAACTGCTGCCACGGGTCTTCCTGCGTCGCCTTCAGCGACAGGGAGACGCGCTCGCGGTCCATGTCGACGTCGAGAACCTCGACGGTGACTTCCTGGCCGACCTCGACAACCTCGGACGGGTGGTCGATGTGCTTCCAGGACAGCTCGGAGACGTGGACGAGACCGTCGACGCCACCCAGGTCCACGAAGGCACCGAAGTTGACGATCGAGGAGACGACGCCGGAGCGGACCTGACCCTTCTGCAGGGTGGTGAGGAACGTCTGGCGAACCTCGGACTGGGTCTGCTCCAGCCAGGCGCGGCGGGACAGGACCACGTTGTTGCGGTTCTTGTCCAGCTCGATGATCTTCGCCTCGAGCTCCTTGCCCACGTAGGGCTGGAGGTCGCGGACGCGACGCATCTCGACGAGCGACGCCGGCAGGAAGCCACGGAGGCCGATGTCGAGGATGAGACCACCCTTGACGACCTCGATGACGGTACCGGTGACGATGCCGTCCTCTTCCTTGATCTTCTCGATGGTGCCCCACGCACGCTCGTACTGCGCGCGCTTCTTCGAGAGGATCAGGCGGCCTTCCTTGTCCTCCTTCTGGAGAACCAGGGCCTCGATCTCGTCGCCGACCTTGACGACCTCGTTCGGGTCGACGTCGTGCTTGATCGAGAGCTCGCGGCTCGGGATGACACCTTCGGTCTTGTAACCGATGTCGAGGAGGACCTCGTCGCGGTCGACCTTGACGATGACACCGTCAACGATGTCGCCGTCGTTGAAGTACTTGATCGTCTCGTCGATCGCCGCGAGGAACGCGTCCGCGTCGCCGATGTCGTTGACCGCAACCTGCGGAGTGGTGGCGGTGGTCTCGGTGCTGCTCGTCATGTGGGAAAGGGCTCCGGTACGGACAGAGAGTCGTAGGTACTGCTACGCCGTGAACCCGTATCGCCTCTGCAGAAGCCGGACAGCCTGCAAAGTGCCCGACCCGTCTCCGGGAGACACCTCAACAACCGAGGGGACATGCAACAGACGCGAGCGCGGCCTGCTAGGTCTGAGGAGCGCAGGCTCGCAGCGCAACTTGTAGCATACGGGGGCAGCCGGACACGGTCAATGCGCGAAGGGGCACACGCGGGGCGCACCGGACCATATCCGGCACAACTCGGCCGCGCCGGGGCGGTATCCGGCCAGTTTCGGAACCCGGAAGTTCCTCGCTCGCGCGTCGCCGGAATCCGGCCCCGGGGGTCGGGTACGGCCGCACGGACACTCCCCGCACCCCGCCGCACGCGGTGGGTACAGGCAAACTACAACGACGGACACGATGAGCCAAGAGACCTACGGAACCGAACCGGAAGCGACCCGCCGCGAGGCGGACGACACGGAGAGCAGCCGGGCCAGTCGCGGCTGGTGGGACCGGAACGCGGACGAGTACCAGAGCGACCACGGGGCGTTTCTCGGCGACGACCGGTTCGTCTGGGGGCCGGAAGGGCTCGACGAGGCGGAAGCCGGGCTGCTCGGGCCCACCGCCTCCCTCGCGGGCCGCGACGTCCTGGAGATCGGCGCGGGCGCGGCGCAGTGTTCCCGCTGGCTGGCCGCTCAGGGAGCCCGCCCGGTCGCCCTCGACCTGTCCCACCGACAGCTCCAGCACGCCCTGCGGATCGGCGACGAGGTACCGCTGGTGGAGGCGGACGCCGGGGTACTGCCCTTCCGGGACGGCTCCTTCGACCTCGCCTGCTCCGCCTACGGTGCCGTCCCCTTCGTCGCCGATCCGGTGCGTGTCTTCCGCGAGGTCCGCCGGGTGCTGCGGCCCGGCGGACGCTGGGTCTTCTCGGTGACCCACCCGATCCGCTGGGCCTTCCCCGACGAGCCGGGGCCGGAGGGTCTCTCGGTCGCCGCGTCCTACTTCGACCGCGTCCCCTACGTGGAACAGGACGAGTCGGGCGAGGCCGTCTACGTGGAACACCACCGGACGCTGGGCGACCGCGTCCGGGACGTGGTCGCGGCCGGCTTCCGCCTCGTCGACCTGGTGGAACCGGAGTGGCCGGAGTGGAACCACCAGGAGTGGGGCGGCTGGTCGCCGCTGCGCGGGAACCTCATCCCGGGCACGGCGATCTTCGTCTGCGAACGGGACTGACCCCGTCCCGCTCCGACTGCACCTCATCTGTCCCCCTCCGGCTGTGGCGGAGTCCTGCTGACTCCGCCGACCCTGCTGCCCGGCACCTGCCTGACTTCCTGACCCGTCTGACCTGCCTGACCCGTCTGATCAGGCGGACCTCGTCCGATCAGGCGGACCCGCCTGCTTCTGCCGGCTGTGCGGGCCCGCCGTCCGGCTCTGCTGACTCCTGCGACTCTGCCGCACACCGCTCCGGCGCCGCCTCCCCCGTGCGGGGGAAGCAGCTCCCCCGTGCGGGGGTGGGGGCGCCCGGCCGCCCGTACGACACTGGGTCCGTGATCCGAACCGACGCCCTGGCCGACCTCCCCGTCCGCACCGCCGTGCCCGCCCTGCGCGGTGCGCTCGACGAGCGGGGCACCGCCGTGCTCTGCGCACCGCCGGGCACCGGCAAGACCACGCTCGTCCCGCTCGCTCTCGCGGGACTGACCGGCGAGGGTCCGCCGCGCCGGGTCGTGGTCGCCGAGCCACGCAGGATCGCGGCGCGCGCCGCGGCCCGTCGCATGGCGTGGCTCCTCGGCGAGCGGCCCGGGGGCCGCGTCGGGTTCACCGTGCGCGGCGAGCGGGCGGTCGGCCCGGAGACCGTGGTCGAGGTCGTCACCACGGGGGTGCTGCTCCAGCGCCTCCAGCGGGACCAGGAGCTCTCCGGCGCCGACGTGGTGATCCTCGACGAGTGCCACGAACGCCACCTGGACGCGGACACCGCCGCCGCCTTCCTGCTGGACGTGCGCGAGACGCTCCGCCCCGATCTGCGCCTGGTGGCCGCGTCCGCGACGACCGACGCGGAGGGCTGGGCCCGGCTGCTGGGCGGTGCCCCGGTGATCGAAGCGACGGGGATCTCCCACCCGGTGGAGGTCGTCTGGGCGCCGCCCACGGCTCCGGTCCGGCCGCCGCACGGGATGCGGGTCGATCCCGCGCTGCTGGCGCATGTCGCCCAGGTGGTGCGCCGGGCACTCGCGGAGCGGGACGGCGACGTGCTCTGCTTCCTGCCCGGTGTCGGCGAGATCGCGCAGGTCGCCGGCCTGCTGGCCGGAGCCGGGGCGGAGGTGCTCCAGGTGCACGGACGGGCTCCCGCCGCCGCGCAGGACGCGGTCCTGGCGGGGGGCTCCGGCGGGGGACGGCGGGTGGTGCTGTCGACCTCGGTCGCCGAGTCCTCACTGACCGTGCCCGGGGTGCGGGTCGTGGTCGACAGCGGCCTCGCCCGGGAGCCCAGGACCGATCACGCCCGGGGGCTGAGCGCCCTGACGACCGTGCGGGCCTCGCAGGCGACCGGACGGCAGCGGGCGGGCCGTGCCGGACGGGAGGCTCCCGGAGCGGTGTACCGCTGCTGGACGGAGGCCGAGGACGGGCGGCTCGCCCGGTTCCCGGCCCCGGAGATCAGGGTCGCGGACCTCGCGGCGTTCGCGCTCCGGGCCGCGTGCTGGGGCGACCCGGAGGCGGTGGGCCTGGCGCTGCTCGACCCTCCCCCGACCGGGGCGATGAGCGCGGCCCGCGAGGTGCTGACGGCGGTCGGCGCGGTGGACGCCGACGGGCGGGTGACGGGGCGCGGCACACGGATGTCCCGGCTCGGAGTCCATCCCCGGCTGGCGCGGGCCCTGGTCGACGGAGCCCGTGAGGTGGGAGGGCGCCGGGCGGCCGAGGTGGTGGCCCTGCTGAGCGAGGAGCCGCCCCGCGCATACGGCGACGATCTGGCGGCGGCCCTGCGCACCGCGCGCCGGGGCGGCGACGGGTACGCCGCGCGCTGGCGCCAAGAGGTGCGCCGGCTGTCGTCCTCGCTCGGCGGGGGGACGGAGGCCGGGCACGCGACGGCCGACGGCTCGGTGGCCGGGGCCGTGCCGGTCACGGACGACGCCGCCGCCGGGCTGGTGGCCGCGCTGGCCTTCCCCGAGAGGGTGGCGCGGGCCCGGGGCGGGGAGGCGTTCCTGATGGCGTCCGGGACCGGGGCGGAGCTTCGGGACGGCTCGGGGCTGCGCGGCTCGCCGTGGCTCGCGGTCGCCGTGGCGGACCGGCCCACGCACGCGGCGTCGGCCCGGGTGCGGCTGGCCGCGGTGATCGACGAGGACACCGCGGTGCTCGCCGCGGAACACCTGCGGTTCCGGGGCGAGGAGGTCCGCTGGAGCGACGGCGACGTGGTGGCCCGTGTGGTGGACCGGCTGGGTGCGGTGGAACTGGTGGTGCGCCCGCTGAAGCAGCCTGCTCCGGAGCTGGTGCGCACCGCGCTCCTGGAGGGGCTCCGTCGTGAGGGCACCGGGCTGCTGCGGTGGACCCGGGACAGCGAGCAGTTGCGGGCCCGGCTGGCGTTCCTGCACGGCGCTCTGGGCGAACCGTGGCCCGAGGTGTCGGACGAGGCGCTGCTGGCGCGTGCCGGGGAGTGGCTGGAGCCGGAGCTGTCGCGTGCGCGACGCCGCGCGGACCTGGGGCGGGTCGACGCGGGGCAGGCGCTGCGCCGGTTGCTGCCGTGGGGGACCGGCGACGCGTCCCGGCTGGACGAGTTGGCGCCCGAGCGGATCGAGGTGCCGAGCGGGTCCCGTATCCGGGTGGAGTACGGCGGGGAGCAGCCGGTCCTCGCGGTGAAGCTCCAGGAGTTGTTCGGCCTGGCCGAGACGCCCTCGGTGGCCGGGGTGCCCGTGCTGGTGCACCTGTTGTCCCCGGCGGGGCGCCCGGCTGCGGTGACCGCGGACCTCGCCTCCTTCTGGCGGGAGGGTTACCGCGCCGTCCGCGCGGAGCTGCGCGGGCGTTACCCCAAACATCCCTGGCCGGAGGACCCGACGACGGTGGCGGCCACCCGGTTCACCTCGGCACGGCTGAAGCGGGAGCAGCGATCATGACCGGGTGAGCCAGGGGCGGCGGCAGCGCCGGGGGCGCGGCTGGCCGGCAGGTGGTGCGGCGGGTCGGCGGTAATGCGGCGGGGCGGGGCGCCAGTGAGCCGGGCGCCGATGAGCCGGGGAGCCGGGGAGCCGGGGAGCCAGGGAGAACGAGTGCTGGGGGCCAGGAAGCCGAGGAACAGGGAACCGCGCCCCGCCTCCACCGCGCTGGTCCACCTCTCTGCCCCTCCCCGATCCTCCCCGCCCCGATCGTCCCCTCCGTCCCGGGGCGCCTCGCGGGTACGACCGCGCGGGTACGGCCGCGCGCCCGGACCGGGAGGTGCTCGGTACGGGCGCGCGGGGGTGCTGAGCGGCGTCAGGCGGCGGGCGGCGCCTCGACGGTGAGCTCGATGTCGAGGACGGCGCCGCCCTCGGTGGTGATCCGCAGCGTGTACGTGCCCGCCGTGTCGCCCGCGTGGATCCGCGGGAGGGTGAGCAGGCCGTCCGCGTCGGTCGTCAGACCGGTGAGCGTGCTGACCGAGGTGTCGTTCGCTCCGGTGAAGCGGGGGCCCTGGCCCTCCGGCACGGGCTGCCCGGCGCTGTCGAGGATCGTGGCGGTGACGGCGACACCGGAGGCGACGGCCCCACCGAGAGTGGCCTTGACCTGGACGTCCTCGGCGAACTCGCCGCCCTGGACGGCCGTCAGGGCGGTGCTGGTCGTCCGGGCGACTGCGTCGGCGCGGCGGGCCGTGACGGTCGCCGTGAAGGAGAGGCTGAACTGCCCGGTGGTGCCGGCGACGGCGTGGATCTGGAAGTCGCCCGTGGTCTCGCCCGCCACCAGCGCCGGGGCGCTGGCGGTGCCGTCCGCCGAGGTGACGACCTCGGCGCTCGTGGCCCCGCCGGCGAAGCGGGCGTCGGTGTCGCCGCTGATCGTGAAGGTGACGGGAGCCTGGGCGAAGCTGTCGCCCTCGCCGTCGACGGCCCGGACGGTGACGTCCCCGGCGAAGTCCTGGCCCGCCATGGCGGTCAGGGTCCCGGTGCCCGCGTTCTCGATCCCCGCGAGCTTGCGTACGTCGGAGGGCGACGGGGGCGTGGTGGTCGTGGGCGGCTTGGTGGTCTGGGTGCCCCCGGGCTTGCCGCCCGGCGTCTCGGAGGGACTCGGGGACGGCGAGGCGGTCCCGGGCGTCGGGTCCGGGGACGGCGAGCCCGACGGAGACGTCGAGGGCGAGGGCGACGGCGAGGGCGATGCCGAGGCCGAGGCCGAGCCGGTCGTGGTGTCGGTCGCCGGGCCGGGGGTGGTCGGCAGGACACCGGTTCCGTCGGGTACGGAGTGCGTGCCGTTGTTGTAGTACTCGAACCAGGACCGCACGGTCGACAGGTAGGCGCTGGAGTGGTTGTAACTCAGCACCGCACGGTCGATGTCGGTGTCGATGGACAGGTCCCGGTTACCGGCGCAGAGGTAACGCCCGGCGGCGAGCGCCGCGTCGTAGACGTTGTTGGGGTCCTTACGCCCGTCGCCGTTGGCGTCCTGGCCCCAGGTCGCCCAGGTGGACGGGATGAACTGCATCGGCCCGACCGCGCGGTCGGTGACGGTGTCGTTGTCGTACGCGCCGTTGTCGGTGTCCGGGATGAGCGCGAACCCGTTGCCGTCGAGGGCGGGGCCGAGGATCGGGCTGAGCGTGGTGCCGCTCGCGTCGACCTTGCCGCCGCGTGCCTGGCCCGACTCCACCTTTCCGATGGCGGCGAGGAGTTGCCAGGGCAGCCGGCAGGCCGGGTCGGTGCCGGCGATGGTCGACTGGGCCTGCTTGTACGCGGCGAGGACCGAGGCCGGAATGCCCGACTCGGCGCTGGTGGCGGGCAGATCGACGGAGGTGCGTGGGGTGCCGGGGGTCGTCAGCGGCGGCAGGTCGGTGTGGTACTGGTCGTTGCCGGTGGCCGCACCGTCTTCGGGTTCGGCCGCGGCCGGCTGGTCGTTCCCGCCGGGCTGCGTGGCCAGGCCCAGGGTCGCTCCGGGTGCCTGCGAGGCGGAGAGCGCCGCGACGACGGCGGCGGCCACCGCGGTGCTGGTGGCCCCTCTGCGCAGGCGACGGCCGAATTGCGCTGCCATATGGTCTGGTCCCTCCCCGACGACGGCTGTTCGCGCTCCCCAGCGCGAGGACTCCCGTGACCCTACGGCAACTCCTGATGCTTCGACACAGTCGTCTGACCGGTTCTTACTGGTTTCTCACGATGTTCAACCGAAGTTGTACTGCACCTCGCTTCCGGCGCGGTGGTCGCCCTCCGCCCCTCTCCTGCCCCTGCCCCTCTCCTGCCTCTGCACCCCTGCGCCCCCGCGCCCCTGGCTTCCTGTGCCGGACGTGACGGAGGCCGGACATGACGGAGGCCGGACACGTCGTGCCCGGCCTCCGTCCCGCGGGGAAGGCGCCCCGTCGGTCGCGCCCTCGTCAGTGCGCCGCGGACTCCCAGTCGGTGCCCACGCCGACCGACACGTCCAGCGGGGCGCGCAACGACACGGCCGAAGCCATCTCGTGGCGGAGGATCCCCTCCACCTCGGCGCTCTCGCCCGGTGCGATCTCCAGCACGATTTCGTCGTGCACCTGGAGCAGCATCCGGGACTTCAGTTCGGCCTTCGTCAGCGCCCGGTCCACGTGGAGCATCGCGACCTTCACGATGTCCGCGGCGGTGCCCTGGATCGGGGCGTTGAGCGCCATGCGCTCCGCCATCTCGCGCCGCTGGCGGTTGTCGCTGTTGAGGTCGGGGAGATACCGGCGGCGGCCGAAGACCGTTTCGGTGTACCCGGTGGACCTGGCTTCCTCGACGACCCGGTGGAGGTAGTCGCGTACTCCGCCGAAGCGCTGGAAGTACGTGTCCATCAGGCCACGCGCCTCGCCCGCCTCGATGTTGAGCTGCTGGGAGAGCCCGAACGCGGAGAGGCCGTAGGCGAGTCCGTACGACATGGCCTTGATCTTGCGCCGCATCTCCGGGTCGACGGCCGACTTGTCGACGCCGAACACCTGGGAGGCGACCGTGGTGTGCAGGTCCTCGCCCGAGGTGAACGCCTCGATCAGGCCGGCGTCCTCGGAGAGGTGGGCCATCACCCTCAGTTCGATCTGGCTGTAGTCCGCCGTCATCAGGGTCTCGAAGCCCTCGCCGACGACGAAGCCCCGGCGGATCGCGCGCCCCTCGTCCGTACGGACCGGGATGTTCTGGAGGTTGGGGTCGGTGGAGGAGAGACGTCCGGTCGCCGCCACCGTCTGGTTGAACGTGGTGTGGATACGGCCGTCGGCCGCGATCGTCTTGATCAGGCCCTCGACGGTGACCCGCAGCTTCGCCTGCTCCCGGTGGCGCAGCATGATCACCGGCAGCTCGTGATCGGTCTGTGCGGCGAGCCAGGCCAGCGCGTCGGCGTCGGTGGTGTACCCGGTCTTCGTCTTCTTGGTCTTGGGCAGGCCCAGTTCGCCGAAGAGGACTTCCTGGAGCTGCTTGGGCGAGCCGAGGTTGAACTCCCGGCCCACCGCCGCGTGCGCCTCCTTTATGGCCTGCTGCACGGCGCCCGCGAACTGCTGCTCCATCGCTTCCAGATGGGCGCGGTCGGCGGCGATGCCGTGCCGCTCCAGCCGGGCCAGCAGGATCGAGGTGGGCAGCTCCATGTCGTGCAGCAGGTCGAGCGCGCCGACTTCCCTGAGCCGGGTGCTGAACGCGGCGCCGAGGTCGAGGACGGCACGCGCCTGCGTCATCAGGGCGTCCGCCTCGGCGCGGTCGTCCGCGCCGAACGCGAGCTGCCCGTCCGCCGCGGCGGCGGGGGCCAGCTCGCGTCCGAGGTACTCCACCGCCAGCGCGTCCAGCGCGAACGACCGGCGTCCCGGCTTCACCAGGTACGCCGCGAGCGCGGTGTCCATGGTGACGCCCTCGATGTGCCAGCCGAGCTCGGGGAAGACCCGCATGGCCGCCTTGGCGTTGTGCAGGACTTTCGGCCGCTCCGGGTCGGCGAGCCAGGCCGTGAACGCCTCTTCGTCCGAGGCGTCGAGCTCCGTCGGGTCCAGCCAGGCCGCGGCCCCGCCGACCGCCGCCAGGGCGATCTCGGTGACCGTCCCGGCGCCCAGCGCCCAGGTGTCCACGGTGGCCATGCCCAGCGGCTGCGCGCCGTGCTCGGCCAGCCACCCGGCGACCTGTCCGGTGGCGAGGACCGTGCCGTCCAGCTCGACCCCGGCGGCCGGGGCGGGGGCCTCCTCCTCGGCCGCGCCCGGGTCGACGGCGAGCAGCCGCTCCCGCAGGCTCGGGTTGCGGATCTCCAGGACGTCCAGCACCCCGGTGACGGCGGCGCGGTCGTACGGGGCGCGCTCCAGCTCGGCGGGGCCCTTCGGGAGCTCCACGTCGCGCACCATCTCGGTCAGCAGGCGGTTCATCCGCACCGCGTCCAGGTGGTCGCGGAAGTTCTGCCCGGCCACGCCCTTGACCTCGTCGGCGCGGGCCACCAGCTCCTCGAAGGAGCCGAACTGGTTGATCCACTTCGCGGCGGTCTTCTCGCCCACCTTGGGGATCCCGGGGAGGTTGTCCGACGGGTCGCCGCGCAGCGCGGCGAAGTCCGGGTACTGGGCGGGGGTGAGGCCGTACTTCTCCTCGACCTTCTCCGGGGTGAAGCGGGTCAGCTCGGAGACGCCCTTGGTCGGGTAGAGGACCGTGACGTTGTCGGTGATGAGCTGGAAGGAGTCGCGGTCGCCGGTGACGATCAGCACCTCGAACCCGGCGGCCTCCGCCTGGGTGGCGAGCGTGGCGATCACGTCGTCGGCCTCGAAGCCGTCGACGGCGAACCGGTCCGCGCGCATCGCGTCCAGCAGCTCGCCGATCAGCTCGACCTGCCCCTTGAACTCGTCGGGGGTCTTGGAGCGGTTCGCCTTGTACTCGGGGAACTCCTTGGCGCGCCAGGTCTTGCGGGACACGTCGAACGCCACCGCGAAGTGCGTGGGCGCCTCGTCGCGCAGCGTGTTCGCCAGCATCGAGGCGAAGCCGTACACGGCGTTCGTCGGCTGCCCCGTCCCGGTCGTGAAATTCTCCGCGGGCAGGGCGAAGAACGCCCGGTACGCCAGGGAGTGCCCGTCCATGAGGAGCAGGCGCGGTCGGTTGTCTGCCGTCTTCTTCGATGCTGTCTCAGCCACGTACACGATCCTGCCACGGCCCACCGACATCACGGACCGCACGCGGGCGCCGCGTCCCGCCGTTCCCGAACCCGCCCCCTGCCTCCCCGCACGCGCCCCGGGCCTCCCCCGCACCCGCCCCCGCCCTCCCCGCACGCGTCTCCCCCCGTCCGGACGCGACCGCCTCCCTCCGAACGCGTCCGGGACCCTCCGAAACGGATCCACCTCCCTCCGAAACGCGTCCGTCTGCTTCCGAAAGACGTCTGTATCCCTCCGGACGCAACCATCTCCTTCCGGATGCGTCCGTCTCCTTCCGGATGCACCCCTCAACGGCCGTGACAGGATCGAACGAGAGGAACCCACGCGCTCGAAGGGGAGCAACCATGGCCACGAAGCCCCCGACCGGAGACCCGGTCCAGGACGCCCCGCAGGTCCACGAGGCCCAGCACGCCGCCGCCGGGCTGCCCGCCGTCGCCCACTCGCTGCTCATGGCCCAGCAGCAGATGGGGCTGGGCCGCACCGCGCGCACCCTCCTCAAGGTCAACCAGAAGAACGGCTTCGACTGTCCCGGCTGCGCCTGGCCGGAAGGCGACAAACGCCACACCGCGGAGTTCTGCGAGAACGGCGCCAAGGCCGTCGCCGAGGAGGCGACACTGCGCCGGGTCACCCCGGAGTTCTTCGCCGCGCACCCGGTCTCCGACCTCGCCGGCCGCAGCGGGTACTGGCTCGGCCAGCAGGGCCGGATCACGCAGCCGATGTACCTCCCCGAGGGCGCGGACACCTACGAGGCGATCGGCTGGGACGACGCCTTCGCCGTCATCGCCGACGAACTCCGTGCGCTCGGCTCCCCCGACGAGGCCCTGTTCTACACGTCCGGCCGCACCAGCAACGAAGCCGCGTTCCTCCTCCAGCTCTTCGCCCGCGAGTACGGCACCAACAACCTGCCGGACTGCTCCAACATGTGCCACGAGTCGTCCGGCTCGGCGCTCGTGGAGACCATCGGCATAGGCAAGGGCAGCGTCTCCCTGGAAGATTTCCACCAGGCCGATCTGATCATCGTCGCCGGGCAGAACCCCGGCACCAACCACCCGCGCATGCTCTCCGCCCTGGAGAAGGCCAAGCACGCCGGGGCGAAGATCATCTCGGTGAACCCGCTGCCCGAAGCCGGCCTGGAGCGCTTCAAGAACCCGCAGACCCCGCAGGGCATGCTCAGGGGCACCGCCCTCACCGACCTCTTCCTCCAGATCCGCCTCGGCGGCGACCAGGCCCTCTTCCGCCTCCTCAACAAGCTGATCCTGGAGACGGAGGGTGCCGTCGACACCGCGTTCGTCGACGAACACACCCACGGCTACGAGGAGTTCGCCCGGGCCGCCCGGGAAGCCGACTGGGACGAGACCCTCACCGCCACCGGGCTCGACCGCGCCGACATCGAGAAGGCCCTCGGCCTGGTCCTCGCCTCGGAGCGCACCATCGTCTGCTGGGCGATGGGCCTCACCCAGCACAAGCACTCCGTGCCCACCATCCGCGAGGTCGTCAACTTCCTTCTGCTGCGCGGCAACATCGGGCGTCCGGGCGCGGGAGTCTGCCCCGTGCGCGGCCACTCCAACGTCCAGGGCGACCGCACCATGGGCATCTACGAGCGTCCCGCGCCCGCCTTCCTCGACGCCCTCGACCGGGAGTTCGGCATCACCTCGCCGCGCCACCACGGGTACGACGTGGTCCGCGCGATCCGCGCGCTGCGCGACGGCGACGCCAAGGTCTTCTTCGCGATGGGCGGCAACTTCGTCGCCGCCACCCCCGACACCGACGTCACCGAGGCGGCGATGCGCCGCGCCCGCCTCACCGTGCACGTGTCGACCAAGCTCAACCGTTCGCACGCGGTCACCGGCAGCCGCGCCCTGATCCTGCCGACCCTCGGCCGTACCGACAAGGACGTCCAGGCCGGCGGCAAGCAGTTCGTGACCGTCGAGGACTCCATGAGCATGGTGCACGCCTCCCGCGGCAACCTCGCCCCCGCGAGCCCGCACCTGCTCTCCGAACCCGCCATCGTCGCCCGCATGGCACGCGCCGTCCTCGGCCCCGGCTCGAAGACCCCCTGGGAGGAGTTCGAGAAGGACTACGGGACGATCCGCGACCGCATCTCCCGTGTGGTGCCCGGCTTCGAGGACTTCAACGCCCGCGTCGCCCGCCCCGGCGGATTCACCCTCCCCCACGGCCCGCGCGACGCCCGCCGCTTCCCGACCGCCACCGGCAAGGCCAACTTCACCGCCGCGCCCGTGGAGTACCCCGAACTCCCCGAAGGCAGGCTGCTGTTGCAGACCCTGCGCTCCCACGACCAGTACAACACCACGATCTACGGGCTCGACGACCGCTACCGCGGCATCAAGGACGGCCGCCGCGTCGTCCTCGTCAACCCCGACGACGCCCGCGCACTCGGTCTCGCCGACGGCGCCTACACCGACCTCGTCAGCGAATGGAGGGACGGCACCGAACGCCGCGCCCCCGGCTTCCGCGTCGTGCACTACGCCACCGCCCGGGGCTGCGCCGCCGCCTACTACCCGGAGACGAACGTCCTGGTGCCGCTCGACTCGACCGCCGACACCAGCAACACCCCCGCCAGCAAGTCGGTCGTGGTCCGCTTCGAGCCCGCGGGCTGACCCGGCGCACAGGGCGGCCCGGCACGCCGACCCCTCCCGTGGGGCGTCCCTCCCGGCTTGGACCCGGCCCCTCCCGCACGAGCGCCCGCGACGGCTCCACGGCCCTCCCGCACGAGCGCCCGCGACGGCAGCACGGCCCTCCCGTACGGGCGCCCGCACCGGCTCAGGCCGGGGCCGTCCCCGCAGGGGTCCCGTCGCGCACCGTGCCGGGGCGACGGGGTCCCGGCACTCCGGTCCCCCCGCGGCCCTCGCTCCCGGCGCGGTCCGCCGCGGCCTCCCGGCGCAGCAGCAGCGCCCCCGCCACCGCGACCGCCCCCGCCACCGCGAAGCCGACGCCGGGGGTCGCGCCCGAGGGGTGCGTCTCGTACGTCAGCGCCGCCGAGAGCACCGCGAGCCCGCGGCCGGCCGGGCCTCGGCAGGCCCGTACGGCGACGAACGGCACGCCCCACAGGACGTACCACGGCTGCACCATCGGCGAGAGCACCACCAGCGCCGTCAGCGCCAGGCCCAGCGCCAGTACGGGGTCCAGGCGGCCGGTCGCCGAGCGCCACCCGAAGCGGGCGATCAGGACCCCCGCGGCGGCGAGTCCGAGGAGCTGCACGACCTGCTTCACCGTGTCCTGGTCGGCCCCCGCAGCCAGGTGAGCGAGCGCGCCGAGCCCGGCCCCCAGGTCGCTGGAGACGGAGAGCCAGGTGTGGATGGCTCCCGCGACGCCCTGGGTGCGCAGCCAGCCGAAGCCGGTGCCGCTCACCACGGAGACCAGCAGCACCGTCGCGGCGGCGACCAGCCCCGGTCCGAACGCTCCCCGCGCGATCCGTCGCGCGGGGGACCCCGCGGAGGATCTGCCCACGACCACGCCGACGAACAACAGGGCCAGGCCGGCGGGCGACTTGACCATCATCGCCAGCCCGATCAGGGCGGCTCCGAGCACCCAGCGGCCACGCAGCGCGCACACCGCGCCCGCGAGCGCGAGCGCGGCCATCAGGCCGTCGTTGTGCACCCCGCCCACCACGTGGATCAGGAGCAGGGGGTTGAGCGCCGCGAGCCGGAGCGCCCCGCTCTCGTCGGCCCCGTAGTCGCGCGCCAGCCGCCGCACGGCCCAGACGATCAGCACCAGCGCCGCCACCGCGACCAGGCGCAGTACCAGGACGGCGGGGACCAGGGTGCCGCCGGTGAACGCCGCCGCGCCCCGCGCCAGCAGCAGGAAGAAGGGGCCGTACGGGGCGGGGGTGTCGGTCCAGTGCCCGCCGACGCTCGCCGCCGCGTCGCCCGCGAAGCCCGCCGGGTCGAGGACCGAGGGGCCCTGGCTGTAGACGTCGTGGCCTTCGAGGACCATCGCTCCCTGCGCGACGTAGCTGTAGACGTCCGCGCTGTACAGGGGCGGCGCCAGCAGCAGCGGCGCCGCCCACCAGGCGAGCGTCACCAGGGTGTGCCGTACGGAGGCGCCGGCCCGGCCGTACGCCCACCAGGCGACGACGAGCGCGGTGAGCCCGGCGTACGCGAGGACGGTTCCGGCAGCGGTCACGGCGGGGCCCCGCTCCGTCCACCAGCCCCAGGGGTCGTGCACCGGCAGTCCGCCGGCGACCCAGCCGCCCGCGCCGACCCCCAGCGAACCGGCCAGTCCCAGCCGGCGACATCCCACGACACCCAGGCCGCGCGCACCGGACACCGCCCGCCCCGCCCTCCGGGCGGACGACGCCACATTCACCACACGACCCAGTCCCCGCATCGGGCCAACCTACCGAACCGCGGTGAACGGCCGTCCTCCCCCGTATGGCCGTCCGGGGATACCCGCGGTGGTCCCGGGGCCGCCGCACCGAGGTGGTCTCCGGCGGACCACGACCGGAGAGCACCTAAGCATCCGCTCAGTGGTCTCTGGTAAGAACGGAGCGCACAGCGAAGACACCACCGGACGAACGGAGCCGAACCCATGGGCGACCAGAGCACATCCGCACCCGTGTTTCCGCAGGAGGTCATCGACGAGTACGCCTCGCTCGGCGTCGACCTGCCCGCCCTCTTCTCCGCGGGGCACCTCGGCGAGCGGATGGGCGTGCGGATCACCGAAGCCTCGGCGGAACGCGTCGTCGGGACCATGCCGGTCGAGGGCAACACCCAGCCCTACGGCCTCCTGCACGGCGGGGCGTCCGCGGTGCTCGCCGAGACCCTCGGCTCCGTCGGCGCCATGCTCCACGGCGGCGCCGGGAAGCTCGCGGTCGGCGTCGACCTCAACTGCACCCACCACCGGGGCGCCCGCAGCGGGCTGGTGACCGGTGTCGCCACCCCCGTGCACCGCGGACGCTCCACCGCCACCTACGAGGTCGTCATCGCCGACGACCACGGCAAGCGCGTGTGCACCGCCCGCCTCACCTGCCTGCTGCGCGAGGTGCCGGCCGCGGGCTGACCGTCCGCGCCGCCACATCCCCGCACCCCTGCTCTCCCCCTGCCCGGCCGGGCTCGTGAACCATCCGGCCGGGCATCTTCATGTGCACTACACGTAACGGAAGTTGACCATGAAATTCAGCCAACTACCCTGACACCGCACGGGGTTCAATGCACCACTTCACGCCACACCGCGAGGGCGACAGAGCAGCGGACGGCGCGGCGTAACACTGCGTAACAGGCGCGCAATGAACGCGACTCCCACCCCACGCCCCTCCCCGTACCCCCGGACCCCTCCCCCATGCACCACGCGCGAGCCCGCGCGTCAGCACCAAGATCACCCCAAGCCCCTTAGCAGAGCTGGGCGTTCTCACCATGCGAGAGAAATCCACCGGGCCCGAATCGCCCCAACTCCCCCAGCACACCTCAAGCTTTCCTCAACTCATAACAAGACAGTCACATCCTTGCCCACACCCGTCCACGATCCCACCGCCTGCGCCTAGAGTCACCGCCAGTCACCGCGCCGCCGGGCGCGGCAGCAGCACGCCCCTGTACCCAGCACGTACGGCTTGGCGAACGACAGGCACCTCAACGGAGGAGGCCGCGCCAGGGAAAGGACTTTTCGTGCGACACCGTTCCTTGCTCATACTCACCGCAGTGCTCACCACCGGAGCGCTCACCCTCACCGCCTGCGGGTCGCGCGACGACGACAAGGGCAGCGACGGCGCGAGCGGCAGCGCCGAGAACCAGACCGTCGTCATCGGCCTCGACGCCCCCCTGACCGGCGACCTCTCCGCCCTCGGCCTCGGCATCAAGAACTCCGCCGACCTCGCCGTCAAGACGGCGAACAAGGAGAAGACGGTCCCGGGCATCACGTTCGAGCTCCAGCCCCTCGACGACCAGGCCCAGCCCTCCGTCGGCGGCCAGAACGCCCAGAAGTTCATCGGCAACAAGGACCTCGTCGGCGTCGTCGGCCCCCTCAACTCCAGCGTCGCCCAGTCGATGCAGAAGCCCTTCGAGGACGCCAGCCTCACCCAGGTCTCCCCCGCCAACACCGGCACCGAGCTGACCCAGGGCGACAACTGGAAGGACGGAGACGCGGCCAAGAAGCGCCCGTTCAAGACGTACTTCCGCACCGCCACCACCGACGCCATCCAGGGCGCCTTCGCCGCGAACTACCTGTTCAAGAACGCGGGCATCAAGGACGTCTACCTGATCGACGACCAGAAGACCTACGGCGCCGGCCTCGCCGCCTCCTTCAAGACGACCTTCACCGGCCTCGGTGGAAAGATCGTCGGCAGCGACCACGTCAACCCCGACGACCGCGACTTCAACTCCGTCGTCACCAAGGTGAAGAGCTCCGGCGCCAAGGCCGTCTACTACGGCGGCGAGTACCCCGCCGGCGCGCCCCTGAGCCAGCAGCTCAAGGACAGCGTCCAGATCCCGCTCATGGGCGGCGACGGCATGTACAGCGCCGACTTCATCAGCCTCAACAAGAAGGCCCAGGGCGACATCGCCACCTCCGTCGGCAAGCCCGTCGAAGAGCTCGACTCCGCCAAGAAGTTCATCGCGGACTACTCGGCCGCCGGTTACAAGGACGCCTACGAGGCCTACGGCGGCGGCACCTACGACGCCACCTGGTCGATCATCGAGGCCGTCAAGATCGTGGCCGCCGAGAACGACGGCAAGCTCCCCGACGACAGCCGCGAGAAGGTCCTCGCCGCCATGGCCAAGGTCCAGTTCGACGGCGTGACCGGCCCGGTCGCCTTCGACCAGTACGGCGACACCACCAACACCATGATGACCGCCTACCAGGTCGACGGCGGCAAGTGGGTCTCCAAGCTCAGCGAAGCCGTCACCAAGTAACGGCGAGAACGCCCCACTCCGGTCGCCCCCGGGCAACCAGACCGCGCGGGAGCGCCACAGCGCTCCCGCGCGGTGCCATATCCGAACCACTCCAACGGAGGCCCTGCGGTGCACGAACTGCCGCAACAGCTGGCCAACGGACTCATCCTCGGCGCGATGTACGGACTCATCGCGATCGGCTACACGATGGTCTACGGAATCATCCAGCTCATCAACTTCGCACACGGCGAAATCTTCATGATCGGAGGCTTCGGGGCGCTCACCGTGTACTCCTGTATGCCCTCCGGTTGGAACCTCCTCGCCGTCGTCCCCCTCATGATCGTCGGCGGCGTGATCTGCTCCGTCGCCGTCAGCGTCGCCGCCGAACGCTTCGCCTACCGGCCCCTGCGCAACGCACCCCGCCTCGCCCCCCTCATCACCGCGATCGGCCTCTCCCTCGCCCTCCAGCAGGCCGTCTGGATGTGGTACCCGGACGCCAAGGCCGACCGCTCGTTCCCCCAGTTCAAGGGCGACGCCTTCGACCTCCTCGGCGCCCACGTCCAACGCGGCGACCTCTTCGTCCTCATCGCCGCACCCGTCTGCATGCTCGCCCTCGGCCTCTTCGTCTCCAAGACCCGCTCCGGCCGCGGCATGCAGGCCACCTCGCAGGATCCCGACACCGCCAAACTCATGGGCATCAACACCGACCGCATCATCGTCATGGCCTTCGCCATCGGTGCCGCCTTCGCCGCCGTCGCCGCCGTCGCCTACGGGCTCAAGAACGGCCAGATCGGCTTCAAAATGGGCTTCCTCATGGGCCTCAAGGCCTTCACCGCCGCCGTGCTCGGCGGCATCGGCAACATCTACGGCGCCATGCTCGGCGGCGTCGTCCTCGGCCTCGCCGAAGCACTCGCCACCGGCTACATGAGCGACGTCCCCGGCATGGAACTCTTCGGCGGCGGCGCCTGGAAGGACGTGTGGGCCTTCGTGCTCCTCATCGTCGTCCTGCTGCTGCGGCCACAAGGACTGCTCGGCGAACGCGTCGCGGATCGGGCGTGACAGCGATGACCACACACACCAACCGCGCACCCCTCAACCTGCCCCCCGCGACCGCCCGCGCCCTCACCACCGCCGGCACGGCCATCGCCCTCGCAGGCACCTTCCTCGCCTGGACCTGGACCGACGAGTTCCCCGGCGACCTCACCGTCACCGGCTACCCCGGCGGCCTCCAGGTCCTCACCCTCGCCGGCTCCCTCATCACCCTCCTCCTCACCCTCTCCGGATACGGCATCCGAGGACTCCGCTGGCTCACCCCCGGCGGCACCAACACCTCCGTGCGCTACGCCGCACTCGCCGTCCTCACCACCACCGGCTACGCCGTCGGCGCCATCACCGTCGACCTCGGCGGCATCGTCAACCTCGAACCCGGAGCCTGGGTCAGCCTCGCCGGAGCGCTCATCGCCACGCTCGCCGCCTTCGGCCTCCCCGCCGACCAGGCGCTCTCCGACGACAACCCCAGCGGCCTCGCCGTCCTCGGCAACAGCCTGACCGCCCCCGCCCCGGCCCGCGCCCGCGAACTCCCCGCCTGGGCCGAGATCCTCACCATCGCCGCCTCCTTCGGCGTCGCCCTCTACCTCTTCTCGTTCATCATCGACACCGAGTACACCGAGCTCTTCATCGGCTCGCTGCTCACCTTCGCCTTCGGCTTCACCGCCCTCCACCGCGCCGGCCTCATCACCCGCCTCACCGCGCTGACGGTCAAACACCGCAACGTCACCCTCACCGCCGCCCTCGTCGCCGCCTTCTGCTTCCCCTTCACGCAGTCCACCGGGGAATACACGCTCATCGGCACGAACATCCTCATCTTCGCGGCCGTCGCCCTGGGCCTCAACGTCGTCGTCGGCCTCGCGGGCCTCCTCGACCTCGGATACGTCGCCTTCCTCGGCGTCGGCGCCTACACCTCCGCCCTCCTCTCCGGCGCCTCCGCCTCCGCGATCGGCATCCAATTCCCCTTCTGGGCGGCGGCCCTCACCGGAGCGGGCGTCTCCCTGATCTTCGGCGTCTTCATCGGCGCCCCCACCCTGCGGCTGCGCGGCGACTACCTCGCCATCGTCACCCTCGGCTTCGGAGAGATCTTCCGCGTCACCGTCAACAACCTGAACGGCAACAGCGGACCCGACCTCACCAACGGATCCCAGGGCATCCCCTCCATCCCCGACCTCGACATCCTCGGATTCGCCTTCGGGGAGAGCCACGACATCGGCCCCTTCACCCTCAGCAGGTCCGCCAACTACTTCCTGCTGATGCTCCTCGTCACCGCCGTCGTCGTCCTCGTCTTCCGTCGCTCCGGCGACTCCCGCATCGGCCGCGCCTGGGTCGCCATCCGCGAGGACGAGACCGCCGCCACCGCCATGGGCATCAACGCCTTCCGGCTCAAGCTCCTCGCCTTCGCCCTCGGCGCCACCCTCGCCGGCCTCGCCGGAACCGTCCAGGCCCACGTCAACTACACCGTGACGCCCGAGCAGTACCAGTTCGCCGGTGCCGTACCCCCGAACTCCGCCTTCCTCCTCGCCGCCGTCATCCTCGGCGGCATGGGAACCCTCAGCGGACCCTTCGTCGGCGCCGCGCTCCTCTACCTCATCCCGGCCAAACTCCAGTTCATGCAGGACTTCCAGCTCCTCCTCTTCGGCATCGCACTCATCCTGCTGATGCGCTTCCGCCCCGAAGGCCTCATCGCCGACCGGCGCAAGCAACTCGAATTCCACGAAGCCGACGAGAACAAGGCCGACCAACCAGACGTACCCGAACCACGGCAGTCCGAGGACACCGGCGCCGGCATCGCCAAGGCGGGGGCGTGACCACCATGACCACCACCACGAACACCACCGGCACCCCCGGAGCCCCCACCGGCGGCACGGTCCTCGACGCCACCGGCGTGACCATGCGCTTCGGCGGCCTCACCGCCGTACGCGACGTCTCCCTCACCGTCGACAGCGGCGAGATCGTCGGCCTCATCGGCCCCAACGGCGCCGGAAAGACCACCTTCTTCAACTGCCTCACCGGCCTCTACGTCCCCACCGAGGGCAAGGTCAGCTACAAGGGCACCGTCCTGCCGCCCAAGCCCCACCTCGTCACCCAGGCAGGCATCGCCCGCACCTTCCAGAACATCCGGCTCTTCGCCAACATGACCGTCCTGGAAAACGTCCTCGTCGGCCGCCACACCCGCACCGACGACGGACTCTGGTCCGCCCTGCTGCGCCTCCCCAGCCACACCCGCGCCGAGAAGGCCAGCCGCGAACGCTCCATGGAACTCCTGGAGTTCATCGGCCTCGCCCACAAGGCCGACCACCTCGCGCGCAACCTCCCCTACGGAGAACAGCGCAAGCTGGAAATCGCGCGCGCCCTCGCCAGCGACCCCGGACTCCTCCTCCTCGACGAGCCCACCGCCGGCATGAACCCGCAGGAAACCCGCGTCACCGAAGAACTCATCTTCGCCATCCGCGACCAGGGCATCGCCGTACTCGTCATCGAGCACGACATGCGCTTCATC
Organism: Streptomyces sp. NPDC060184; assembly: GCF_042728795.1. Classification (NCBI taxonomy): domain Bacteria; kingdom Bacillati; phylum Actinomycetota; class Actinomycetes; order Kitasatosporales; family Streptomycetaceae; genus Streptomyces; species Streptomyces sp. NPDC060184. The sequence goes on from NZ_JBHWYX010000019.1 coordinate 130,294, forward strand.
TTCAACCTCTGCGACCGCGTCGCCTGCCTCGTCCAGGGCGAGAAACTCGTCGAAGGCACGCCCAGCACCGTCCAGGGCGACGAACGCGTCATCGCCGCCTACCTCGGCACCCCCTTCGAAGGAGCCCCCGGCGCCGACGAGGTCGCCGAGGTCGAAGCCGCCGAAGCCGGAGCCGGAGCCGCCCACGGCACCCCGGCGGACCGCACCACCGCAGAGAGCAGCACCGCAGAGAGCACGGCCGCGGCCGGCACCACCGCAGAGGGCACCGCCGCGGACGGCACCACCGCGGAGAGCACCACCGCCGAGGAGGAAACCTCATGACCGCGCTCCTGGAAGTCGAGGACCTCCGCGTCGCCTACGGCAAGATCGAGGCCGTCAAGGGCATCTCCTTCAGCGTCGAAGCCGGCCAGGTCGTCACCCTCATCGGCACCAACGGCGCCGGAAAGACGACGACCCTGCGCACCCTCTCCGGGCTCATCAAACCGGCCGGCGGACGCATCCTCTTCGACGGGAAACCCCTCACCGACGTCCCCGCCCACAAGATCGTCGCCCTGGGCCTCGCCCACTCCCCCGAGGGACGCCACATCTTCCCCCGGCTGACGATCGCCGAGAACCTCCTCCTCGGCGCCTACCTGCGCAGCGACAAGGCAGGCATCGAACAGGACGTCCAGCGCGCCTACGACCTCTTCCCCATCCTCGGGGAACGCCGCAGGCAGTCCGCCGGAACCCTCTCGGGCGGCGAACAGCAGATGCTCGCCATGGGACGCGCCCTCATGTCCCGGCCGAAGCTCCTCATGCTCGACGAGCCCTCCATGGGCCTCTCCCCGATCATGATGCAGAAGATCATGGAGACCATCGTCGAGCTCCGGGCCTCCGGTACGACGATCCTCCTGGTCGAGCAGAACGCCCAGGCCGCCCTCTCCCTCGCGGACCAGGGCCACGTCATGGAGATCGGCAGGATCGTCCTCTCCGGCACCGGAGCCGACCTCCTGCACGACGAATCGGTCCGCAAGGCCTACCTCGGCGAGGACTGACCCGCGCACGCCCGCGCACCTACGCCGCAGGGCCCGCTCCCGAACGTTCGGGAGCGGGC
>NZ_JBHWYX010000020.1:0-124402 GCF_042728795.1 Streptomyces sp. NPDC060184
TTTTTGTTAACGCGTTAATAAGTTGGGGGGCGGCACGCTTGCGCGTGCCGCCCCTCTAAGCCCTGACGGATCGTGACGACCGTCATCGGGAGTTGTCTCAGATGGAGACGCCGTGGAGACGCAGGTAGGCGATCGGGTCCACGTCGGAGCCGTAGCTCGGGGTGGTGCGGATCTCGAAGTGGAGGTGCGGGCCGGTGACGTTGCCGGTGGCACCCGAGAGGCCGATCTGCTGGCCGCCGGTGACGGTCTGGCCGACCGACACCATCAGCTGCGACTGGTGCGCGTACTGGGAGTACATGCCGTCGGCGTGCTTGATGATGACCTCGTTGCCGTAGGCGCCGTCGTAGCCGGCGGAGACGACGGTGCCGGGGCCGACGGCGCGGACGACGGTGCCGGTGGCGGCGCTGAAGTCGGAGCCGGTGTGGTAACCGCTGGACCACATGGAACCGGAGGCGTGGTACTGGGTGGTGACGGTCGCGTTGGCGACCGGGGTGGTCCAGCCGGTGCTGTCGCTGTCGGCGGCCTTGGTGGTGGTCGCGGCGGACTCGGTCTTGGCCGCCGGGGCGGCCTTCGTCGCGGTCTTGGCCTCGGTCTTCGTCTCGGCCTTGGCGGCCGGGGCGGACGCGGTGGAGGCCGAGCCGGACGCCTGGGCGCCGAGCGTCAGCTTCATGCCCGGGAGGATCAGGCTCGGGTTGCCGCCGATGACCTCGCGGTTGTCCTGGTAGAGCTTCTCCCAGCCGCCCTTGATCTTGTGCTGGGCGGCGATCTTCGCCAGGTAGTCGCCGGAGACGACCTTGTAGGTCTTGGCGGACTGCTGCGCGGACTGGGCGACGGCGGGGGCCGACTGCTCGGCGGCGTGGGCACCCGTGGCTCCGAGGAGCGGCAGGGCGACGACGGCGCCGCCGGCTCCGACGGCGAGGATGCCGCGAGCGATCGGGCCGGACTTCTTACGACGGTGCTTACCCGTGATGGGCATGGGGGAATTCCTCTCCGGCGCCTACGAGGTGAGCTGTCGGGTTCGGGCTGGAGATGCCCGGTCGCGCTGAACGCGACTTCACCCCGAGCCGGCCGGAACAACTCCGGTCGGCGGCTTACCTGGGTCCCCCGCTCCTGCCACGCATGAGTGAGTGCGAATTCCGGGCGGCGGCAGGATTAGGCGGTCCGTCCGGAGTGATGGTGAACGTAATCGAGCCGGGCCGGACGGAACAAGCCATCGCAAGCGGAACGGAATCCGCACGCCGATTTCGGCATGCTTTTGCGGTCACCCTCCGTGGATTACGGATCTTGGCATTCCGCATGGCGGACGGAGAGTCCCCCGGCACCCCGGCCACGCACGGTCACGGATATGATCCCGCTCACCAGATCACCCACCATCTCCCCCATAAACGGGTGATGTTGCGCGAAATCCATACAATACGGACATGTCGCGCACATCACTGATGCCGGCTCCTCAGTCGCCGAGGGTCCGCCACCGCCACTGCGGCCCCGCGGAGCGATGTCATAGGGTCGCGACGAGCCGACGCCGGCGAGCAGCGCCGGCGCGCAGAAGTACCGAGGAGCCGCTGTGACGCAGGTGCCGCAGTTCTCGCCGGCCGAACCCGAGCTGAGCGGGGTCCGCAACTTCAGGGACGTGGGCGGACTGCCCACCGTCGACGGACGGCGGGTACGGCACGGGAGGCTCTTCCGCAGCGGCCACCTCGCCGCCGCGACCGCCGAGGACGCCGTCTTCCTCGGCCGGCTCGGCCTGCACACGGTCTTCGACTTCCGTAACTCGGCCGATCAGAAGCTGGACGGCTTCGACGTGGAGCTGCCGGGCGTCCGCAACGTCCGCATCCCGCTCTCGGACCCCGCAGACGGGGCCGGTTTCTGGCGTCTGGTGCGCGAGGGCGACATCGCGCAGCTGCGCTCGCTGCTCGCCGACGGAAAGGGTACGGAGCGGATGCTCGCCTCGTACCGCTCGATCATCACCGACCGCACGGCCGAACACAGCCGGGTCCTGCACTCCCTCGCGGAGGACAGCGTGCCCGCGCTGATGCACTGCGCGGCGGGCAAGGACCGGGCGGGTCTGACGATGGCGGTGACCCTGCTCGCGGTCGGCGTGGAGCGCGAGGCGATCGCGGCGGACTACCTCAAGTCCAACGACGCCCACCGCCGGTACCGCCTGCGGCGCGGCGACAGCGCGGACCCCGTGGTGTCCTCCGAGGTGATGAGCCTGCTCAACCCGCTCTTCGGGGCGCACATCGACTACCTGGACGCCGCATTCGCCACCATCGAGGAGCACTGGGGCACCACGGAGCGCTACTTCGCGCAGGGGCTGCGGCTCTCCGGGGAGACCCGGGAGCGGCTGCGCGAGCGGCTGCTGGACGAGGCCTGAGGGTTGCGCCCGTGCGACTTCGCTACTGGTTGCCCCCGGCGACGGCGAACAGGATGTAGAGGAAGGCCGCGACGACGTGCCCGGCGACCAGGTAGGCGATGAGCCGGATGACCATCCCGCGCGGCATCTTCCGCTCCTGGGTGTCCCGGACCTTGGTGTGCCGGGGGGTCAGCGGGTCGTAGTGCTCCGAATCGGACATGACGGTCCTCTCTGTCGTACGCCCGGGGCCGGGCGTACGAGGAATGGGCGCGGCACCGGGGTACCGGGCGCGGTCAGCGCCGACGGGTCCCGTCGCCGAGGCACAGCTCGGCGGCGGGGCTCTGCAACAGGGTGTGTACGAAGATCAGCTCGGCGCCCTCCGGTCCGGCGGCGGCGATCCGGTGCGGGGTGAGCGAGTCGAAGTGGGCGCTGTCGCCGGGCCCGAGCTCGTGCGCGGATTCGCCGAGGCTGACCCGCAGCCGCCCTTCGAGGACGTAGAGCCACTCCTCCCCCGGGTGGACCCGCACCAGGTCGCCCTGGGCGCCGTACGGGACGCGCACCCGCAGGGCCTGCATGGCGCGGCCCGGTCCGCCGGCCCGGCGGTACATCCAGCCGTCGGCCTCGGGCCCGTCGAACCGGCCGCCGCGCACGATCGCGTCGCGTTCCGGGGGGATCTCGCCGAGGAGCTCGGAGACGGTCGTGCCGTAGATCCTGGCGAGACCGAGGAGTACGGGCAGCGAGGGCTGCCGGTTTCCCGTTTCGAGCCGGGAGAGATGGGCCGGGGAGAGTCCCGCGCGCTGCGCGGCGGCCTCCAGGGTGAGGCCCCGGCTCCGGCGCAGGTCGCGCAGGCGGGGAGCGACACCGGGGAGGTCGTCGGCCACCCCTCCGTCAGGAGGATTCATGCCTCCATTGCGCCACCGACTTTCCTCTGAGGCAAATTTCTTGCCTCAGAGGCAAAACCTGTCGGGAGTGGTCAGCGGTTGGCCACCGCCTGCTTCACCAGCGTGCGCCCGAAGTCCCACATCAGGCCGCCCCCGCCGTGCGCCTCGTCCATCACCGACTCGAAGGCCGCGACGAACCGGTCGACCTCCGGCTCGCCGATGATCAGCGGGGGGATCAGCTTGATCACTTCGAGATGGTCGCCGGAGACCTGGGTGAGAATCCGGTGCTTCTGCAACAACGGTACGACAACCATCTGGGCGAAGAGCCCCTTGCGGGCGGCCTGGAGCATCGTCCACCGGCCGCGCAGCTTGATCGAGGACGGCCGTCCGAACTCGATGCCGACCATCAGCCCGCGTCCGCGCACCTCGTGCAGCAGCTCGTACCGGTCGACCAGCGCGGCGAGCCGTGTCCGCAGCAGGTCGCCGGTGCGCCGGGCGTCGGCGACCGTCTCCTCGTTCTCCATGACCGAGAGGACCGCGAGCCCCGCCGCCATGGCCTGGGCGTTCGCACCGAAGCTGGCGGAGTGGACGAGCACCCGGTCCATGGAGGAGTAGACCTTCTTGAAGATCCAGTCCTTGCCGAGGGTGGCTCCGACCGGCACGTAGCCGCCGGAGAGCGCCTTGGCGACGCAGACCAGATCCGGTTCGACACCCTCCTCGTGCTGGTAGGCGTAGAAGTCGCCGGTCCGGCCGAGGCCGGTCTGCACCTCGTCCGCGATGAGCAGCGCCTTGTGCCGGTGCAGGAGCTCCTGGGCCTCGCGCAGGAAACCGGGCGGCGCCGCGTGCACGCCCTTGCCCTGGATGGGTTCGACGACGAGCGCCGCCACGTCGCCCCGTTTGAGCTCGCGGCGCAGGGCGTCGAGGTCGCCGAGGGCGATGGCGGTGTCCGGGAGCAGCGGGGCGAAGCCGTCGCGGAAGCCGTCCTCGCCGTTGACCGAGAGCGAGCCGGTGGTGAGGCCGTGGAAGGCGTGGGTGCAGTAGAGGACGCGGGGCTTGCCCGTGGCGTAGCGGGCGAACTTCAGCGCCGTCTCGACGGCCTCGGTGCCGCTGTTGCCGAAGAAGACGCGGTCGAGGTGGGGGCTGTGGGTGAGGAGCTTCTCTGCGAGCAGGCCGGGCAGTGGCTGGCAGTCGAAGCGGGTGAGGTCGGCGAGGGAGGCGTCGAGCACGTCGTGCAGGGCCTTGCGGACGACCGGGTGGTGGCGGCCGAGGCCCATCACGCCGAATCCCGCGAGCATGTCGAGGTAGTCGTTGCCGTCGGCGTCCCAGAAGTAGGCGCCCTCGGCCCGTTCGTAGACCTTGTCGAAGCCGATGGTGTGCAGCATGCGCGGCAGCTGGTGGTTGAGGTGGCGCGTGTGCAGTTCGTAGCGTTCGGCGCCGCGTTCCGCGAGCAGCGTCGCGAGATCGAATCCCTTGCCGGCGCCGTCGGCGCTGCCGGTGACCCCCGTGGTGCCGGCGCTGCCTGCCCTGTCGTCCTTCATTCCCCGCTCGTCTCCTTCATCTCTCCGCGCACCACGCGGCCTCGCTCTCGCCCTCGTTCCGTGCCGTTCCCGGCCGTGGGTACGTGTCGCGGTACCGCCTCCGGTCCCGCCGTCCCCTCGCCGGTGCGGCGCTCCGGGTCCTCGGGCCGTCCCGCCAGTGCCGCACCGATCCGGCCCGCGATCTCCACCGGGGTCAGTCCGATGTCGGCGAGCACCTCGCCGCGCTTGGCGTGGGCGAGGAACTCCTCGGGGATCCCGAAGGTCCGCAGGGGCACGTCCGCTCCCGCGTCCCGCAGCGCCTGCCCGACCGCCCAGCCGACGCCTCCGGTGCGGCAGTTGTCCTCGACGACCGCGACCAGCCGGTGGCCGGCCGCGAGGGGGGCGAGCTGCTCGTCGACGGGCCGGACCCAGCGCGGGTCGACGACGGTGCAGCCGATGCCCGAGCCCGTCAGCAGGTCGGCGGCGCGCAGGCAGACCGGGGCCATCACCCCGACCGCCACCAGCAGCACGTCGGGGCGCTCGCCCCGGTGCAGGACGTCCATGCCCCCGACGCGTCCGACGGCGGGGACCGCCTCGCCCACGGACTCCTTGGGGAACCTGACGACGGTGGGCGCGTCGGCGACGTCGACGGCCTCGCGGAGCTGCGCTCTGAGCTGGTCGGCGTCGCGCGGGGCGGCGATCCGCAGTCCGGGCACGACCTGGAGGACCGACAGGTCCCACATGCCGTTGTGGGAGGGGCCGTCCGTGCCGGTGACCCCGGCCCGGTCGAGCACGAACGTCACGCCGCTGCGGTGCAGGGCCACGTCCATCAGCACCTGGTCGAAGGCGCGGTTGAGGAAGGTGGCGTAGACGGCGACGACGGGGTGGAGGCCGCCCGCGGCCATGCCCGCGGCACAGACCGCGGCGTGCTGCTCGGCGATGCCCACGTCCACGACCCGGTCCGGGAAGGCGGCGGCGAACGCGGTGAGCCCGACGGGGTGGAGCATGGCCGCGGTGAGGGCGACCACGTCGGGGCGCTCGGCGCCGATCCGCGCGATCTCCTCGCCGAAGACGGAGGTCCACGAGGGCTCGGCGGGGGCGGTGAGGGGGAGGCAGGTCAGCGGGTCCATCGCCCCCACGGCGTGGAAGCGGTCGGCCTCGTCCCTCAGGGCGGGGGTGTAGCCGCGGCCCTTCTCGGTGATGCAGTGGACGAGGACCGGTCCCCGGAAGTTCTTGGCCCGTACGAGGGCGGACTCGACGGCGGCGATGTCGTGGCCGTCGACCGGCCCGACGTACTTGAGGCCGAGGTCCTCGAAGAGCCCCTGCGGGGCGAAGGTGTCCTTGAACCCTTTTTTCGCGCCGTGCAGTGAACCGTACAGCGGCTGTCCGACGACCGGGGTGCGTTCCAGCAGCTCCTTGCACCGGGCGAGGAAGCGTTCGTACCCGTCGGTCGTACGGAGGGTGGCGAGGTGGTCGGCGAGGCCGCCGATGGTCGGGGCGTACGAGCGGGTGTTGTCGTTCACCACGAGGATCAGGGGGCGGTCCTTGGCGGCGGCGATGTTGTTCAGCGCCTCCCAGGCCATGCCGCCGGTGAGGGCGCCGTCGCCGACGACGGCGACGACGTGGTCGTCCCTGCCGAGCAGTTCGTTGGCCTTGGCGAGTCCGTCGGCCCAGCCGAGCGCGGCGGAGGCGTGCGAGTTCTCGATGACGTCGTGCTCGGACTCGGCGCGGGAGGGGTAGCCCGAGAGGCCGCCCTTGCTCCGCAGTTTCGAGAAGTCCTGGCGGCCGGTGAGGAGCTTGTGCACGTAGCTCTGGTGGCCGGTGTCCCACAGGACGCGGTCGCGCGGCGAGTCGAAGACCCGGTGCAGGGCGATGGTGAGTTCCACGACGCCGAGGTTCGGGCCGAGGTGCCCGCCGCTGCGTGACACCGCCTGCACGAGGAACGTCCGGATGTCCGCGGCGAGTTCGGTCAGTTGCGGTCCGCTGAGCGGTGCGAGGTCCCGTGGTCCCCCGATGGATTCCAGCAAGGTCACGTATGTGCCCCCTCGTCGGTTCCTGGCGGAAGGAGGGCGGTCACGGCCGGGGTGCCCCTGCCGCGACCGCCCTCCTGGGCGTGTGTCGAAAGCCCCGCCCTCCGGGCGGACGGCGCTGCTTCCGCAACACGCTTGGGGACTACCGGCTGCCGGCGACCGTCTCCCGGGCCGCGCGGAGCGACTCCTTGAGCGAGCCCATGGTGGCGAGCACGGCGGTGGGTTCGTAGCCGCAGTGCGCCATGCAGTTGGCGCAGCGCGGATCCTTGCCGCGGCCGTACTTGTCCCAGTCGGTCTCCTCGATGAGCTGCCGGTACGTGGGGACGTATCCGTCGCTCATCAGGTAGCAGGGGCGCTGCCAGCCGAAGAGGGAGTAGTTCGGGATGGCCCAGGCGGTGCAGGGGAAGTCCGCCTTGCCCTCCAGGAAGTCGAGGAAGAGCGGCGAGTGGTTGAGGCGCCAGCGCGCCCGGTTGCCGCCCGCGAACGTCTTCTTGAAGAGCTCACGGGTCTGTTCCACGCCGAGGAAGTGCTCCTGGTCCGGCGCCTTCTCGTAGGCGTACGCCGGGGAGATCATCATCTCGTCGACCTTCAGGTCGTCATTGAGGTAGTTGAGCACCTCGATGATGGTCTGGGGGGTGTCGGTGTTGAAGAAGGTGGAGTTGGTGGTGACCCGGAAACCCCGTCTCTTGGCTTCCTTGATCGCCTCCACCGCCTCGTCGAACACGCCCTCCTTGGCGACGGATTCGTCGTGGCGCTCGCGCAGCCCGTCGATGTGGACCGCGAAGGCGAAGTACCGGGAGGGGGTGAACTTCTCGATCTTCTTCCGCAGCAGCATCGCGTTGGTGCAGAGGAACACGTACTTCTTCCTGGCCACCAACTGCCGCACGATCTCGTCGATCTGAGGATGCATCAACGGTTCTCCACCGGCGATGGAGACCATCGGGGCACCGGATTCGAGCACGGCCCCGACCGCCTGGGCGACCGGCATGCGCTGCTTGAGCACTCCGGCGGGGTGCTGGATCTTCCCGCACCCTTCGCAGGCGAGGTTGCAGGCGAACAGGGGCTCCAGCTCGACGATCAGCGGGAACTTCTCACGCTTGCGGATCTTCTGTTCGGCAAGGTACGTCGCAACCTTGATGGTTTGGCGGAGCGGCATGGCCATCTGGCTCACCTCCGGGGGAGCAACAAAGATCGGTGCCATTCATGAAAAGCCGGCAGGACGGCACGAAGAACGCGGAAAGCCGATATTCCACCGCGCACCGTGGCAACTCGGACGAGCTCATGCTCTGGAGCGTCCACGACCACCCGTACGGCCGCAACCGGGCGTGGTCCATGACGCAGAGCGGTACAGAGGGTCGCCGCGGACTCCATGTCCACGGCGATGGCCCCGGTCGCCGCGAGGGCCGCCCGCTCGGCGCCCCTCACGACGTGGTCGGAGCCGGTCAGGGGGCCGGTGTGCACGGTCCGGCCGGGAAACAGCCGGGACACCGCGTCCACCAGCACGGGGACGCCGTCGCAGGCGGTGGCCCCGAGGGCGGACCTGGTCTCCTCGGCGACGACCAGATCGCCCGGGTGCATCCCGGGCGCGAGCCCGGCGCAGAACCCGGAGGCGACGACGGCCGCGCCGCGCATCTCCTCCCGGACCAGGGCGCGCCCGAGGGCGGTCTCGGCCGCCTTCGGGCCCATCCCCGTCCGCAGGACGGTGACCGGGCCGCCGCCGCGCGGCCCGCTCCGCAGGGCGAACTGCTCGATGCCGAGCGCGCAGGCGACGAGCAGTCCGGCCGTTGGTCCACCGGGGGGCCGGGGCCCGCCCATCAGATCCCCGCCGGGTTCGCGCCCCGGGCGGCGAGGGGGTCACCGTGCACGTAACGCCCCAGCGCGGTGAGCGGGAAGACCTGGCGGTAGAGGTGGTAGTTGATGGAGAAGTCCCAGGGGAAGCCGGTCCCGGTGAAGTACGGCTCGTCCCAGGAGCCGTCCTCCCGCTGGGTCCGGGTCAGGAAGGTGACCCCCCGGGTGACGGCGGGGTTCTCGTGCTCTCCGGAGGCCAGCAGGGCGAGCAGGGCCCAGGCGGTCTGCGAGGCCGTCGACTCGCCCCGGCCGATCCACTTGCTGTCCTGGTAGGAACGCAGGTCCTCGCCCCATCCGCCGTCGTCGTTCTGGACGGACTCCAGCCAGCGGACGGCCCGGCGGACGGCGGAGTGGGTGGTGGGCAGCCCGGCGGCCACCAGAGCCGGCACCACCGACCCCGTGCCGTAGACGTAGTTGACGCCCCAGCGGCCGAACCAGGCTCCGCTCGCGTCCTGTTCGGCGAGGAGCCAGTCGATTCCGCGGCGCACCCGCGGATCATCGGCGCGCCCCTCGTAGGCCATCATCTCCACGACGTGGCCGGTGACGTCGGCGGACGGCGGGTCGATCACCTCGCCGAAGTCGCAGAACGGCAGCCGGTTGGGGAAGGGGCTGGTGTTGTCCGCGTCGAAGGCGCCCCAGGCTCCGCCGCGCGACTGCATGCCGACCGTCCAGCGCACCCCGCGCTCGATGGCGGCCTCGACCCTGGCGGGCTCGGGGTGGCGGACCCGGCGCAGCGCGAGCACGACCTCGGCGGTGTCGTCGATGTCCGGGTAGTTGTCGTTGTGGAACTCGAACGCCCAGCCGCCCGGGGGGAGTTGGGGCCTGCGTACGGACCAGTCCCCCGGCCTGACGATCTCCTCGCCCAGCATCCAGTCGGCCGCCTTGACCAGAGCCGGGTGGTCCGGGGAGACCCCGGCGTCGGCCAGCGCGATGGTGGCCAGGCAGGTGTCCCACACCGGGGACTGGCACGCCTCGATCATGCGCGCGCCGTCCGGGCGCCGTACGGCGAACCGGTCCAGCGACGCGAGCCCGGCGCGCATCACCGGGTGGTCGAGGTCGTAGCCGAGCAGGTGGAGGGCGATCACGGAGTAGACGGCGGGGGGCTGGATCCCTCCCCAGCAGCCGTCGTTCTCCTGGCGTTCGATGATCCACCGGGCGGCGGCGTTCATCGCGGTCCGGCGGAGCCGGCGCGGGGCGATCCGGTGGTAGAGGTGCAGCGCCTTGTCCAGCCGCTGGAAGACGCCGTCCCAGCTCGCCGGTGAGGCCTTGCGCACGGGCGGGTTGGGCCGGGACGGGTCGGTGTGCAGTTCGTCGAGGGAGAAGGGAGCGGGCCGTACGGGCCGCTTCGCCGAGACGATGGTCAGCGGAACAATGGTCTGGCGGGCCCAGCAGCCGAAGTCATAGATATTGAGAGGTACCCAGGAAGGAAAGAACATCAGCTCGGGCGGGAGTTCCGGAAGGTCCTCCCACTTCCACCAGCCGAAGAGGGCGAGCCAGATCCGGGTGAACACACGGGAGGCGGCGATCCCGCCCTCGTCCCGCACCCAGGCGGCGGCCCGGGCCATGTGCGGCTCGTCCGGCCGGTCTCCGGCCAGCCGCAGCGCCACGTACGCCTCGATGGTGGCGGAGAGGTCGCTGGGGCCTCCGTAGAAGGTGGCCCAGGTGCCGTCGCCCAGTTGCTCGCCGCGGACGAAGAGGGCGGCGGCCTTGAGCGTGTCGGGGTCCTGGATACCGAGGAACTGGCGGAGCAGCAGGTCTTCCGCGTCCATGGTGACGTTGGTGGCCAGGTCGCCCTTCCACCAGCCCTGCTCGTCCTGTCTGCCGAGGAGGTGCTCGACGGAGCGTTCCGCGGCCCTCCGGGCGGCGCCCAGGACGTCGTCCGCCGTGATGGTTGTGTCGGTCGGATCGCCCGGGACCGTGCGAGGGTGCGCAGCCCCGGTGCTTCCGTCGGTCGTCGCTGTCATGGCTTCCCCTTCGTGCAGTTCGGTCCTCTGCTGTGCTGGGGTCTCCGTCGGCCGGTGCCCCGAGGGACACCGGCCGGCGACTGCGAGTCATATACGAATGGTGATCATCTCTTTCGGACGACGACGAAATCGGCGAGCGCGGTGAGCTGCGCCCGTACTTCACTCGGCATGTCGACACCGTGCAGCGCCTCGATGGCGACGGCGTGCTGACGGCGGGCCTCCTGGGCGGTCCACTCACGGCCGCCCGCCTCCTCGATGAGTGCCGCGCGTGCGGCGAACTCCTCTTCGGAGAAGCTGTCGAAGTCGCTGCTCTTCGCGTCGGCGGAGAGCAGCGCGCCGAGCCGCTCGGAGGCCGGGCCTCCTGCGGCGAGGGCGGCGACCACGGGCAGCGACTTCTTGCGCTGGCGCAGGTCGCTCCAGGTCTGCTTGCCGGTCGACTCCGGGTCGCCCCAGATGCCGAGCAGGTCGTCGACGGCCTGGAAGGCGAGGCCCAGGTGGTAGCCGTAGGCCTCCAGGGTGTCGGCCGTCCGGTCGTCGGCTCCGCCGAGCACCGCGCCGATGGAGACCGCGCAGGCGAGGAGGGCGCCGGTCTTGTTGCCCTCCATCTCCAGGCACTCCTCGACGGTGACCCGCTCGCGGTGCTCGTAGGAGATGTCCTGCGCCTGGCCGTCGATGAGCTTGCGGGTGGCGGTGGTCAGGCGGCGTGCCGCGCGCCCCGCCTCGACGGTGCCGAGCTCCAGGAGGAGTTCGTTGGCCAGTGCGAACAGCGCGTCGCCGACGAGGATCGCCTGGGCGGGGCCGTGCACCTTCCAGACCGTGTCGCGGTGGCGGCGCTGCTCGTCGCCGTCCATCAGGTCGTCGTGCAGCAGCGAGAAGTTGTGCACGAGTTCGACCGCCACGGCGCCGGGGACACCGGCTTCGGCGGGGGCGCCGGCGGCCTCGGCCGACAGCAGCGCGAGCGCCGGGCGGACCGCCTTGCCGCCGTCTCCGTCGGCGGGCCGTCCGTCGGCGTCGATCCAGCCGAAGTGGTAGGCCGCGACGGTGTCCATGGGCGGCGCGAGCCGGTCCACGGCAGCCCGCAGCACCGGCGCTGACAGGGCCCGTCCGCGCTCCAGAAGCGCGGTGACGTCCGTGGTGTCCGCCACGGTGTCGAAAGCCGGATTCGCCGGGGTCACTGACTCTCCTCTTGTTCCGGTGGTACTGCTCATGCCGCCTCCTGCAGCGGATGTTCGTGCGGGCTCCTGAGCCCTTGGAGCGCTGTTGTGGCGGCGGTGGTTCCGCTGCGAACGGCGCCCTCCATGGTGGCGGGCCACCCGGTCGCCGTCCACGCGCCGGCCAGGGCGAGTCCCGGCAGCCGGGTACGGGCCCCGGGGCGCAGCCGCCCGGTGCCCGGGGCCGGCGCGAAGGTCGCGGTGCGCTCGCGGGTGACGAAGAAGTCGCGGATGCCCGCGCCCCTCGCCGCCGGGAAGAGGCGCTCCAGTTCGGGCAGGTAGCGGGCGCGCAGTTCGGCGACGGGCAGGTCGATCTCGTCCCCGGCGGCCGACTGCGACAGTGCGAGGTACTGACCCGGGCCGCGGAGCCCGGAAGGTTCGGTGCGGTCGAAGACCCACTGGACCGGGGAGCCGAGCGCGGCGAAGAACGGCCGGCGCAGCACCTTGCGGTCGTAGACGACGTGGACGTTGAGGATGGGGGCGTCCTCGATGGCGAGCAGCCGGTCCTGGCCGTCGACGGCGCCTGCGGGCAGCAGTGCGTGGGTCTCGCGCTGCGGGAGGGCGAGGACCACGGCGTCGGCCTCGATCCGCTCGTTCTCCGTCCCGACCGTCCAGGTGCCGTCCTCGGCCCGGGTGAGCGAGGTGGCCTTGGCGCGCAGTTCGGTGCGTACTCCGGCGGCGTCGAGGGCCTTGCGGGCCAGGGTGTCGTGGAGTTCGCCGAGCGGCACGGCCGCCCATCCGATGTCGGCGGCGCCGGGCTCGGAGAGCAGGCCGGTCTTGAAGACCATCGCGGCGAGCGCCATGGAGGCGTTCTCCGCGGTCGCGTTGAGGGTGGCGACCCCGACGAGGTCCCAGAGGGCTTCGACGGTCCTCGGGGACTGGCCGTACCGGCGCAGCCAGTCGGCGAAGCTGACCGTGTCGAGCGCCGGGTCGGCCGGGTCGAGGCGGCCGAGGGCGAGCGCGGCCCGGCCGACGCCCGCCTTCTCGGCGAGCGAGAGGTGCGGGTAGGCGGCGAGCCCGCCGGCGAGGTGCAGCGGTACGGGCAGGTTGGTGCGCCGGAGCCGTCCGAGGCGGGGCCCGGCGGGCCGGCCCACGTCGAGGACGGGTACGTCGAGGCGGTCCTGGAGCGGGGCGAGGCGGGTCGCGCCGACGCGGTCCAGGAACCAGCGGTACGCGGTGCAGCAGCGCAGGTAGACGTGTTGTCCGTTGTCGACCGTCAGGTCGCCGCGACGGAAGGAGAAGGCGAGTCCGCCGAGGCGGGGGCGGCCTTCGAGCAGGGTCACGTCGGCCCCGGCGTCGGCGAGGCGGAGGGCGGAGGTGATGCCCGCGAGGCCGCCGCCGACGACCACGGCGCGCGTGGGGAGCGGTGCGGTGCCGGTCATGCCTCGCCCTCCCGTCGGGTCGTGGACCACAGAATCGTCCCAGGGAAGGACGCCGTCGGCCAGTGGAAGGTTGCCCGGTACACGGGTTCGCCGGAGTGGGTCACGGGCGGCCGGTCCTGGTCAGGCGCGAGACGTGACGCGCGTCGAGTCCGGAGAGGCCGCGGACCGCCACGTACGCCTTCTCGTGGCCGGGCAGGGAGACCCGGCCGCGCAGGACGGCGCCGGGGTCGCGCTCGATGCGGTCCAGCAGGCGGCGGTAGATCCCGGCCATCGCGGCGACGCAGGCGCCGCTGCGGCGGTCCAGCATCGGCAGCAGCCGGTATCCCTCGGCGAAGAGCGCGCGGGCCCGGCGGACCTCGAAGTGGACGAGGCCCGCGAAGTCCGAGCCGGCGGGCGGCGTGGCCCGGTGGAACCCCTCGGAGCAGCCGAACTTGGCGAGGTCGTCGGCGGGGAGGTAGGTGCGGCCGTTGGCCGCGTCCTCGCGCACGTCGCGCAGGATGTTGGTGAGCTGGAGGGCGAGCCCGAGGGTGTCGGCGTACTCGGCGGCGCGGTCGGCCCCGGGCGCGCCGGGCTCCGTACCGAAGACGCCGAGGCTGAGGCGGCCGATGGCTCCGGCGACGCAGCGGCAGTAGGTCTTCAGGTCGTCCCAGGTCTCGTACGTCGCTCCGCGCACGTCCATCAGCACGCCGTCGATCAGCTCGTCGAGGCCGCCGAGGGGCAGCGGGAACCGCCGGGCGGCGTCGGCGAGCGCGACGGCGACCGGGTCGGTGTCGTCCTCCTCGACCTTGCCGTCGCGGACCCTGCCGAGCAGTTCGCGGGTGCTTTCCAGCCGCGTCTTCTTCGTCCCGGGGTCGAGTTCGCCGTCGCCGATGTCGTCGACCCGGCGGGAGAAGGCGTACAGCGCGGACATCGCCTGTCGCTTCTCGGACGGAAGCAGCCTGATGCCGTAGGCGAAGTTACGTGCCTGCTGACCCGTGACGGCCTCGCAGTAGCTGTATGCCGCCGCTACCGGTGCCGACATGGACGTCGTCTGTCCCTCCACTTTCGGAGTCATCCCTCTCTTCGCGCACTTCGCAAGACAACTCCCACTTCGCGCAGCAGGCTGGGCTTCGTGGGCTTGGGCGGTCCGGGCAGTACGTCGAAGCCGGCCGCCGCGACCGCGTCGAGGGCGGCCCGCCCTCCGGCGACGAATCCGGCGAGCAGCAGCCGGAGCCTGCCCTGGACGCTGCCCACCAGGGGGACGCCCTCGTCCAGCAGTTCCCGGGCGCGTGCCGCTTCCCAGGCGATCAGGGCCCGCACCGACGCCCCGGCGGTCGGGGCGGCGAGGTCCGCCTCGGTCACGTGGAAGCGTGCCATGTCGTCGGCGGGCAGGTAGACCCGGTCGCGGCCGAGGTCCTCGGTGACGTCCTGGAGGTGTTCGGCGATCTGCAGCGCGGTGCAGACGGCGTCCGAGCGGCGTACCCGTTCGGGGCTGGACGTCCCGGTGAGGGCGAGGACGAGCCTGCCGACCGGGTTGGCGGAGAGTTCGCAGTACGCGAGGAGTTCGTCCCAGGTCGCGTAGCGGCGGACCTTCTGGTCCTGCCGGTTGGCCTCGATCAGTCCGAGGAACGGCTCGGGGGTGAGTGCCCGGCGGCGCACCGTGGGGCGCAGGGCGCGCAGCAGGGGGTGGTGCGGGTCGTCGCCGTCGGTGGAGAAGACGCGGCGCAGGTCGGTCTCGAAGGCGTCGAGCATGGCCAGCCGGTCGTCGCTCCGTCCGGGCTCCACGCCCAGGTGGCGGGCGTCGGCACCGCCGGGGGCGAGGTCGCCGTCGCCGATGTCGTCGACGAGGCGGGCGTATCCGTAGACCGCCATCAGGTCGTCGCGCCAGGCGCGGGGCAGAAAGAAGGGAGCCACGGGGAAGTTCTCGTCCGCGGCCTTGTCGAGGGTGGCGACCGGGGGCGCCTGACGGGTACGGGTCACGTCGTACCGCCCGGCGCGGGGACGGCGAAACCACGTCGGAGCTGGAGATTGTCCGTCATTGCCGTCACATCTCCCGTTCTACACTGCTGACCCAAAACATCCCTTTTCGGACACGCCGCCCGACCTCCCGAGTGCCCCGGGGCACTCCGGTCGCGTGCTGTGGGCGTATCGGCACACTTGCCGCGAATCAGCACCGGTACAGCTTACGTTGTACGGATCACACGGCATCGACCGGGTGTTGCGCGCCGTCGCGCCCGGCTCCCGGGGTCCCAACCTTCCACGGCGCCGGGACACTTGGCATCGTCCGCCAGGTGGAGAAGCGATCTCCGGCTACCACCACAGGCGGACGGGCCGGACACCCCAGGCAGCCATCGGGCGAAGCGTTTCGCCCGGCACCACCCCGCGGTGTCCGGCCCGTTCCGGCGGCCGTCCTACTTGCCGGTTTCCCGCTCGTAGGCCTGGAGGACCTCCTCCGTCGGCCCGTCCATGAGCAGCTCGCCCTTTTCCAGCCACAGGACCCGGTCGCAGGTGTCGCGGATCGTCCCGTTGTTGTGGCTGACCAGGAAGACCGTGCCGGCCTCCTTGCGCAGCTCGCGGATGCGCTCCTCGGAGCGGACCCGGAACTTCCGGTCACCGGTCGCCAGCGCCTCGTCGATCATGAGGACGTCGTGGTTCTTGGCCGCCGCGATGGAGAAGCGCAGACGGGCCGCCATGCCGGAGGAGTAGGTCCGCATCGGCAGGGTGATGAAGTCGCCCTTCTCGTTGATCCCGGAGAACTCCACGATGCCGTCGTAACGGGAGCGGATCTCCTCGCGGCTCATCCCCATGGCGAGTCCGCCGAGCACGACGTTGCGCTCGCCGGTGAGGTCGTTCATCAGGGCGGCGTTCACGCCGAGGAGCGAGGGCTGGCCGTCCGTGTAGACCCGGCCCTTCTCGGTCGGCAGCAGGCCGGCGATGGCGCGCAGCAGCGTCGACTTGCCGGAGCCGTTGGTGCCGATGAGGCCGATGGCCTCGCCCCGGTAGGCGGTGAAGGTGACCCCGCGCACGGCGTGGACCTTGCGGATGCCGCGGGGCTCGCCCTTGCCGCGGCGCATCATGCGGCTGAGGGCGGCGGTCGCGCTGCCCTTGCCGCCACCGCCGCCGTTGACGCGGTACACGATGTGGACGCCGTCCGCGATGACGGTGGGGACCCGTCCCTGGGTGTTGTCGTCAGCCACGGCCGTACCGCTCCTCTGCCTTCCAGAAGTACACGAAGCCCAGGGCACCCACCACGAGCGCCCAGGCGGTGGCGACGGCCCAGACGTGGGCGGGGAGGTTCTCCGCGCCGTAGCCGTCGATGAGGGCGAAGCGGACCAGGTCCATGTAGATGGCCGCGGGGTTGTACTGGAGCACGTTGGCGATCCACTGCGGCTTGTCCTGGAGCATCACCGTGATGGAGAACATGACGCCGGACGCGTACATCCAGGTCCGCATCACGAAGGGCATCAGCTGCGCCAGGTCGGGGGTCTTGCTCCCGAGGCGGGCCATGACCAGCGCCAGGCCGGTGTTGAAGCAGAACTGCAGGAGCAGGGCGGGGATCACCAGCAGCCACGACAGGGTGGGGTAGCTGCCGAACGCCACGGCCACCACGATCAGCACGATCATCGAGTACAGCAGCTGCTGGAGCTGCTGGAGGGAGAACGAGACCGGCAGCGAGGCCCGGGGGAAGTGCAGGGCCCGCACCAGGCCGAGGTTCCCGGAGATCGCCCGGACGCCCGCCATCACCGAGCTCTGGGTGAACGTGAAGACGAAGACGCCGGTCACCAGGAACGGGATGAAGACGTCCTGGCTCATGCCCTTCCGGGTGCCGAGGATCAGGCCGAAGATCAGGTAATAGACCAGTGCGTTCAGCAGCGGGGTGGCCACCTGCCACAGCTGGCCGAGCTTGGCCTGACTGTACTGAGCGGTCAGCTTCGCCCGGGAGAACGCCAGGATGAAGTGGCGGCGGCCCCAGAGCTGGCGGACGTAGGCGAACAGCCCGGGCCGGGCGCCGCTCACGGTGAGGCCGTACTTCTCGGCCAGCTGTGCCGGGCTCAGCCCCTCGTCGGCCGACGGCGGGGTGCTCATGGCGACCCGCCCGTCATGCGTTGTGTCACTCACAGATGGAAACTCTCGTCTTCGATCCACGCGGCCGGTGAAGGAGCGCGGCGCAGGCGGACAGGACCCGGAAAGGAATGCATACGGATCCCATGGTCTCAGAGCCCCACGGGCTCAGATCACGGGAGGACGGCCCAGCCTCGTCAGCCGCCAGACCGTACGCCACCGCATGGGGCGCCGGGGGCCGCAGGGTGTGGTCCATCCCTCACGGAAGCCTCCGAACCACGCCTTGAGGGCGGGCACGGAGGGGCGGCGTACCAGCGTGAGCAGCACCCAGGTGCCCAGGTAGACCGGGACCAGCGGGGCGGGGAGGTTGCGGCGGGCGAGCCAGACCCGGTTGCGGGCGACCATCCGGTGGTACACGGCGTGCCGGGACGGGGCGGTGGCGGGATGGCTGAGGACCATGTCCGCGCGGTAGTCGATCAGCCACCCCGCGTCGAGCGCCCGCCAGGCGAGGTCGGTCTCCTCGTGCGCGTAGAAGAACGCGTCGGGCAGCCCGCCGACCTCGGCGAGCACCGCGGTGCGTACCGCGTTGGCGCCGCCGAGGAAGGTCGTCACCCGGGAGGAGTGCATCGGGTCCGAGGCGCGGAGCCGGGGGACGTGGCGTCGCTGAGTGACCCCGGTCTCGGGGTCGGCGATGCGGAAGCTGACGATGCCCAGCTCCGGGTCCGCCTCGAAGGCCCGGCGGCACAGTTCGGCGGTGTCGGTCCTCGGGAGCCGGCCGTCGTCGTCGAGGAAGAGCAGGACGTCCACGTCCGTGCCGCCGGGGCCGAAGGCCTCGATGCCGACGTTGCGGCCACCGGGGATGCCGAGGTTGTCGGGCAGCTCCACGGTCCGGACCCCCTCGGGGACGTCCGGCACGGGGGCTCCGTTGCCGACGACCACGACCTCGATCCGGTCGCCGTCCTGGGCGGCGACCGAATCGAGGAGGGCGCGCAGCTCCACGGGACGGTTGCCCATGGTGATGATGACCGCGCCGAGTTTCATGGAGTACTCACTTCAGACGGCTGGACGCCAGGATCGACACCAGGTGCAGGACAGTCTGGAGCAGGGCGATGCCCGCCAGGACCGCGACCGCGAGGCGGGTGAAGAAGAGATCGTCCCTGATCATGTCGGCGACGGCGGCGGCCAGGACGACCAGGGACGCCTCGACGCCCAGGATCAGGCGGTGGAACTTGAGCGCTCCGGCGGCCCGGCGGGCGAAGGCCATGCCGGACGAGCGCGGCTCGGACGCGGCTTCCTTGACGGGCGGCAGCCCGCCCTGGTGGCGTGCGACACCGACCAGGTCGGTCTCCGCCTTGATCAGGATGGCCCCGAGGGCGGCGAGGGTGCCGAGGAACGCCCAGAGCCAGTCGATCCGCCCCGTGCCGAACAGGTCGGCGGCGCGCAGGCCCAGCCCGACGAGCACGGCGGCGTCGCAGAGGTAGGCGCCGACGCGGTCGAGGTAGACCCCGCCCAGCGAGAACTGCTTCTTCCAGCGCGCGACCTCACCGTCGACGCAGTCGAGCAGCAGGTAGAGCTGGACCATGACGACGCCCAGCACCGCTCCCGGTATGCCGGGGACGAGCAGGGCCGGGGCGGCGAGCACGCCCGCGACGGTCATGACGTAGGTCAGCTGGTTGGGGGTGATCCGGGTGTTCACCAGGTGCCGGTCGATGCGCAGGGAGATCTCGCGCATGTAGAGCCGTCCACCCCAGTGCTCACCACTGCGGCGGTCCTTCACGCCCGGAGGGTGCACGACCGGACGGAGTTCAGCTACGGATGGCTTTTGCATAGTCGGCGTACGCGTCCCTGATCTGATCGGTGGACAGGTTGAGGTGCTCCAGGACCGTGAAGCGTCCCGGGCGCGTCTGCGGGGCGAAGCCGACCACCTCGACGAACTCGTCGACGGTGAAGCCGATCTCCTCCGGCAGTACGGGCAGGCCGTGGCGGCGGAAGACGGTGGCCATCTGCTGCGACTGGGCGCGCGCGCCGCGCAGGTGCATGGCGAAGCAGGCGCCGAGGCCCACTTGCTCGCCGTGGCTGGCGGCGCGCGCCGGGTGGAGCAGGTCGAAGGCGTGGTTGATCTCGTGGCACGCTCCGGAGGCCGGGCGCGAATCGCCCGCGACCGCCATCGAGATGCCGGTCAGGACCAGGCCCTCGGCCAGCACCTTGAGGAAGTCGTCGTCGGCGATGTCGCCGGGGTGGCGCAGGACCGCCTCGCCCGCCTGCCGCGCCATGGCGGCGGCGAGCCCGTCGACCTCTTCGCCGTGGACCGCCTGGGCGAGCTCCCAGTCGGCCACGCAGGAGATGTTGGAGACGGCGTCCCCGATGCCGGAGCGGATGTACCGGGCGGGTGCCCCGCGGACCACGTCGAGGTCGATCACGACGGCGATCGGCGTGGGCACGCCGTAGGAGCCGCGGCCGTTGTCGTTGTCCAGGGTGGCGACCGGTGAGCAGAGGCCGTCGTGCGAGAGGTTGGTGGCCACGGCGACCAGGGGCAGCCCGACGCGCGCGGCGGCGTACTTCGCCACGTCGATGATCTTGCCACCGCCGAGGCCGACCACGGCGTCGTACCGGTTGCCCTTGATCCCGTTGGCGAGGCGCACCGCGGAGTCGATCGTGCCGTCGCTCACGGGGTACCAGTCCGCCCCGGGCAGGAGCGGCGCGAGCCGGTCCTTCAGGGCACGGCCGGAACCTTCGCTGATCGCGATGGCCAGCTTGCCCGAGGTGGAGATCCGCTGGTCGTGCAGGACCTCCGCCAGGTCGTCCATCGCGCCGCGGCGGATGTCGACGACCAGCGGGGAGGGGATGAGCCGGGTCAGTACTGGCACGCGATCTCACGGCCCTTCGCGAGGTCCGCGTGGTTGTCGATCTCCACCCAGGTCACCTCGCCGATGGGGGCGACGTCGACGGTGAAGCCGCGGTTCACGAGCTCCTGGTAGCCGTCCTCGTAGTAGAGGTCGGGGTCGCGCTCGAACGTCGCCTTCAGGGCGTCGGCGAGCTCCTCGGCGGCCTCGGGCTCGATCAGGGTCACGCCGATGTACTCGCCGGTGGCCGTCGCCGGGTCCATCAGCTTGGTGATCCGCCGGACGCCCTTCTCGTCGGTGATGACCTTCATCTCCTCGTCGGCGAGGTTCTTCACCGTGTCGAGGGCGAGGATGATCCGGCGGCCTTCGCCGCGCGCCGCGAGCAGGGTCTCCTCGACGGAGACGGGGTGCACGGTGTCGCCGTTGGCGAGGATCACGCCGCGCATGAGGACGTCACGGGCGCACCACAGGGAGTAGGCGTTGTTCCACTCCTCGGCCTTGTCGTTGTCGACCAGCGTGATCGAGAGGCCGTACGTGGCCTCCAGCTCGGCCTTGCGGGCGTACACGGCCTCCTTGCGGTAGCCGACGACGATCGCGACCTCGGTCAGACCGACCGCGGCGAAGTTGGCCAGGGTCAGGTCGAGCACGGTCTTCTCGCCGTCCACCGGCACGAGCGCCTTGGGGAGGGTGTCCGTGTAGGGGCGCAGTCGGCGTCCTGCACCGGCTGCCAGTACGAGGCCGATCATGCGAGTTCTCCTTCGTCGTGTACGGCGGGGGCCGAGGAGGACACCCAGAAGCGGATGGACTCCACGGCCACCACCAGAGCCACGGCCACCGCGAGGGCGGTCAGGGCCGTGGTGAAGCTGGTACGGGTGGTGAGTACGGCGGCGAACAGGGCCACCACGAGGGTGCGGCCCTCGTGCCCGAGGACGGTGCGGACCAGCCACTGCGGCGGGGCTCCCGTGCCGCCCCGGATCCGGTACACCGTGTCGTAGTGATGGTAGGCGACCGCCGCGACCAGGCCGAATGCCGCCGGAACGGCGTGCGGCACGCCGCTGCGGGCGGCCAGCGCCAGGACCGTGCAGTACTCGGCGGCCCGGAAGAAGGGGGGGACGAGCCAGTCGAGCGCACCCTTGAGGGGGCGCGAGACGGCGAGTCCGGCGAAGAGCGTGTACACCCCGGCGGCGGCCACCGGCCACCAGCTGCCGTAGGGGGCGGCCAGGGCCGTCGCGATCATCAGACCACTGCCCACCAGGGCCAGCAACGGGGCGGTGAAGCCCCCGCCCGGGCGGCGGACGACGGCCACGGCCCGGGCGAGCGGGCCGGAGTCGGCGAGGTCGGCCAGGGCGCGCGCGGCACGGTCCGTACGCCGCGCCTTGCGGGTCAGCGAGCGGAGCAGCCGGCCGGCCGTGGTGTAGCAGGCGGCGAGCGAGCAGCCGACGAGCAGGGCGTAGAAGACGATCCGGGGCGTGGTGACCGCGGTGAGCACCGCGATCATGGCCCAGCGTTCGCCGATGGGGAGCACGATCATCCGGCGCAGCCAGACCGTCCAGCCGACGCTGTCGAGGCGGTCGGAGAGGGCAGCGGTGGGGCTGGTGTTGGAGACCGCGTCGTGGTTGGCCTCGTTGAAGGAGAAGTCGACGACGTGGCGGCAGGCCTGGAGCACCATGGCGCCGAGCGCGAGGGCCCACACGTCGTCACCGCCGCCCATGTGCGAGGCGCCGATCGCGAGGCCGGCGTAGTAGGCGTACTCCTTGGCGCGGTCGAAGGTGGCGTCGAGCCAGGCGCCCATCGTCGAGTACTGGAGGGAGTAGCGGGCCAGCTGCCCGTCGGTGCAGTCCAGGACAAAGGAGAAGAGGAGCAGCAGCCCGGCGGCCACGAACCCGGCCCTGGTCCCGGTCGCCGCGCAGCCGGCCGCGACAAGGGCGGTGATCAGCGAGGCGGTGGTGACCTGGTTCGGGGTGAGTCCGCGCCGCGCGCACCAGCGGGCGATGTAGCGGGAGTACGGGCTGATGAAGTGGGTGGTGAAGAAGCCGTCGTGCGCCTTCACCGCGCTCCGCAGCCGTACCGCCTCGTCGTCCACGGCCGCGACGGCCGACCGGGCGGCGGCCAGCTCCTCGGGGGTGGTGGGGACGGTGGCGGTGAGCGAACCGAGTTCGGGGCGCTGTACGGGCGTCCCCTCGGCCTCCAGGACGAGCGCGATGCGGCCCGGGACCGTGCGGTCCTCCGGCTGGTCCGGTGCGCCGTCCCCGGCCCCCGCCACCGGCCGTCCGGCGCCGACCGCCGCGGCGGTCCGGTCCATCGCGCGCAGCAGTGCGGCCCGCGCGTCGGGCTGCACCGTCAGTGCGCCCGGGAGACCGGCGGCGGCGAAGCGGGGGTCGGTGAGTCCGAGGCGCAGGGCGTGGACGTGGCCGACGAAGCGGGGGTCCACGAGGGCGACGCGGTGGCTCGGGGGGACGGCTCCGAGGAGTGCGGCGGCTTCACCGGCGTCGGCGGCCGTGCGGACGTCGAAGCCGAGGGCGCGCAGGTCGTCCTCGATCGACGACCCGGGTACCGGCACACCGGTGAGAATGGCGGTCGACAGACGAACTCACTCCTTGGATCCGGGCATGGGCGGGCACGCGGGACGACCCGTGAACGGGGCTGCGGATCTACGAGCCCGCGGGCCTGCGGCACATCGGCAGAGGCTATCGGATGAACAGAAGGTTGAGTTCACTGCCCGTTTGTGCTCCGTTCGGGCCGGTCCTGCACCCTGTTCGCCCCTTAGTGATCATCTTCCTTGATCGAGCCCCTGTGCGACAAACCGCGGTGCGGAACGTCCGCTGGACGCGCGAGCGGGGCACGCCCGGCGGACGCGGCGACCACGAGCCGGGACCGACCGGGGACGGCGGGCCACCCCGTAGGCTGATCCGCATGACGTGGCTGATCACAGGTGGTGCGGGGTACATCGGGGCACATGTGGCGACGGCCATGGTCGCCTCCGGCGAGAGGGCCGTCGTGCTCGACGACCTGTCCACCGGGGTGGCCGGGCGGCTCCCGGCGGACATCGAGCTGGTCCGCGGGTCGTCCGCGGACCGTGCGCTGGTGGACCGGCTGCTGGCCGACCACGCGATCACCGGTGTGGTGCACCTCGCGGGGAAGAAGCGGGTGGACGAGTCGGTGGAGCAGCCGCTGCTCTACTACCGGGAGAACGTCGCCGGGCTCGGCGTCCTGCTGGAGGCCTCCGCGGCGGCGGGTGTGCGCTCCTTCGTCTTCTCCTCCTCGGCCGCCGTCTACGGGGTGCCCGAGGCCGAGGTGATCACCGAGGAGACTCCTTGCGCGCCGATCAGCCCGTACGGCGAGACCAAGCTCGCCGGTGAGTGGCTGGTGCGCGCCACCGGCCGCGCCCACAAGATGTCCACGGCCTGCCTGCGCTACTTCAACGTGGCCGGCGCCGCCGAGCCCGCTCTCGCGGACACGGGGGCGTTCAACGTGATCCCGATGTTCTTCGACCGGCTGACGCGCGGCGAGGCGCCCCGCATTTTCGGCGCCGCGTACCCGACGCCGGACGGCACCTGCGTCCGGGACTACATCCACGTCGCCGACCTCGCCGACGCGCACCTCGCGGTCGCGCGCCATCTGGCGGCTCAGGACGTCCCCGGCGACCTGACGGTGAACATCGGGCGCGGCGAGGGCGTCTCGGTGCGCGAGCTCGCCTCCCTGGTGGCCGAGGTCACCGGGAACGACACGGAGCCGGTCGTCGGGCCCCCCCGTGCGGGTGACGCGGCGAAGTCGGTGGCCTCGGCGGCGCGGATCGCCGAGGAGCTCGGCTGGTCGGCCCGCAGGGGGGCGCGCGAGATGGTGGAATCGGCCTGGGAAGGCTGGCTGGCGCGCCATCCGCAGGCCGGGCGGCGATAGCGCCTTCCGCACGGGACCCCCCCTCCTCTCGCACATTTGTGCAGGTCAGAGCAGACGACAACGGTGTTCAACACCGTGTTGCCCGATACCCCCCGCCCGTAGTTCACTGGGCGGTCTCGGGCGCCGCCGACCCGAGCCGCTCCACCGTCTGGAGGCATGCGCATGGGGGCCGGCCACGACCACGGTCACACGCACGGCACACCCGCGACAGCGTCGGCCGCGTACCTCGGGCGGCTCCGCATCGCCCTGGGGATCACCCTCGGCGTGATGGTCATGGAGATCGTCGGTGGCGTGCTCGCCGACTCGCTCGCCCTGATCGCGGACGCCGCCCACATGGCGACCGACGGACTGGGGCTGGGCATGGCGCTGCTCGCCATCCACTTCGCCAACCGTCCGGCGGGCCCGAACCGCACCTTCGGGTTCGCCCGCGCCGAGATCCTGGCGGCGCTGGCCAACTGCCTCCTGCTGCTGGGCGTCGGCGCGTTCCTCGTGTACGAGGCGGTCGACCGCTTCATCACCCCGGCGGACACCCGCGGCGGCCTGGCCATCGCCTTCGCCTCCGTGGGCCTGGTCGCCAATCTGGTTTCGCTCACCCTGCTGGTGGGCGGGCAGAAGGACAGCCTCAACGTCCGGGGCGCCTATCTGGAAGTGCTCGCGGACACTCTCGGCTCGGTCACCGTCCTCGTCTCGGCGGGCATCATCCTGGCCACCGGCTGGCAGGCGGCCGACCCGATCGCCTCCCTGGTGATCGGTCTGATGATCGTCCCCCGTACGGTGAAGCTGTTGCGCGAGACGGTCAACGTCCTGCTGGAGTCCGCGCCCAAGGGGGTGGACATGGCCGAGGTACGGGCCCACATCACGGACCTGCCCGGGGTGCTGGACGTCCACGACCTGCACGCCTGGACGATCACCTCGGGGATGCCGGTCCTCTCGGCCCACGTCGTCGTCCACCAGGAGATGCTGGACTCCATCGGCCACGAGAAACTCCTCCACGACCTTCAGGGCTGCGTCGGCAGTCACTTCGACGTGGAGCACTGCACCTTCCAGCTGGAACCGAGCGGCCACGCCGCGCACGAGGCGAGACTCTGCCGTTGACGGCAGAAGGCCCCGCGCGTCCGACCCGGCCCGCGCGGCGGCGGACATGCCCGGCCCCGAAGTACGGACAAGCGGCATTTGTGGGGCAGACTTGACCGGACTCCAGGGGTCCGGACGCACGAGGCCGGGAACCAAAGCGAAGGATGGGTATGCCGACCACACCAGCCACCGCGACGCACAGCTCGTCGAACGGCTCCGCAGAAGCGATCATGCTCGAACTGGTCGACGAGAGCGGCACCACCATCGGCACCGCGGAGAAGCTCGCCGCCCACCAGGCGCCCGGCCGGCTGCATCGCGCCTTCTCGGTCTTCCTCTTCGACGAGAAGGGACGGCTGCTGCTCCAGCGCCGCGCGCTCGGCAAGTACCACTCCCCCGGCGTGTGGTCCAACACCTGCTGCGGTCACCCCTACCCGGGCGAGGCCCCCTTCGCCGCCGCCGCCCGGCGCACGCACGAGGAGCTGGGCATCTCGCCGTCGCTGATGGCGGCGGCCGGGACCGTGCGCTACAACCACCCCGACCCGGCGTCGGGCCTGGTGGAGCAGGAGTTCAACCACCTGTACGTGGGCCTCGCCCAGGACGCCCCCCGGCCCGACCCGGAGGAGGTCGGCGAGACGGTGTTCGTGACCGCCGCCGAACTGGCCGAGCGGCACGCCGAGGGACCGTTCTCCGCGTGGTTCATGACGGTGCTGGACGCGGCGCGCCCGGCGATCCGTGAGCTGACGGGCCCCTCCACCGGCTGGTGACGGCCCGGGCGGGCCGTGCCGGCAGGTCTGCGGGTACGGCCCTGGGCCCCGGGCCGGGTGGTACGAGCGGGCCGGATGGTACGGGCGGGCCGGGCGGTACGGGCCGGATGGTACGGGTCGGTGGGGGCGCGGGTCAGAGGGGCGCTCTCAGGGGGAGCACCGCCCAGATGATCTTTCCGCCGCCCGCGGTGTGCTCCACGTCGCAGGTGCCGCCCGCCTCGGCGGTGATCTCCTTCACGAGCAGCAGCCCCCGGCCGCCCGTCTGGGCGTGGTCGGTCTCCAGCGCGGTGGGGCGGTAGGGGTGGTTGTCCTCGACCGAGACCCTGATCCAGTCGGCGCCGATGGCCACCTCCACCGCCAGCTCGGGCGAGAGGAGGGCCGCGTGTCTGACCGCGTTGGTCGCCAGCTCGGAGACGATCAGCAGCAGCCCCTGGAGGATGTCGTCCTCCACCGGCACGCCCTGTCTGCCGATCAGGTCGCGTACCGCGTGCCGGGCCTGCGGAACCGATACGTCGACAGCGGGGGCGGTGAAGCGCCACACCCCCTCGTACGACACGGGACGGGCCGGAACACTCCCGCGGCTCTCCATAATCCGGTACCCGCTCTCGCTTCGCGCGTATGGGAACACTCTCTGCTGACTGACGAGTGTCGAGAACCCCGGAGCTCCGGACCGGCCACTGACAAGAAGTGGGCACCTATCGACTTCTCTTGACCGGCTGCGTATGGCCACGTCCCATGTGGACTACTTCTGGCCACCTTCTGGGGCACTATTCGGCCTCCCCGTGCCGGTGCCCCCGTCCGCCGCCAGCTGCTCGGTGACCAGCCCGACCACCTGCCGGCCACCCACGCCGATCGCGATCAGGCCCAGCCCGTCGAAGAGCAGCGAGAGCGAGAAGAAGAGGCCGAGGACGTACCGGCTGCTGTGCGGCCAGTCGAAGAGCACCAGCAGGCCCAGCAGCAGGCCGAAGGCGCCCTGGAGCAGCGTCCAGCCGAACTGCGGCCCGCGCACCACGACCGAGCCGACCAGCCGGAACACCCCTCCGGTGAGGAAGAGCAGGGCGGCGAACATGGTGAGCGCCTCGGCGCTGCCGTACGGGTCGTGGATCACGACCACACCGGCAGCGATGTTGAGTGCCGCGACGACGACGGCGAGCCAGAAGAAGTTGCTGCCCCGGGACTGGACGGCGTGCGCCAGGCCGACCACGCCGCCGATCAGCAGGAGCCAGCCGAAGAGCAGCATCGAGGTGAGCGTGGCCACGGCGGTGTGGACGAGGCCGACGACGCCGGCGACGGCCAGCAGGATGCCGAGCACGACCAGCACGGCGAAACCGCGGTTGAGCTTTCTGCGCTGGACCCGGGAATCGGCCATCGACAGCTCCCTGAGGGTTGTCCCGCAATGCGTGGTGGATCAGTGCGCGGCGTCGGATGCGGTGCGTCGCAAGGCGGAGGGGCGTCCGCATACCCGAGGCGCGTACGTGCTCCGGCGCCCGGGGCCTGCCGGACGGGAGGCCCTGGTCGGATCATAGGAGCGAACGGTGCGGATAGCATCCGGCGCATGGACCGCACCGAGCCTCAGCTGGAGCACACCGTCGCCGACGGGGTGGCGAGCGTCGTCATCAGCAACCCCGCGAAACGGAACGCCATGACGGCCCCGATGTGGCGGGAGCTGCCCGTCCTGCTGGAGCGGCTGGCGGCCGACGCCTCGGTGCGGGTGCTGGTCCTCACCGGCGCGGGCGACACCTTCTGCGCGGGGGCGGACATCTCCTCCCTCAAGGAGCCCGGGAAGCTGACCTCGGAGCTCACGGTGGCGGCCGAGGAGGCGCTGGCCGCCTTCCCCCGGCCGACGATCGCGGCCGTACGCGGCTACTGCGTGGGGGGCGGGTGCCAACTGGCGGCGGCCTGCGACCTCCGGTTCGCCGAGGAGGGCGCGCGGTTCGGCATCACCCCGGCCAAGCTGGGGATCGTCTACTCGTCCTCCTCGACCCGGCGGCTCGTCGGGCTGGTGGGTCCGGCGACCGCGAAGTACCTCCTCTTCTCCGGGGAGCTGATCGGCACCGAGCGGGCCCTGCGCACGGGGCTGGTCGACGAGGTGCTGCCGCGCGGGAGGCTGGCCGGCCGGATCGCGGAGTTCTGCGGCGTTCTCGCGTCCCGGTCCCAGCTGACCCAGGCGGCGGCGAAGGAGTTCGCCACCGGCCGCACCGACCGGGACGCGTACTGGGCCGCGCAGGCGCGGACGGGCGAGGACACGGCGGAGGGCGTGAGCGCCTTCCTGGAGCGACGGCCGCCGCGCTTCACCTGGACCACCTGAGCCCGGCCGGTGCGTATCGCGCCGGGAGGCACGTACGGGGGTTCCCTCCATACTGACCAGTCGGTAATGTGCGGCGCATGAGTACTCTGCCGCCCCGCGCCGGCCGCCGCTGCCACAACGCCGTCAACCCGCTGCACTCGACGCTCTTCTTCTCCCCCGACCTCGCCACCGAACTCGGCGCGCTCGGGATCGACGACGCCCGGGCCGCGTACTTCGCCGCCCGGGGTGCCGCGCTCGGGGCGGCCGGGGCCGGCACGGTGACCTCGACCTTCTACAACTTCAACCACGAGCTGGTGGCCCGGCATCTGCCGGCCGTCTGGTCGGTGGCCTCCCCCGACGCGGTACTCGCCGCCAGGCTCCGCGCCGCCGACACCACCCTCCGCCGCCTGCTCGGCAAGGAGATCACCGGCTCGTCCGACATGGCGGAGGCCGCCGAGCTGGCGCTGCGGGCCGCCGAGGCGTGCACCCGCCACGCCCGGCCGCTGTACGCCGCCCACGCCGACCTGCCGGTCCCCTCCGAGCCGCACCTCGCCTTCTGGCACGCCGCGACGCTGCTGCGCGAGCACCGGGGCGACGGCCACCTCGCCGCGCTGCTCGCCGCGGGGCTCGACCCGGTCGAGGCGCTGGTCAGCCACACGGCGACCGGTAAGGGCATGTCCCCGCGCTGGGTCCTCGGCACCCGGGGCTGGCGCCGCGCGGACTGGGACGCGGCCTCCGCCCGGCTGCGGGCACGCGGACTGCTGGACGGCGAGGGCTCCCTGACGGAGGCGGGCACCGCGCTGCGGGCGGAGCTGGAGGAGACGACGGACCGGCTGGACGCGGCACCGTACGAGCACCTCGGCGCGGACGGGGTGGCGCGGCTGACCGATCTGGCCCGCGGCTTCCTGTTCACCGCCGCCTCCGCGGGCGCCTTCCCCGGGGATTTGATCGGCAAGGGCTGAGCACCGGACGGAACCGGCGCGGGTTCCCGACCCGTGGTTCGCGGAGGTCGCGCGACACGGCCCCCGGCCACCCGGCACAATGCAGGCGAAGGGGACCACCCCGAATGACGCCCCGCCCCGGCGGAGTCCCTCCGCGCGGCAGGGCGGGGCCGTCAGCAGAGCCAGCAACACAGCCAGTACGAGAAGGCGAGCCGGGAACACCGTGACGACGTCCATCGAAGGCAGGATCGCCGAGGAACTCGGCGTACGTGAGCGACAGGTGGCGGCAGCCGTCGCCTTGCTCGACGGCGGGTCGACCGTCCCGTTCATCGCGCGCTACCGCAAGGAAGCGACGGAGATGCTCGACGACGCCCAGCTGCGCACGCTGGAGGAGCGGCTGCGCTATCTGCGGGAGCTGGAGGACCGCCGTTTCGCGATCCTCGAATCCGTCCGCGAGCAGGGCAAGCTCGACGAGGCGCTGGAGGCCCGCATCCGGGCGGCGGACACCAAGTCGCGCCTGGAGGACATTTACCTGCCGTTCAAGCCGAAGCGGCGGACCAAGGCGCAGATCGCCCGCGAGGCCGGTCTGGAGCCGCTGGCCGACGGGCTGCTCGGCGACCCGTCCGTCGACCCGCTCGCCGCGGCGGCGGCGTTCGTGGACCCGGAGAAGGGGGTCGCGGACGGCGCGGCGGCGCTGGAGGGCGCCCGGTCGATCCTCACCGAGCGCTTCTCCGAGGACGCCGACCTCACCGGTGAGCTGCGCGAGCGGATGTGGACGCGCGGCCGGCTCGCGGCGAAGGTGCGGGCGGGCAAGGAGGAGGACGGATCGAAGTTCGCCGACTACTTCGACTTCACCGAGCCCTTCACCGCGCTGCCCTCGCACCGGATTCTCGCCATGCTCCGGGGCGAGAAGGAGGACGTGCTCGATCTGGTGCTGGAGCCGGAGGAGCCTTCGGAGGAACCGGGACCGTCCGCGTACGAGAACATGGTCGCGCGCCGCTTCGGCATCGCGGACCGGGGGCGGCCGGGCGACAAGTGGCTCGGGGACACGGTCCGCTGGGCCTGGCGGACCCGCATCCTGGTGCACCTCGGCATCGACCTGCGGCTCCGGCTGCGTACCGCGGCGGAGGACGAGGCGGTACGCGTCTTCGCCTCCAACCTCCGCGATCTGCTGCTGGCGGCCCCCGCGGGCACCCGGGCGACGCTGGGGCTCGACCCCGGTTTCCGTACGGGCGTGAAGGTCGCGGTGGTCGACGCGACGGGCAAGGTGGTGGCGACCGACGTCATCCACCCGCACGTCCCGGCGAACCGGTGGGAGGAGTCGCTGACGAAGCTGGAGCGGCTCTGCCGCACGCACTCCGTGGACCTGATCGCCATCGGCAACGGCACCGCGTCCCGTGAGACGGACAAGCTTGCCGCCGAACTCTGCGACAAGAACCCGGAGCTGAAGCTCACCAAGGTGATGGTCTCGGAGGCGGGCGCCTCGGTGTACTCGGCGTCGGCCTTCGCCTCGCAGGAACTCCCCGACATGGACGTGTCGTTGCGCGGCGCGGTGTCGATCGCCCGCCGCCTCCAGGACCCGCTGGCCGAGCTGGTGAAGATCGACCCGAAGTCGATCGGCGTCGGCCAGTACCAGCACGACCTGTCCGAGGTGAAGCTCTCCCGCTCCCTGGACGCCGTGGTCGAGGACTGCGTGAACGGGGTCGGCGTGGACGTCAACACCGCCTCCGCGCCGCTGCTTTCACGGGTGTCGGGGATCAGTTCGGGGCTGGCCGAGAACATCGTCGCGCACCGGGACGCCAACGGCCCCTTCCGTTCCCGCAGGGCCCTCAAGGACGTGGCCCGGCTCGGCCCGAAGGCGTACGAGCAGTGCGCGGGCTTCCTCCGCATCCGGGGCGGGGACGACCCGCTGGACGGGTCGAGCGTGCACCCGGAGGCGTACCCGGTGGTGCGCCGGATGGTGAAGACGGCGGGCACCGAGGTCGCGTCCCTCATCGGCAACACGGAGGTGCTGCGGTCGCTGCGGGCCGACGCGTTCGTGGACGACACCTTCGGTCTGCCGACGGTGACCGACATCCTCAAGGAGCTGGAGAAGCCGGGCCGTGACCCGCGTCCGGCGTTCCGGACCGCCACGTTCAAGGAGGGCGTCGAGAAGATCGGCGACCTGGAGTCCGGGATGGTCCTGGAGGGCGTGGTCACCAACGTCGCCGCGTTCGGGGCGTTCGTCGACGTCGGCGTCCACCAGGACGGCCTGGTCCACGTGTCGGCGATGTCCAGGAACTTCGTGAAGGACCCGCGCGACGTCGTGAAGCCCGGGGACATCGTGAAGGTCAAGGTCATGGACGTCGACGTCCCGCGCAAGCGGATCTCGCTGACGCTGCGCCTGGACGACGAGGCGACGTCCGGCCAGGGCGGCGGCCGGCGGGAGCGCGACGCGGCACCGGGCCAGGGCGGCCGGCCTCCGCGCCAGCGCCAGTCGGACGGCGGCGGACGTCGGCAGGGCGGTGACCGGCGCGGCAGCGGTACGGGCGGCGGCGCCCGACCCTCGGGCGCACCCGCGCCCGCCAACAGCGCCATGGCGGACGCGCTGCGGCGCGCCGGCCTCGCCGACCCGGGCCAGGGCGGCGGCCGGAAGCGCTGACGGCCACCCGGACACGGCGGACGGGCCGGCCCCTCGGGGTCGGCCCGTCGGCGTTGCGCGGGGCGGTCCGGGCCCGGAGGTCTTCCGGCCCGCCTTCGTGCGCCCCCTCAGAGCTCGGTGATCCGCCCGTCCGCGACCTCGATGCGCCGGGTCGTACGGACCGCCTCCAGCATCCGCCGGTCGTGCGTGACCAGGAGGAGCGTGCCGTTGTACGAGTCGAGCGCGGACTCCAGCTGCTCGATGGCGGGCAGGTCGAGGTGGTTGGTGGGCTCGTCCAGGACCAGCAGGTTGACGCCCTTGCCCTGGAGCAGGGCGAGCGCCGCGCGGGTCCGCTCGCCGGGCGACAGCGTGGTCGCCGGGCGCATCACGTGGTCCGCGCGCAGCCCGAACTTGGCGAGCAGGGTGCGCACTTCGGCGGGTTCGGTGTCGGGGACGGCGGCGCAGAAGGCCGCCAGCAGGGTCTCGTCGCCGAGGAAGAGCTTACGCGCCTGGTCGACCTCGCCCACCACCACACCCGAACCGAGCACGGCGGAGCCGGAGTCGACCGCCAGCCGCCCCAACAGTGCTGCCAGCAGAGTGGACTTGCCGGCCCCGTTGGCCCCCGTGATGGCGACCCGGTCGGCCCAGTCGATCTGGAGCGAGACGGGCCCGAAGGTGAAGTCGCCCCGGGCCACGCGGGCTTCGCGCAGGGTGGCGACGACCGAGCCGGAGCGCGGCGCGGTGGCGATCTCCATCCGCAGCTCCCACTCCTTGCGCGGCTCCTCCACGACGTCCAGGCGTTCGATCATGCGCTGGGTCTGCCGGGCCTTGGCCGCCTGCTTCTCGCTGGCCTCGCTGCGGAACTTGCGGCCCAGCTTGTCCGAGTCGGTGGCCTTGCGCCGGGCGTTCTTCACGCCCTTGTCCATCCAGCCCCGCTGCATCTGGGCGCGGCCCTCGAGGGCCGACTTCTTGTCGGCGTACTCCTCGAACTCCTCACGGGCGTGCGTCCGGGCCCGCTCCCGCTCCTCCAGGTAGGAGGCATAGCCGCCGCCGTAGAGGTTGATCTGCTGCTGGGCGAGGTCGAGTTCGAGGACCTTGGTGACCGTACGGGTGAGGAATTCGCGGTCGTGGCTGATGACGACGGTCCCGGCGCGCAGGCCGGAGACGAAGCGTTCCAGGCGCTCCAGACCGCCGAGGTCGAGGTCGTTGGTGGGTTCGTCCAGCAGGAAGACGTCGTACCGCGAGAGCAGCAGGGAGGCGAGCCCGGCGCGGGCGGCCTGCCCGCCGGAGAGCGCGGTCATCGGCAGGTCGAGGCCGACGGTGAGCCCGAGGTCGGCGGCCACTTCCTCGGCCCGCTCGTCCAGGTCGGCGCCGCCGAGGTCGAGCCAGCGCTCCAGCGACTCGGAGTACGCGTCGTCGGCGCCGGGCGCACCGTCCACCAGGGCCTGGGTCGCGGCGTCCATGGCGGCCTGGGCGTCGGCGACGCCGGTGCGGCGGGCGAGGAACTGGCGCACGGTCTCCCCGGGGCGCCGGTCGGGCTCCTGCGGGAGGTGGCCGACGGTGGCGGAAGGGGGCGAGAGCCGCAGCTCCCCCTCCTCGGGCCGGTCGAGCCCCGCGAGCAGCCGGAGCAGGGAGGATTTTCCGGCCCCGTTGACTCCGACGAGACCGATCACGTCCCCGGGGGCGACGACGAGGTCGAGCCCGGCGAAGAGCGTGCGGTCGCCGTGTCCGGCGGCGAGGTCCTTGGCGACGAGAGTGGCAGTCATCAGGGTGTCGATCCTAAGCGTTCCGGGCGTCCCGCCCGTCAATCGGCCCGGACCGCCAAAGCTTCCGGGCCCGCCCCCGAATCGTGACCGGGTCGTTGCGTCTCCCGGGTACCGGGACTCACGCGCGCGGGACGTGGGAGAGGATCGGCGGATGACGACATCGAGAGGGCACGGGTACTGGGCGCTGCCGCTGGTGGCCACGGTCGTCCTGGCGACGGGATGCGGTACGGAGCGGGCCGGGGACGAGGCGGGAGCGGGCCGGAGCGCGCCTGGGACGCCGAGCGCCCCGACGGACTTCCTCTGCCCCGGCGAGGACCCCGCTCCGACGGCTTCGGCGGACTCCGCCGCCTCCCCCGCCGCGACCGCCGCTCCGACCGACCACTACGCCGAGAACCACGGGTTCCGGGTTCCCCTCACGCTCCACGGCCAGAACCGCTGCGACGGCCTCGTGGTCACCGGACGGGTCGAGAGGGCACTCGAACCGCTGCGCAAGCGTGGCGACTTCGCTCCCCAGCACGTGCGGGAGGTGCTCGACGGCCTCGGCTACCGCTCCGGGACCACGTACCAGAACGGCCCGACCGGAGTCGGCTTCCTCATCGTCCTCGACGACTCGCCCTGGTGCGTGGAGGGCGTGGTGAACCGCGACTCCGTCACGGCGGACGCCTTCGGCGGCTACCCCGACGGCACCGACTGCGAGCCCCCGGCGGGCGGCCACTGACCACGGCCTCGCGGATCGGGGCCGTAACCGAACGGGGCCCTCGCGGATCGGGGCCGTAACCGAACGGGGCCCTCGCGGATCGGGGCCGTAACCGAACGGGGCCCTCGCGGATCGGGGCCGTCCGGATCGCGGCCGTGTCCCGGCCATGATCCACCGGGCCCTGTCCTGAAGGCCGGGCCCTCGGTTAGCTTCCGGGTGACAGCGTGCGGGTACGGGAGCGGAGCGACAGGGGTGACGGCATGCCGGACGTGATCGTGGTGGGCGGCGGGGTCAGCGGGCTGACCACGGCGGTGGTGCTCGCGGAGCGGGGCCACCGGGTGCGGGTCTGGTCGCGGGACACGGCGGCGGACACCACCTCGGCGGTGGCGGGCGCCCTGTGGTGGCCGTACCGGATCGAGCCGGCGCGGTCGGTGGGTGACTGGGCCCTGGAGACGCTCGCCGTCCACGAGGAGCTGGCGCAGGACCCGGAGGAGACCGGGGTGAGGATGGTGCCCGGGATCCACCTGGGCGAGCGCCTGGCCGCGCTGGACCCGTGGGCGGCCGGGTTGCGGGACGCGGTGGAGGTGGCGGAGGGGCTGCGGGTGACGCTGCCCCTGATCAGCATGCCCGACCACCTGGCCTGGCTGGAGCGGCGGCTGCGGGCGGCCGGCGGCACCGTCGAGCGGCGCACCGTGAGCGGGTTCGGGGAGGCCGCCGCCGAAGCGGCCGTGGTGGTCGACTGCGCGGGCCTCGGCGCCGAGGCGCTGGCCTCGGACGGCGGGATGCGTCCGGTGCGGGGCCAGCTCGTCCTGGTGGAGAACCCGGGGATCACGGAGTGGTACGCGGCCCCCGATCCCGCGACGGGCTGGACGACGTACGTGTTCCCGCAGCCGTTCGGGCTGGTACTGGGCGGCACCGCGCAGGACGACGACCGGTCCACCGAGCCGGACCCGCGCATCGCCGCCGGCATCATGGCGCGGTGCGCGCGGATCCGGCCCGAGATCGAGGGGGCCAAGGTCCTCGGGCACCGGGTGGGGCTGCGCCCGGCGCGGGACGCGGGGGTGCGGATCGAGGCGGAGGAGCTGCCGGGCGGCGGCCGGGTGGTCCACAACTACGGGCACGGGGGCGCGGGCGTCACGGTCGCCTGGGGCTGCGCGCGGGAGGCTGCGCGCCTGGTGGGGTGAGCCGGACGCGGGGGCGCGGTACCTGACACGCACGGGAAGCCGGACGCGGGGGCGGTACCGGACACCCACGGGGGCCGCCCGGCGCGCCCGGTACCGCCGCCGCACCCACCTCCCGCGTGCCACGGCCTCGTGGCGGCGGCCCCCGGAAGCCCCGTACGGCCCCGGTTTCACTCCGCCGGGGGCGGCCCCGCGGGCCCGGGGTCCTCGTGCTGGTGCCGGTGGTCCTCGGTGACCTGGCTCCCGGGGCCGATCCGGATCTCGAAGTCGCCGTCGTATTTCGCGTGGCCCTGGACGACCGCGCTCTCGACCGCCTCGATGCCGAACTCCTGGCGGACGATGAGCGGGTCCTGACGCAGGTCCCGCATGAGGGAGACGCACATGCCGACCATCACGATCGTGAAGGGCGCGGCGACCAGGATGGTGAGGTTCTGGAGGCCGGCCAGCGCGTCGCCCTCGCCGTCGCCGATGAGCAGCATGACGGCGGCGACCGCACCGGTGACGACGCCCCAGAAGACGACCACCCACCGGCCCGGCTCCAGGACGCCCTTCTGCGAGAGGGTGCCCATGACGATGGAGGCGGCGTCCGCGCCGGAGACGAAGAAGATCCCGACGAGGATCATCACCAGGACGCTCATCAGGGTGGCGACCGGGAACTGCTGGAGGACCCCGAAGAGCTGCGCCTCCGGGGTGTCGGCGCCCGCGAGCTTGCCCGCTTCCTTGAGCCGGATCGCGGAGCCGCCGAAGATCGCGAACCAGACCAGGCTGACGGTGCTGGGGACGAGGATGACCCCGCCGATGAACTGGCGGATGGTGCGGCCCCGGCTGATGCGGGCGATGAACATGCCGACGAAGGGCGTCCAGGAGATCCACCACGCCCAGTAGAAGACCGTCCAGGAGCCCAGCCAGTCGGCGACCTCGCCCTCGCCGGTCGCCTCGGTGCGTCCGGCGAGCTGGGGCAGTTCGCGGAAGTACTCGGCGATGGAGGTGGGCAGCAGGTCGAGCACGATGATCGTGGGGCCGGCGACGAACACGAAGACGGCGAGGATCAGGGCGAGCACCATGTTGATGTTGGAGAGCCACTGGATGCCCTTCTCCACCCCGGAGACGGCCGAGGCGACGAAGGCCACGGTCAGCACGGCGATGATGGCGACGAGCAGGCCCGTGCCGGTCTTCTCCCGCCAGTTCAGCTCGTGGAATCCGCTGCCGATCTGGAGCGCGCCGAGCCCGAGGGAGGCGGCCGAGCCGAACAGGGTCGCGAAGATAGCGAGGATGTCGATGATCCTGCCGAAGCCGCCCCGGGAGTGGTGTTCCCCGATGAGCGGTTCGAAGACGGCGCTGATCGTCTGCCGGCGGCGCCTGCGGTAGGTGCTGTACGCGATGGCGAGCCCGACCACCGCGTAGATCGCCCAGGGGTGGAGCGTCCAGTGGAAGAGGGTGGTGGCCATCGCGGTCTGCATCGCCTCCGCCTCGTCGACGGGGCGGGTTCCGGGGGGCGGGTCCGTGAAATGGGCCAGCGGCTCGCTCACCCCGTAGAACATCAGGCCGATGCCCATGCCGGCGCTGAACATCATCGCGACCCAGGAGACGGTCCGGAACTCCGGTTCCTCCCCCTCCTGGCCGAGCTGGATCCGTCCGTAGCGGCTGATCGCCAGCCACAGCGCGAAGACCACGAAGCCGGACGCGGCGAGCATGAAGGCCCAGCCGCCGTTGTGGATGAGCCCTTCGAGCAGATCGGTGGAGACGCTTTCCAGCGAGTCGGTCGCGACCGAGCCCCAGAGCACGAAGGCGAGCGTGAGGACGGCGGTGACGCCGAAGACCACCCGGTCGGTGACGGGTTTTTGCCCGTGGCGCGGGTCTTCGGGGAGGTCCGCCGTGACGGGCAGGCCGTCCGGCTTCGGGTCGTCCTGCGGCACGTGGGGCACCTGGGTACCTTTCGGGAGTCCGGACATCACTCCTTGTAGGCAGTACCACACGGGGCGCGACCGGTCGGGGATCCACGAGCGGTGGCGGTCCGCCCGTGCCCGTTCACCCGCCCGTTCACGCGCGCGCTCACCCCGTGCGGGCGGCTCGGCGCGCCTCGCGAGCCAGGGGCAGATACCGCATCCGCTCGGGAAGGGCCGGCACCACGCGGCGTACGACGGCGCCGAAGCGCCGTAGGCGCCTCTCCTGCGCGGGGGTCCACTCCAGGCCGATCGCGGCGCGGGCGTCGGGCGGCATCAGACCGACCGTGAGGAAGGCGCGGAACCGGGCGAGCGGCGGCAGGATCACCGGCCACAGGACGCGCGCGACCAGGCGCAGCGGCAGGGGCCCCCGGTCGGGCGGCGGTACGGGCCGGTCGGTGGCGACCAGCTCCTCGACGACCGCGTTGCGCTCCAGCTCCTCGGCGAGCACCTTGCGGTAGTAGGGCCAGAACTCCTCGATCGTCCGGGGCATGTCCCGGTCGTGGATGCCGAGGACGCGGCCGACCTGGAGCCACTCCCGGTACAGCGCGCGCTCCTGGGCGTCGGTGAGCGGGCGTACGAGGTAGCGCGAGGCGTGCTGGTAGACGGGGAAGCCGGTGGCGTGCACCCAGGCGTAGTTCGCCGGGGTGAGGGCGTGGTAGCCGCGCCCCCGGGAGTCGGTGCCCTGGATGGTGCGGTGCAGGGCGCGCAGCCGCCGCCCTTCGGCCACGCCCTTCTCGCCGCCGTACACCCAGAGCTGGAGGGAGCGCAGGGACCGTTCGCCGCGCCCCCAGGGGTCGGTGCGGAAGACCGAGTGCTCGTCGACGCCCGCGCCCACGGCGGGGTGGGCGACTTGGAGGGTGAGTGCGGCGGGCAGCATCAGCAGCCCTCGGACGTCACCGGCGAGGCTCCACAGCACACCGCCCGGCGGGGGCGGCACGGGGTCCGTCCGCCCGGTTCCCTCGGCGCTCATACGGATGCTCCCGGCGGTCGGCGGCCAAGCGGACACCTGGCCCGTTCGCAGGTGGCCGCGCGTGTACGCCTCCCAGTATGCGAGTGGACCACCGGCGCGGCACCGGCGGGCCCGGCAGCGGATTCGTCTCGGCCCGTTGACGCCCCGATGAAACAAGTCAATAGTATTTGTAACATTGACTCCGAAGCCCTCTCCGGCCTCAACCCCCTTGCTCAGCACGTGAGTTGACCGGGCCGGTTACACAAACCACGGGCGCGGGGTCGGCACGGTGAACCGCACATTTCCGCAGGAGGGTGCACATCATGGGCCGTTACAGCCGCCTGAGGGCGATCCGCCGGATGGACCCGGTGCGCGACTGCGCCGAGATCCTCCGGCTGGTGTCCCAGTACGAGTTCCCCTGGGACTACCGGCAGGGCGTGAGCGTCGCGTTCCTGCGCGACTTCGGCATCCCGGGCATCTCCGTACTGCTCGACCGCACCCAGGAGTTCGAACGCAGCGGGCAGAAGCGCTACGACGACACGGTGCTGCTCACCTACGAGTTGACGGCCGACGGCTTCGAATCGGAGCGCGCACGGGCCGCCGCCCGCCACCTCAACCGCATTCACAGCCGCTACCGCATACCCAACGAGGACTACCTCTACGTCCTGGCCACCACGGTCGTCGGCCCCAAGCGCTGGATCGACCGGTTCGGCTGGCGCCCGCTGTGCCCGGAGGAGGTACAGGCCCTCGCCGAAGTCGGGCGGAACATGGGCCGGGTGATGGGCCTCACGTCGGTCCCCGCCACCTACGCGGAGTTCGAGGAACTGCTCGAAGCGTACGAGGCGGAGATGTTCGCGCCCGTCCCGGCGAACCGCCGGGTCGCCACCGCCACGCTGCGCACCATGGCCGGCTGGTACCCGTCCCCGCTGCGCCCGCTGGTGGCCCGGTTCGTCCTGGCCCTGCTGGACGAACCGCTGCTGCGGGCCCTGGGGTTCACCCCGCAGCCCCGCCCGGTCCAGATCCTGGCGGTGCGGGCACTGCGCGTCCGCGCCCACGTCGTACGGCTGTTGCCCGCCCGGCCCGGATGGCTGCCGTCCAGACCCCGTCCGCGCAGCTACCCCTTCGGCTACCGGCTCGACGACCTGGGGCCGCACTGGGCGCAGAACCGCCCGATCGAGCCGCTGCCCGACGAGGTGGCGGATGCGGCGGACTCGTCCGGGGTTCCTCCGCGTCCGGCTCCTTAGCGCCTCTCGTCCGGAGCATGCCGGGCGGGCGGTGTCCGACGTGCACGGCCGGACACGGCCCGGCGGTTCACCCGGCCGCGAGGAGGGGGACGAGGCAGCGACGGGCGAAGGCCGCCACCTGCGCGTCGTCGTCGAGCTCGAAGCAGCTCAGCGGGTTGAGGAGGAAGGAGACGGTGATGCGCACCATCACCTCGGCGACGGGCGCCGAGTCCGTCTCGGGCCGGCCCTCCAGCTGCTGGGCGTGGCGGAGGCGGTCGGTCAGGAAGTCGCGCATGGCGAGGAACGCGGGACCGCTGTCCACCGTGAGGAAGGGCAGCATGACCTCCGGCTCCAGCTTCAGCAGACCCCCGATGAGCGGGTGTTCGCGGACGTGCCGGAGCACCGCCACGAACCCGGCGACCAGCCGTTCCTCCACCGACGGCAGTGCGGCCACCGCCTCGTCCACCTCCCCCACGAAGCGGCGGTACTCGCGCAGCAGGCAGGCGGAGACCAGGGCCTCCTTGTTGCCGATGCGCCGGTAGACCGTGACCCGGGAGACCTTGGCCCGCCGGGCCACGTCGTCGACGGTGGAGCGGCGCAGCCCGAGGGTCATGAACTGCTCGCGCGCCGCGTCGAGGATCTGCTCGGTCAACGCGTCGGAGGGCGGGGCCTTTTCGAGCGCACGCGCCGTCAGCGCCTCGTCACCGGCCGGTACCGTCATGAGTTCTCCCCCGTGTCGCCGCCGTCCGTGCCACTCGCCGCCACCTTAACCGCTGGTGCTACAAGGAGACATGAGCCGTCGCTCCGTATCCACCGAGGCGAGGCCTTCCAGGCCCTTGCCGGACGGCCCCGGTCACACCCCCCGCATCTCACGCCCCGCTCCCAGCGCCCGACGCCCGCCTACCCGCGCGCGGCTTCCTCGGGGAAGTCGCTCAGAAATCTCTCCAGCTCGTCCCGCGAGTGGTAGGAGACGTTCAGCCGGGTCGGCCTCCTGCCGCCGGGAAACCACAGGTACAGGGCGTTCCACGTCTTGCCCCGCTTGACACGGGCGACCAGACCGGCGGCCTGGGCACGGGGAATGACATGGACCAGTTTCTCGGGCCGGTTCTTCGGACGGGGCCCGCGGTGCGCAGCAGGTTAACCGGTGCCGAGCACGGTCTCGCCTCAGCCGGACAGCGGACAGGAGGCCTGCGCGGGCCGGGAGTCGCTGTTCCGGGCGGCGGAGTCGAGCTCTGAGCGACGGAGTCACGACGCGAACCGCCCGTCGCTCACCCGAGGTCGTACACCGTCACCGGAACGCCGCGGCTCACCAGCCTCTGCTCTATGAGCGGTTCGATCCGGGACCAGTGGCCGCCCGCGAGACCGCAGCCGATCCTCGGCATGTGGACCGACGCGCCTACGGCACGCCCCAGCTCGACGGCGCGTTCGGCCACCGTCTCCAGGCCCGCGTCGATCGCCTCGTACCGCACGGGCGCACTGCCGCTTCCTCTGCGTATCCCCCGCTGGCCCACCAGGTTGGCCACCCACAGGAGGGGGCCCACCCGTACGAACTGGACGGCGCCCAGGCCGAAGTCGTTCCCCGCGCGTTCGCGGTACCAGCGGCGGTAGGCGGCCTCGGGCTCCGGCCAGCGGCGCGAGAGGGCCAGGACGAAGCCCTTGCCCCAGCCACCCCGGTCGTTGCAGACGTGCACGATCAGCTGGACGCCCTGGGCCTGAGGAGCGGTGGCGTCGCCCTTGAGGTACGTAATCCCCGACATGTCACCCACCGTAGGGGCGGCCACTGACAAGCACCCCGGCCGCGTCCGCACGGTTCAGCCTTCGCGCTTCGCCGGTGCCGGTGCCGGTGCCGGTGCGGAATCCTGGCGGTCCGTCGACGGGAAACGCTTCAGGCCCAGTGCGGCGAGCAGGTGGAGCTTGGCCGGCCGGGACGCCGCTCGCCGGGCGCGGCGGGCTGGACAACCGCCCGCCACCCCTCCAGGGCTCGTCAGACGAGACCTGGAGGGGTGGCGGCCCGGTGGTCGTGCGTGACGCGGGTGAGGAAGAAGTCCCGGACGTCCCCGGCGAGCAGCTCCGGCACCTCCATCGCGGCGAAGTGGCCGCCGCGCTCGAACTCCGACCAGTGCCTGATGTCGTACAGCCGCTCGGCCAGCGGTCGCACCGACTGCGTGATGTCGTGCGCGAACACCGCCACGCCCACCGGTACCGGGCACGGGTCGACGCGCCGCGGAGCGTCGCGGTGCAGCCGCGCCGAGGAAGCCGCGGTGGCAGTCAGCCAGTACAGCGAGATGTCGGTGAGCATCCGCTCGTCACTGATCGGCGAGCGGGGGTCCGTCCACTGCGCGAAGCGCTCGGCGATCCAGGCCAACTGCCCGACCGGCGAGTCGGTCAGCGCGTATCCGATGGTCTGCGGGGTCGTGGCCTGCAGGGCCTGGTACGGCGGACGGTTCGCCATCAGCTGCCGGATCCTGTCCAGCCGCGCCTCGTCCGTCTCGGACAGTTCGATGCCGGCGTCCGGCACCGGTCGGGTCGGCAGGTAGTTGACGTGAACCCCGACGACCCGTTCGGGTGCCACCGCGCCGAGCGCCGTCGAGATGCCCGAGCCGAAGTCGCCGCCCTGCGCGCCGTAGCGCTCGTACCCGAGCCGGCGCATGAGTTCGGCCCAGGCCCGCGCGATCCGGACCGTGTCCCAGCCACGTTCGTGGGTCGGACCGGAGAAGCCGTACCCCGGGATGGACGGAATCACCAGGTGGAAGTCGTGTGACAGCGGTTCGATCACGTCGAGGAACTCGAGGAACGAACCGGGCCAGCCATGGGTGAGGATCAGCGCGAGCGCGTCGGGCGTCGAAGACCGGACGTGGACGAAGTGGATGTTCTGGCCGTCGATCTCGGTGGTGAAGTGCGGAAGCTCGTTGAGCTCCTCCTCGTGCTCGCGCCAGTCGTAGCCGGTGCGCCAGTATTCGGCCAGTTCCCTGAGCCTCGCCAGCGGGAAGCCGTAGTCCCACCCGGCGTCGGTGACCTCGTTGGGCCAACGGGTGCGGGAGAGCCGGTCGTTCAGGTCGTCGAGGTCGGCCTGGGGGATGTCGATGCGGAACGGCTTGATCATGGTCTCAACTCCACGAGCTGCATTCGACGTTCGAACGTTCGGACGACATCGTTCCGCCTCGCCGAATCGTTCGCCACACTAACGTTTCTCTCGTCGATGACGATAGTTCGTTAGTGGGACTAACGCAACGTAGGATCACCACATGAACAACGGAACGCCCGACACGGCGAGTGAGACCGACCGCCTGGTCACCGCCACGCGGCTGCGGAATCTGGGGACCCGTCTTCTGTCGCTGGCCGCGATCCACTCGGATCGCCTGGTGAACGAGGAGCTGACACGCGCGGGCGCCCGCAAGTGGCATTACGCGGCGCTCGCCACGCTGGACGAGTTCGGACCCGCCAGCCAGGCGGAGCTGAGTCGCCGCACGGGGATCTACCGCAGCGACATGGTCACGGTGATCAACGAACTGGCCGATCGCGGACTGGTGGAACGCGCGGCCAATCCCGCCGATCGCCGGCAGAACATCATCTCCGTCACGAAGCAGGGGCACCGGCACCTGCTGAAGCTGGACAAGCTGCTCACCGAGACGGAGAACGCGGTGCTCGCGCCACTGACCCCGCCGGAACGCGAGGAGTTGACCCGGCTCCTCACTGCACTCGTGGATCACCACGGCCGGAACATGTGAACAGACCGCGCCGCCTCATCCGGTTCACGGCGGTGCGCGTACGCGTCGCTGCGCACCTTCGTCCGTACCCCGTTCGAGCCGTACGCCGACCACCCGTCCGCAACGCGACGTGACCCGATCGGTCCCGCAACCGGTCGCGCACGGTCACGGCGGCCGAGGCCCCCGGTTCCGTGGGCCCGGTGAGGGTTTCACCACGGTGGTGAGACAGCAATACTGTTGCACGCGATCGCCGGACCGGGGCGATCGGGACCGATCCGGCCATCTCCGGGCACCGAGGAGCAGACATGGCGACCGCGCCCGAGGAGCCGACCCTCACCGTCGACGAATTGGCGGCCCGCGCCGGGGTGACCGTGCGCACCGTGCGTTTCTACAGCACCCGGGGGCTGTTGCCGCCTCCCGTGATCGGACCGCGCCGGGTCGGGCACTACGGGCACGGCCATCTGTCGCGGCTGGCGCTGATCGAGGAGCTCCAGCGCC
This sequence comes from Streptomyces sp. NPDC060184, assembly GCF_042728795.1. NCBI lineage: Bacteria > Bacillati > Actinomycetota > Actinomycetes > Kitasatosporales > Streptomycetaceae > Streptomyces > Streptomyces sp. NPDC060184. The sequence continues at coordinate 43,621 of NZ_JBHWYX010000020.1, forward strand.
AGGGCATGACGCTGGCCGCGATCGAGCGGTATCTGGAGCAGTTGCCGGAGGATCTCAGCGCCCACGATCTGGCGATCCACCGGGCGCTGGTGGCGTCCTGGGCGCCGGACGTGGTCGAGGAGATGACCGGGGCGGAGCTGGAGCGGCGGGCGGGCAGGCCGCTCACCGGGGAGGATCTCGACCGGCTGGCGGCGATGGGCGTGCTGCTGGACGGGCCCGAGGGGGGCTGGGCCTCGCCCGGGAAGGTCCACCGGGTCGATCCGGGGCTGCTCCGGCTGGGGGTGGAGCTGCTGGACGTGCCGATCGCGCACGAGACGATCCTCCGGGCGCGTACGGTCCTGCTGGAGCACACCCGGTCGGCGGCGGCCGAGTTGACCCGGCTCTTCCGGGACGAGGTGTGGAGCCCGTACCGTGAGCGCGAGGCGGACCCGGAGCACGTGGCCGCGATGAAGTCGCTCTCGGCGCACATGCAGCCGCTGGTGATGCAGGCGCTGGTGACCGCGTTCCAGAGGTCGCTGACGGCCGAGCTGCGCGCCGCGTTCCAGGCGCCCTGACGTGACGCCGGAACGTGGCGCACCGTACGCCCGGACGGTGGCCCGCCGAGGGGCGGACCACCGTCCGGGGGCGGCGGACCAGGACGTGTGCCGAAAGTGGCCCCGTCAGCCCGGAGGGCCGGACAGGCGGGACTTCCGCAGCACGCTTCAGTCGTGGAAGGTCTCGCCCCGTTCGGCCATCTCCACCAGCCGGGCGGGCGGCAGGAAGCGGTCTCCGTAGCGTTCGGCGAGCTCCCGGGCGCGGGCCACGAAGCCGGGCAGGCCGCCCTCGTACCCGTTGACGTACTGGAGGACGCCGCCGGTCCACGGCGGGAAGCCGATGCCCATGATGGAGCCGATGTTGGCGTCGGCGACGGAGACGAGGACGTTCTCGTCCAGGCACCGGACGCTGTCCAGGGCTTCGGAGAAGAGCATCCGCTCCTTCATGTCCTCGAACGGGATCGCGGCACCCGGCTTGCCGAAGTGCTCGCGCAGGCCCGGCCAGAGGGCGCCTCGGCGGCCGGACTCGTCGTACTCGTAGAACCCCGCGCCACCGCTGCGGCCGGGCCGTTCGAACTCCTCGACCATCCGGTCCACGACCGCGTCCGAGGGGTGCGGGGTCCAGGTGCCGCCGGACTCCTCGACGGCGCGCCGGGTCTCGTTGCGGATCTTGCGGGGCAGCGTGAGCGTCAGCTCGTCCATCAGGGAGAGGACCTTGGCGGGGTAACCGGCCTGGGCGGCTGCCTGCTCGACGGAGGAGGGCTCGATGCCCTCGCCGACCATCGCGACGCCCTCGTTGATGAAGTGGCCGATGACGCGGGAGGTGAAGAAGCCGCGCGAGTCGTTGACCACGATCGGGGTCTTCCTGATCTGGCGGACCAGGTCGAAGGCGCGGGCCAGGGCCTCGTCGCCGGTGGCCCCGCCCTTGATGATCTCGACCAGCGGCATCTTGTCGACCGGGGAGAAGAAGTGCAGCCCGATGAAGTCGGCGGGGCGGGTGACGCCTTCGGCGAGGACGGTGATGGGCAGGGTGGAGGTGTTGGAGCAGAGCAGCGCGTCGGGGGCGACGATGTCCTGGATCTCCTGGAACACCTTGTGCTTGAGGGAGGTGTCCTCGAAGACCGCCTCGATGACGGCGTCGCATCCGGCGAGGTCGGCGGGGTCGCCGGTCGGGGTGATGCGGGCGAGCAGCTCGTCGCGGGCGGCCTCGGTGGTGCGTCCCCGGGAGACCGCCTTGGCCAGCAGTTTCTCGCTGTAGGCCTTGCCCTTCGCGGCGGCCTCGGTGGTGACGTCCTTGAGGACGACCTCGATACCGGCCCGGGCGCAGGAGTACGCGATGCCGGCGCCCATCATTCCGGCGCCGAGCACGGCGACCTTGCGGACGGTGCGGCGCTCGACGCCCTCGGGGCGGCTGGCGCCGGAGTTGACGGCCTGGAGGTCGAAGAAGAACGCCTGGATCATGTTCTTGGCGACCTGGCCGGTGACCAGTTCGGTGAAGTAGCGGGCCTCGATGGTCTGCGCGGTCTCGAAGTCGACCTGCGAGCCCTCGACGGCCGCCGCCAGGATGTTGCGGGGTGCGGGCATCGGCGCCCCGGCGAACTGCTTCTTGAGGTTGGCGGGGAAGGCCGGGAGGTTGGCGGCGAACCGGGGGTTGGACGGGGTGCCGCCCGGAATCCGGTACCCCTTCACGTCCCAGGGCTGCTGGGACTCGGGGTGCGCGTCGATGAAGGCGCGGGCCCGGTCCAGCATCTCCTCGCGGGTGGCGGCCACTTCGTGGACGAGGCCGTTCTCCAGGGCGCGGGCCGGGGTGTACTGGGTGCCCTGGAGCAGCACCTTGAGCAATGCGTCGGCGATGCCCATGAGGCGTACGGTACGGGTGACGCCGCCGCCCGCCGGGAGCAGCCCGAGGGTGACCTCGGGGAGGCCGATGCGGGAGCCGGGCGCGTCCAGCGCGATCCGGTGGTGGCAGGCGAGGGCGATCTCGTAACCGCCGCCCAGGGCAGCGCCGTTGATGGCGGCGACCACGGGGATGCCGAGGGTCTCGATGCGGCGCAGGGAGCGCTTGATGGCCATCCCGGTGTCGAAGACGTCCTTCGCGTCCTCGGGCCGGGCGTGGATCATCTCCTTGAGGTCTCCCCCGGCGAAGAAGGTCTTCTTCGCGGAGGTGACGACGATGCCGCGGATGTTCTCCTTCTCGGCCTCGGCGCGGTCGGCGATCGCCGCGAGGGACCGGGTGAAGGCCTGGTTCATCGTGTTGGCGGACTGGTTCGGGTCGTCGAGGACGAGGGTGACGACGCCGGTCCCGTCCTCTTCCCAGCGGATGGTGGTGCTCTCGGTCATGGGTTCTTCTCCGTAGGCAGCGGGCGTGGCGGGAGGGCGGGGCCGGTCAGACGCGTTCGACGACGGTGGCGACGCCCATGCCGCCGCCCACGCAGAGGGTGACGAGCCCGTACCGCAGGTCGCGCCGTTCGAGTTCGTCGACGACGGTGCCGAGGATCATCGCGCCGGTGGCGCCGAGGGGGTGGCCGAGCGCGATGGCTCCGCCGTTGACGTTGACCTTGTCGAGGCCGATGCCCATGTCCCGGACGAAGCGGAGCACCACTCCGGCGAAGGCCTCGTTGATCTCGATCAGGTCGATGTCGTCGATGGTCAGCCCGGCCTTGGCGAGCGCCTTGCGGGAGGCGGGGGCGGGGCCGGTCAGCATGATGGTGGGCTCGGAGCCGGAGACGGCGGCGGAGACGATCCGGGCGCGCGGGGTGAGGCCGTAGCGCTCGCCGACCTCCTTCGAGCCGATCGCGACGAGCGCGGCGCCGTCCACGATCCCGGAGGAGTTGCCCGCGTGGTGGACGTGGTCGATCTTCTCGACCCAGTGGTACTTCTGCAGGGCCACCGCGTCGAAGCCGCCCATCTCGCCGATGGTGGCGAAGGAGGGCTTGAGGGCGGCGAGCGAGTCGGCGGTGGTGCCGGGGCGCATGTGCTCGTCGTGGTCGAGGACGACGAGGCCGTTGCGGTCCTTGACGGGGACCACCGAACGGGCGAAGCGGCCCTCCTTCCACGCCTCGGCGGCGCGCTCCTGGGAGAGGGCGGCGTACTCGTCGACGTCGCGGCGGGAGAAGCCCTCGACGGTGGCGATGAGGTCGGCGCCGATGCCCTGCGGGGCGAAGCCGGTCTCGAAGCTGGTCATCGGGTCCATCGCCCAGGCGCCGCCGTCCGAGCCCATGGGGACGCGCGACATGGACTCGACGCCACCGGCGAGGACCAGGTCCTCCCACCCCGAACGGACCTTCGCGGCAGCGAGGTTGACGGCTTCGAGGCCGGAGGCACAGAAGCGGTTCTCCTGGACGCCGGCGACGGAGTCCGGGAGTCCCGCCGCGATGGCCGCGATCCGCGCGATGTCGGACCCCTGGTCGCCGAGCGGGCTGACGACACCGAGGACGATGTCGTCGACGGCCGCCGGGTCCAGGCCGGGGAAGCGGGCGCGGATCTCGTGGATGAGGCCGACGACCAGGTCGATCGGCTTGGTTCCGTGCAGGGCCCCATTGGCCTTGCCGCGACCGCGCGGGGTGCGGATCGCGTCGTAGACGAACGCTTCGGTACTCAAGACAACAGCCTTTCGGAGGGCGGGATTTCGGGTGTGCGACGGACGGGCGTGCGGCGCCGGCGGGGACGCGTGGGGCGCTCAGGAGAGCAGGGAGCGGCCGATGATCTCCTTCATGATCTCGGTCGTCCCGCCGTAGATCGTCTGGATGCGTCCGTCCGTGAAGGCCCTGGCGACCGGGAACTCGGCCATGTAGCCATATCCGCCGTGCAGTTGGAGGCAGCGGTCGGCCACCCGCTTCTGGAGTTCGGTCGCCCACCACTTGGCCATCGAGGCGTGCACCGCGTCGAGCGTGCCCTCCGCGTGCTCGGCGATGCACCGGTCGAGGAAGGTGCGGGTGACGGCGCACTCGGTGGCCATCTCGGCGATCTCGAACCGGACGTGCTGGAGCCTCGCGAGCGGCCGGCCGAACGCCTCGCGCTCCTTGACGTACCGGGTGGTGATCTCCAGCAGGTGTTCGGCGGCGGCGATGCCGGCGACCGCGATCCCCATCCGCTCCTGCGCCAGATTGGTCATCAGGTGAAGGAATCCGCCGTGGAGTTCGCCGAGAAGGTTCTCCTTGGGGACCCGGACGTCGTGAAAGAAGAGTTCGGCGGTGTCCTGGGACTTCTGGCCGATCTTGTCGAGGTTGCGTCCGCGTTCGAAGCCCGCCGCGCCGCGTTCGACCACGAGGAGCGAGAGCCCCTTGGCCCCGCCTTCCGGTGACGTACGGGCGACGACGACCACCAGGTCGGCGAGGATGCCGTTGGAGATGAACGTCTTGGACCCGTTGAGGAGCCAGTGGTCGCCCCGGTCCTCGGCGGTCGTCCGGATGCCCTGGAGGTCGGAGCCGGCCCCGGGTTCGGTCATGGCGATGGCGGTGATGGTCTCGCCGGAGCAGAAGCCCGGGAGCCAGCGCCGCTTCTGCTCGGGGGTGGAGAGGCCGGTGAGGTAGGGCCCGACTATGTCGTTGTGCAGGCCGAGCGCGAGGCCGCTGACCCCCGCCCGGGTGAACTCCTCGGCGAGTACGGCGCTGTAGCGGAAGTCGTCGTTGCCGCCCCCGCCGAACTCCTCGGGGACGGCGAGGCCGAGCAGCCCCTGTCGGCCCGCCGCGCGCCACGCCTCGCGGGAGACGATGCCGTCCTTCTCCCACTGCTCGTAGTGCGGAAGCACCTCCTTGGCGAGGAAGGTGCGGACGGTCTCGCGGAACACGTCGTGTTCGGCGGCGAAGAGCTGGCGTTTCACCGGGCCTCCTGGAATGGGTGTCGGATGGTGTGCACCGGTCCCGCCCTCATCCGGAAGCCTCCTCCGGCGGCCGACCGAACGGCGCCGGCGCGCCCCCGTCCCCGTCGCCGACGCCGCCGCCGCCGAGCAGTTCCGGCACGCCCCACTCCGCCGCCACCGACGCGGCGCCGCTGCCGGGCAGGGCGGGGGCGGTGCGTACGGCGGTGGGGGTGGCGGAGAAGCGTGGGGCGGGGGCGGGCTGGGTGATCCCGGCATGCTCCACGAAGGTGGCGCGGGCGGCGAGATGCGGGTGGCCGGGGGCCTCGCGCAGGGAGAGGACCGGGGCGACGCAGGCGTCGGTGCCCTCGAACACCTCGGTCCACTCGGCGCGGGTACGGCTGCGGAACCGGTCCGCGACCGCGGTGCGCAGCTCCGCCCAGCGGGCGAGGTCCGCGCGGTCGGGCAGTTCTTCGGCGATGCCGAGGAGCGCCGTGAACTCGTCGTAGAACCGCTGTTCCAGCGGCCCGACCGCCATGGCCTCGCCGTCGGACGTCGCGTACGTGCCGTAGAAGGGGCAGCCGCCGTCGAGAAGGTTGGAGCCGCGCCGGTCCTGCCAGGCCCCGGCCGCCAGCATGCCGTGGATCATGGTGGCGAGGTGGGCGGCGCCGTCGACGATCGCGGCGTCCACGACCTGACCGCTCCCGCCGGGGGTACGGGCGTGCTGGAGGGCGGCGAGCACGCCGACCACGAGGTAGAGGGAGCCGCCCGCGTAGTCGCCGAGCAAATTGGCCGGGACGGCCGGGGGCTCGCCGGGGCGGCCGATCATGGAGAGGGTGCCGGTCGGCGCGAGGTAGGAGACGTCGTGTCCGGCGCGCTGGGCGAGCGGGCCCTCCTGGCCCCAGCCGGTCATCCGCCCGTAGACGAGCCGGGGGTTGCGGCCGAGGCAGGCGTCGGGTCCGACTCCGAGCCGTTCGGCGACCCCCGGGCGGTACCCCTCGATGAGGATGTCGGCGCGTCGGGCGAGGGCGAGGACGGCCGAGGCGCCCGCTTCCGTCTTGAGGTCGAGCAGGACGGAGCGCTTGTTGCGGTTGGTCAGGTCGCGGGCCGGGTCGATGCCGAGCACCGCCCCGCCGGGCCGCTCCACCCGGACCACGTCGGCGCCGAGGTCGGCCAGGAGCATCGCGGCGAACGGGCCGGGGCCGATGCCCGCCAGTTCGACCACGCGCACTCCGGAGAGGGGGCCGTTCCCCGACACAGCCATCAAGCCCCCAGCGGTGTGACACAACCGATGTAACATCGACGATGCTAAGAATGACCGCCGCTCCGCACAAGGCTTTTGGCCGAGCGACCGCTTAGTTTCCTCACCTCCCATGGTGCACCGTCACCCACCGTTCCGCCCCGAGTGCCACGCGTCATCCGCCGACCCGCCGCCGGAGTGGTTCACCTCCCCCCGGCCACGGGTCTACCCTCGGCTGCCACGCACCCGGAGCCGACCCCAGCGGAGGCGCACATGAAGAGGCACCACGGATCGACACGCCCCTACGACGTCGTCCTGTACGGCGCCACCGGCTTCGTCGGCACGCTGACCGCCGCGCATCTCGCGGCCCACGCCCCCGAGGGGCTGCGCTGGGCGCTGGCCGGGCGCAGCCGCGAGAAGCTGGAGCGGCTGCGCGCGGGGCTCATCGCGAAGGGACCGGAGCCCGCCCTGCTCGTGGCGGACGCCGACGACCCCACCGCGCTGCGTGAACTCGCCCTGTCCGCGAACGTGGTGGCCACCACGGTCGGCCCGTTCCTCCGTCACGGGAACACACTCGTCGCGGCCTGCGCCCGGGCAGGTACGGACTACCTGGACCTCACCGGCGAGGCCGAGTTCATCGACCGGACCTGGCTCGACCACGACGGGCCCGCCCGGGAGACCGGGGCGCGCCTGGTGCACGCGTGCGGCTTCGACTCGGTGCCCCACGACCTCGGCGCGTACTTCACCGTCCGGCAGCTGCCCGAGGGCGTGCCGCTGACGGTCGACGCCTTCGTCCGCGCCCACGCGGTGTTCTCCGGCGGTACGTTCGCCTCGGCGGTGAACGCGATGGGCCGGGGACGGCAGATGCTGGCCGCCGCCCGGGAACGCAGGGAGCGCGAGCCCCGGCTCACCGGCCGCCGTGTCCGGACCCCGCTGGGGACCCCGCACTTCAGCGGGGAGACCGGGACCTGGGCCCTGCCGCTGCCGACCGTGGACCCGCAGATCGTGGGCCGTTCGGCGCGTGCGCTGGAGCGCTACGGCCCCGACTTCCGCTATCGCCACTTCGCCTCGGTGAAGCACCTGCCCGTCGCACTGGGTGGCACGGCGGGGCTGATGACCCTGGTCGCGGCATCCCAACTGCCTTTTGTGCGTGCATGGATGACTGATCGTTACCAGTCGGGCGAGGGGCCGGACGAAGAGCGCCGCGGGCGGAGCAGTTTCACCGTGCGGTTCATCGGGGAGGGGGGCGGCCGGCGGGTCTTCACCGAGGTCTCCGGCGGCGACCCGGGGTACGACGAGACGGCACGGATGCTGGGCGAGGCCGCCCTCTGCCTCGCCCTGGACGATCTGCCGGAGACCTCGGGCCAGGTGACGACGGCGGTGGCCATGGGCGATGCCCTGCTGGAACGACTGCGGGCCTCGGGGCTGGGCTTCCGGGTGGCGGCCCGGCGCTGAAGCGTGCCCGGGGCTCCCGCTCGAGCCCGGCACCGAGCGCCCGGAAGAACGCCGGGAATCCGAACACCCGGAAGAGCGCCGGGAGTCCGAGCACCCGGGAGGGCGCCGGGGAGCGCCCCCGTCAGCCCGCCGCTTCCCGCAGTGCGCGCCGGCAGAGCGCGTCGGCCCTGCGGGTGGTCTCGGGCTGGCGGAACTCCCGGGTCAGCGCCAGGGTGTGGGCGCAGGCGGTGTCCAGCGTGGTGCGGTGGCCGACGGAGACGAAGACCGGCTTGGTGCCGTCCCGGGTGCGCAGGGCCCGGCCGACCTCCTCCGTACCGTCCAGCAGCGGGGAGGAGTCGCCGCGCTTCGGGCCGGGCGGTTCGTACGCGAAGGTGAAGGGGTTCTTGGCGACGCCGATGACGGGGAGTCCGGTCAGTACCCCGAGATGGCTGGCGAGTCCGAAGCGCCGGGGGTGGGCCAGCCCGTACCCGTCGCAGACGACGAGGCCCGGGTCGGCCGTGAGCGACTCCAGCGCGGCGAGCACCGTGGGTATCTCCCGGAAGGCCAGCAGCCCGGGAACGTACGGGAAGGTGACCCGGCCCACGGCGGTGGTCTCGGCGACCACGTCGAGCGTCGCGGCGTCCAGCACCACGGCCGCCGCGACGACGAGGTCCCGTTCGTCGTCGTAGGCGACGTCCACCCCGGTGACGTGGCCCGAGCCGGGGGCCGGTCCGGAGTCCTCGGTCACCACCCGGTCGCGCAGGCTGTCCTGGACGGCCCGCGCCTCGGCGGCGTCGGCGGGTACGGCGAACGTCGTCATGACGGCCGAGCTTAGACCGCGTCCGCCCCTGCGCGCCGCCCGCCCGGCGCGCGGGGGCGGACACGGCCCAGGGGCGCCGGAGTGGCCGCCGGAGGCTTTCCGCCCGAGGCGTACCGCGATGTCACGACTCTCCGCCGATGGGAGGTTCGCGGGCCCTGTCCTGTTGGCCGGGCGGGACGGCGGGACACGCGGAAGGGACGGGACGCACGGGCTGGACGGGCTGGTCGGGATGAACGGGATGGACGGGCGCTTCCGGGGCAGATGATCAGGCCCGGGGGTTTCGGCGGTGACGGAGCTCACGCCCCGGGTCGGTGCACGGATCGCGGTGTTCCGTCGTCTACTCCAGTTCCGGAGTCCGTTCGTCCAGCCGTGCGAGGGAGCAGGTCTTGTCCAGCCTTATCGAGCAGCCCGTACAGGCCCGCATGGTCGCGTCCGTTCCGCGGACGGCGACGCTGGCCGCCACCTTGCGGTACGACCGCGCCCAACCGTTCGCGGTCCGGATCGCGTTCCCGGCCAGGGCCACGCTGGAGGGCACGGACGTCTCGTGGGAGTTCTCCCGGGAGCTGCTGGCCCGAGGCGTGGACGCACCCGCCGGTCTCGGGGACGTACGGGTGCGGCCCTTCGGCCAGGAACGGACCGCGCTCGAGTTCCATGCCGCCGAGGGCGTCGCGATGGTGCACGTCCGCACCTCGGAGCTGCGCCGATTCCTCAGGCGTGCGCAGGAGTTGGTGCCCGCGGGCGACGAGCACCGGTTCCTGGACCTCGACCGGGAGCTGGCGGAGTTCCTGGGCGACAGCCACTGAGCGGGGTGCGGCCCGACCTGTCCCGTCATGGTGCTCCCCGGCCCCGCGCGGCCTGCTCCGGAGCCCGCCCGGAAGACCCCCGGGAGCGGCCCCGGCACCGGTCAGGCTTGGCGGAGGGCTTACCTACGCTTAACCTACGGACACGTAACCTACGAGGCCGTAGGTAAATCTCCCGTCCCCAGGAGCACCCGTGACGATCACCTCTCCCCACCTCGGCAGTTCGAAGGCGTGGACGGACGCCCAGCTGCTGTACGCGCTGGAAGAGGTGGTGGAGAAGGAACTCAACCGGCATCTCAAGGTCGCCAAGGACTGGATGCCCCACGAGTACGTCCCGTTCTCCGACGGCCGGAACTTCCCGGGCGTCTTCGACGACGGCGAGGCGTGGGCCCCCGACCAGTCCAAGGTCACGGACATCGGCAAGATCGCTCTCGTGGTCAACCTGCTGACCGAGGACAACCTCCCCAGCTACCACCACGAGATCGCCTCGCTCTTCGGCCGCGACGGCGCCTGGGGCACCTGGGTGCACCGCTGGACGGCCGAGGAGGGCCGGCACGGCATCGTGATGCGCGACTACCTGCTGACCTCGCGCGCGGTCGACCCGGACAAGCTGGAGCAGTTCCGCATGGCGCACATGGCGGAGGGGTTCGAGTCCGACAACCGGCACTCGATGCTGCACTCCGTCGCGTACGTCGCCTTCCAGGAGCTGGCCACCCGCGTCTCGCACCGCAACACCGGCCACCAGTCGGGCGACCCGGTCTGCGACCGGATGCTCGCGCGCATCGCCACCGACGAGAACCTGCACATGGTGTTCTACCGGAACCTCCTGGGCGCCGCCTTCGAGCTGGCCCCGGACCTCACCATGCAGGCCGTCCGGGACGTGGTCGTCAACTTCCGGATGCCCGGACACGGCATGCCCGGGTTCGAACGGGCCGCCGCGCAGATGGCGATCGGCGAGATCTACAACATGCGCATCCACCACGACGACGTGATCCAGCCCGTGCTGCGCTACCTGAAGGTCCTCAGCATCGACGGGCTCGGCCCGGAAGGGCTCCAGGCGCAGGAGGAGCTCGGCCTCTACATGGGCGGCCTGGACAGCGAGGCGTCGAAGTTCGACGAGAAGCTCGCGGCGCGCAAGGCCCGCATGGCGGCGCGAGGGCGCTGAGGCCCACGCGCCGGCCGCTCCCCGGCCCGCCACCCCCGCTTGCCACCCCCGCTCGCCGCCGTACGCACGCGCCGGGGCTCACTCCGGCGCGGTCCACTCCTCGTACGCGGCGTCCCGGACGTCCGCCGCGGGGTGCTGGCGCAGCATCCGCAGCTGGGTGCGCCAGGGCGCGGTCCACTCCGCGCTCCGGCCGCCGGCCACCGTGAGCGCGACGGCGAGCAGCCCCTGCGCGGGGTCGCCGCCGGTCGCGGTGAGCCGGCCCGCCACCGTGAGGAGGACGTCGGGGTCCGTGCCTCCGTGCCGCCGCGCCGCGACGAAGTGGCCGAGGAGGGTGCGGGCGGTCCTGGCGGCCAGCGCGGGGCGGCCGTCGTGCAGGGCGGCGAGGTGGACGAGGTCGGTGTGCAGGGTGTCGGCTTCGGTGGCGTACGGGTCGACGGCCCGGACCAGGAGGGCGGCGGCCTGCGGCACGGTGTCGCGGTGCGCGGCGAGGCGGTCCGCCGCGCCGACGAGCACGGCGCGCTTCGTCCCGGTCGGGTGCGTGTGCCCGCCGGACAGCGCCCGCACCAGGTGGACGAGGCGCTGGCGGCCCGGCCGGTCGCGGTCGGCGCCCGCGTCGTCCGCGGTGTCGTCGGTGGCCAGCAGGGTGAGCGTCCGGTTCAGGGCGTCGGCCGCCTCCGGGGTCGCCGCCGCCGCGTGGACGAGCGCGTCCGCCGCGTCGGTCCAGCCGCCCCGGGTGTCGAGGTCGGTGACGGCGGCGAGCAGCACCTCGCTCGCGCCGTGGGCCCAGGGCAGCCAGTGGGCCAGCACGCGGTGGGCGGCTGCGGCCAGTTCGGGGTCCCCGGTGGTGCTCACCTCCTGGACCAGCCGGGCGAACCGGACCCGGTGCCGCTCCGGCAGCCAGCGGGGGACGGTGCGCAGCACGGCCCCGCGCAGCACCGGGGTGTCGCTCCGGGCCGCGTCGGCCAGCATCTCCCAGATTCGTTCGCTGCCGAGCAGCACGTCGGCGAAGGCCACGCACGCGGCCCGTACGTCGGGGTGCTGGCCGGTTTCGCCGTAGGCGCCGGCCACCACCTCGGCCGCGCGTTCCAGCGGCAGCCGCACGGCGGCGAGCCGCACCATCTCCTTGCGGCCGGTGACCTTGCCGGTGCCGGGCGCGGTCCGCGCGGCAAGGACTCCGGCGAGGCGCGAGGGACGGACGTGGCGTGTGGCCCGGCTCGCGGCGAAGACGGCGACGCGTGCCCTGTCCCCGCCGACGTGGCCGAGCAGTTCGTCCAGCGCCTCGGCGGGGCGGTCGGTGCGGCCGAGGGCGGCGAGCGCGGTCTCGGCCAGCAGGACGTCCGGGGAGCCGGCCCACTTCCGCAGGGCTCCGGCACCCGCGCCCGGTACCGCCGCCAGCCGGGCGACGGCTCCCGCGCGGGTCCCCAGCGGCAGTTTCCTGTCGCCCGCCGCCTTCTCCAGTCCGCGCAGGGCGGCCTTCTGCTGCCGGGGCACCCAGCGGACGGCCTCGCGGTGGACCGGCAGCGTGCGGTCGGCCTCGCGGGTGGCGAACCTGCCGGGCGGCACCGGTGCGCCGAGTACCCGGTCCAGCAGGTCGGTGCGGCGGGCGGTGACGATCCGCCGGACGACGGGGAGTGCGATGGCGGAGGGGTCCCGCTCCAGGACCTGCGCGACGCGCGCGTCGCGCTGCCGTACCGGCCGCAGCCACAGGGTGATCGCCTCGCGGGCGGTGGCGGTGTTGCCGTAGCGGACGGCCTGGTGGAGCAGCTCCTGGAGTTCGTCCATGGCCTCGGCGCGGCGGCCTGCGGCCTGGGCGAGTGCCAGCACCAGCGCGTAGTCGGACTTGTCGGCCCCCGCCTCCAGCCAGGGCCGCAGCGCTTCGAAGACCAGGTGTTCCTGCCCCTTGCGCAGGGTGCGGTCGAGGCGTCCCAGGTCGGCGGCGCCGGTGGTGCCGGAGAGCCGGACGAGGGTGCGCAGGGACCAGCTGACGAGCGCGCGGCGGCCGGTGACGGCGTGCTCGCGCAGGACGGCCACCGCGAGGGAGGAGAGGAGGGAGCGGGTGGCGGCGGACGAGTCCCGGGCTTCGACGGCGTCGGTGGCGATCCGGTCGAGCAGGGGCTCCGAGGCGGCCGTGAAGAGGGCGGGCGGGGTGTCCAGGAGGGCGCGCAGCGCGGCGGTCCGCACGGGTTCCTGTTCGTTGCGCAGCCGCCCCATGTCGTCGAGTACGGCGTGGACGGTGGCGGGTTCACCGGAGCGTCCGGCGTTGCGGATCAGCAGGCTCCAGGCCGTCGCGCGGTCTTCGGCGACCGGCCGCCGGGTGGCGGTGAGGAGGCGTTCGCGTACTTCCTCGGCGGGCAGGTAGGACTCGGCGAGCAGGACGGTGTCCCAGGGTTCGCCGTGCTCGCGGGCCCACGCGGCCATGTTCCGGGCGGTCGCGGCGACCCGGTTGCGCGGCAGGGCGCCGAGCACGGCGGCGTCGACGGGTGTGCCGGTGGTCCCGGTGCCGTCCCGGCCGGTGACGGAGGCGTGGAACGCGGCCCGCCGGGCGGGCGGCAGGGCGCGCGTCAGCCGGGCGAGCGCGGCGGAGTCGTCCCTCAACGTCTTTCCGAGCGCGACCAGTTCCCCTTCGGGCGCGGACCGGGCCACGCGGCCCAGCAGGACGCCGCTGAGGACGCCGCGCCGGGGGAACTCCGTCCGGCCGGGACCGAGGAACAGGCGTACGAAGCGTCCCGGGTCGGCGTCGACGAGCGCACCCAGGTGGCGGCGGAGGACGAGGGGGAGCCGGGCGGGCGGGTACGTCTCCAGCAGGTCGAGGACGCGGTGCGGCAGCCGGTCGGCCGCCGTCGCGACGCCCCGCGCGTGCGGGGTCGACCACCATCCGGGTTCGCGCCGGTCCTCCGGGAGCGCGGCGAGTTCGTGGGCCGCCTGGTCGAGGTAGGCGCCGGGGTGGCGGCGCCCGAGCGAGGACCAGCAGGCGACGGCGTGGGAGAGTCCGGGCAGCAGTGCGGCCACGGTCTCCGGGGAACAGCCGGGCAGCATCCGGGCCGCCTCGGCGTCGCCCCAGGTGCGGCGCAGGGAGACGATCAGCCGGTCGGCGAGGGCCGTGCGGCGGCTCGCGACGACCGCCCGGATCAGGCGCAGGCGTACCGCGGCCGACGCGTCGGCCATCGCCTCCTCGAACACGGAGTCGGGCACGCCGAGCCCGTCCGCCACCCGCAGCGCCTGGCCACGGACGAACGGGTCCTCGTCGGCGATGCGCCGGGCCACCCATTCCCGGTCGCCGCCTGCCGCCGCCGCGAGGACGGCCACGCCGCGTTCGTACGGTTCGCCGTCCTCCAGCTCCTCCAGCACCGGCCGCAGCACACCGGCGTCGGCCAACTTCCGCGCACGGCGTGCCAGTTCCCTCATGCGGGCGGGGTACGGAAGCGGGTCGAGACGGTCGAGCAGGGTGCAGGCCAGTACGAGGGGACGGGTCTCGGTCATGGGGGGATTCTGCCGCCCACCCACCGATTCCTCGCCATCCTTTTACGGACCGTGACGCGGCCGGGCGGTTCGTACGCGTCCCGGAAACCGGGGCCGCACGCGTCCCGACGCCAGGGTCGTACGCATCGCCGAACCCGGCCAGGGCGCCGGGACGGTGGACGCACCACCGTCCAAGTCCGCCCACATCGCCCGGAGTTCCAGTGTGATTACTACGGTGGCGTTTCGGGATCGTGGCAGAACCACCGAAACACTGGCGCTCCCGGGAAGCCCGGACCAGACTGACGCCCGCACCTCGGCGCACCGCCCCCCACGCCCTCCGAGAAGGCCCCCACGCCCATGCCCGCTCCCCCCTCCCCCGGCGTACCCGCTCCGCTTCGGCCCCACGGGCCACGGAGGCGGTGCGCATGCTCCGCCATGTGATCCGGAAAAGCGCGGGCTGGCTGCTGATGATCGCCGTGGCCACCAACGCGACCTACTTCTTGGCCAGTTGGTTCCTCGATCCGCGATCGAACTTCAGGGAGCTGCGCCCCGCGCGCAGCGAGTCGCAGATCGACCGGGCCCTCGCTCCGTACAACCTGGACCCGCGGGTGCCGGTGGTGCACCGGTGGTGGGACTGGCTCACCTCGGTGGTGCTCCACTTCGACTGGGGCAAGTCCCCCACCGGCGTCCGGGTCAACGGGGAGATCGGCTACCGGTCCCTGGTCAGCGCCGAGCTGGTCCTCATCGCGACGGTGCTGTCCGTGGTGGTCGGGGTGGGGCTGGGGGTGTACACCGCCTCCCGGCAGTACGGCTGGGCGGACCGGGTCTCGCAGGCCGTGTCCATCGCGGTGTTCAACGTGCCCACCTCGGTCGCCGCGCTCGCGGTGGTCTTCGTCGCCATCTGGTTCAACCAGCACGCGGGCGTGCACTTCCTCCCGGTGGCCGGGGAGAACTCCCCCGACGTGGAGGGGGTGTTGCCGACGATCGGCGACCGCCTCCTCCATCTCGTCCTGCCGACGCTCACGCTGACCCTGATGGGTTACGTCGGTTACCACCTGACGCAGCGCTCGCTGCTGCTCGACACCATCGACGCCGACTTCGTGCGGACCGCCCGGGCCACCGGCCTCACCAGGGCCCAGGCCGTCCGGCGGCACGCCCTGCGGGCCGCCCTCATCCCCACGGCCACCTCCGTGGCGTTCAGCGTCCCGGCCCTCTTCACCGGCGCGGTCATCACCGAGACGATCTTCGGCTGGAACGGCATGGGCCGCTACTTCATCCAGACCATCAGCAAGAACGACGTGCACGGCGCGGTCGCCACGGCCGCCTTCGCCGCCGCGCTGACCGCGATCGGAGCGATCCTCGCGGACATCGCGACCGTCTTCCTCGATCCGAGAGTGCGGGTGAGCTGACGTGGCGGCAGACCTGACGACGGGCACCACCGCACCGTCTCCGCCGACGGCGGTCCCCGCGAAGGACGGCCGGCACCTCGGCCTGGCCCGGCTCCATCTGCGACGGTTCCTGCGCAACCGGCTCGCCGTCCTCGGCGTGGTGATCTTCGTGGCCCTGGTGCTCTTCAGTGCCTTCGGCGGCCTGTTCACCCCGTACGCGTACTCCGACGCGGACTTCGCGGCGCTCACCCAACCCCCGAGCGCCGCCCACTGGTTCGGTACCAACCAGGGCGGCAACGACATCTACGCGTCCGCCGTGCACGGCCTGAGGCGCTCCCTGGTCATCGCGGTCAGCGTGTCGGTGCTGACCGTCGTCGTCGCGGCGGTCATCGGTTCCAGCGCCGCGTACTTCGGCGGCCGGACCGAGAAGGCGACGCTCGCCGTCATCCACTTCCTGCTGATCGTCCCCAGCTTCCTCATCCTCGCCCTGGTCTCGCACCGGCTGGCCGGCGACTGGCGGGTCCTCATCCTCGTGCTGACGGTGTTCGGCTGGATGTCCACGGCCCGGGTGATCTGGTCGGTGTCGACCTCCCTGCGCGAGCGGGACTTCGTCACGGCGGCGGAGTTCATGGGGGTCCGGCCGCTGCGCATCATCCTGCGCCACATCATCCCCAACCTCGGCTCGCTGCTGATCGTCAACCTGACGCTCGGCGTCGTCGCCACCGTGCTCAGCGAGACCGCGCTGTCCTTCCTCGGCTTCGGTGTCCAGACCCCGGACGTCTCGCTCGGCACCATGCTCGCGGACGGGGCCGGGGCCGTCACCAGCGCGCCCTGGCTCTTCGCCTTCCCCGCGGGCCTGGTCGTGCTGCTGACCGTCTCGATGACGTTCGTCGGCGACGGGCTGCGGGACGCCCTCGATCCCACGTCCGCGACCGGTGCGGCGGGAGGCCGACGATGACCCTCACCACTCCGCTGCCCGGGCCCGTGCCGCCCACGGCCGCCACCCCCGTGCTCTCGGTGCGGGATCTGCGGATCTCCTTCCCCTCCGAGGCGGGCCGGGTGGAGGCGGTGCGCGGGGTCGGTTTCGACCTGCTGCCGGGCCGCACGCTCGGGATCGTCGGCGAGTCCGGCTCGGGGAAGTCGGCCACCGCGATGGGCATCATGGGCCTGCTCCCGCCCGCAGCCGAACTGCGGGGCCACGTGCTGCTGGGCGGCCGGGACCTGGTCGGGCTCGGGGACAAGGAGCTGTCCGGCGTCCGGGGCAGGTCCATCGGCATGGTCTTCCAGGACCCGCTCTCCGCCCTCACCCCGATCTTCTCCGTGGGCCGGCAGCTCTCCGACGCCCTCCGGGTCCACCAGAACCTCTCGAAGCGGGCCGCCCGGGAGCGGGCCGTGGAACTGCTCGACCTCGTCGGCATCCCGGACCCCCGCGAGCGGGCCGCGTCCTTCCCGCACGAGTTCTCCGGCGGGATGCGCCAGCGCGTCGTCATCGCGCTGGCGATCGCCAACGAGCCGTCCGTCCTCGTCGCCGACGAGCCCACGACCGCGCTCGACGTCACCGTGCAGGCCCAGATCCTCGACGTCCTGCGCCTCGCCCAGCGCGAGACCGGCGCCGGGCTCGTCCTGATCACCCACGACCTCGGGGTCGTCGCGGGCCACGCGGACGAGGTCGCGGTGATGTACGCGGGCCGCATCGTGGAACGGGCGGGCGTCGACGAGCTGTTCCGGCGCCCGGCCATGCCGTACACCGCGCGGTTGCTGGCCGCGGTGCCGACCGTGGACAGCGGGGTGCACCGGCCCCTGGTCCCGATCGCCGGGGAGCCGCCCGCCCTGGTCGGCCTCCCCCCGGGCTGTCCCTTCGCGCCCCGGTGCACGGTCGCGCTCGACGCCTGCCGCGCCGACGAACCCTCCCTGCGGCACGTCTCCGGGCACGGCGACGTGGCCTGCCTGCGCGCCGAGGAGACGTACGGCGGCACCCTGGACCCGGCCGGGGGCGTCACCCCCGTCGCCCCGCCCCCCAAAACTCCGTCCTCCGGCACACCGGGCACGGGCGAGGTCGTGCTGCGCGTGGAGGATCTCGTCAAGACCTTCCCCGTCACCAAGGGCACCGTCCTCAAGCGCCGGGTCGGCACCCTGCACGCCGTCAACGGGGTCGGGTTCGAGCTCCGGGCGGGCGAAACGCTGGGCCTGGTGGGCGAGTCGGGCAGCGGCAAGACCACCACCCTGCTGGAGATCCTCCGGCTGCGACGGCCCGAGGGCGGTCGCGTCGAGGTCGCCGGACGGGACCTCGCCACCCTCGGTTCCGCCGCGGCGGTCCGGGAGGTGCGACGCGACGTGCAGATCGTCATGCAGGACCCGCTCGGGGCGCTGGATCCGCGGCTCCCCGTCTCCGAACTGCTCGCCGAACCGCTGCGGGCGATCCGGCGGGACCGGGAGACGATCCGCGCCCGGGTCTCCGAACTGCTGGGCCTGGTCGGCCTGGACGCGGCGGTGGGCGACCGCTTCCCCGCCACGCTCTCCGGCGGTCAGCGCCAACGGGTCGGTATCGCGCGGGCTCTGGCGACGGAACCGAAGCTGCTGGTCCTGGACGAACCGCTGTCCGCGCTCGACGTCTCCGTACAGGCCGGCGTGATCAACCTGCTGGCACGGCTCAAGCGCGAACTCGGGGTCGCCTACCTGGTGGTCGCGCACGACCTGGCCGTGATCCGGTACGTCTCCGACCGCATCGCGGTGATGTACCTCGGCCACGTCGTGGAGACCGGGGACACCGAAAGTCTCTTCGCGGACCCGCAACACCCGTACACCAAAGCCCTGTTGTCGGCGATCCCGGTGCCGGACCCCCGGCGGGAGCGCACTCGCGAGCGCGTCGTGCTGGAGGGCGAGCAGCCGAGCGCCGCCCGGCTGCCCGCGGGGTGCGTCTTCGTCGACCGGTGTCCGCTGTACCGCCTGGCCGACGAGGGTGTACGGCAGCGCTGCCGTACGGAACGCCCCGCACCGGCGCGGGTGGCCGGGCGGCCCGGCCACAGCTACGCCTGTCACGCCGTCTGAGCACGTCACGGCCCCGGTCCGTCGCACCGGCCGGCCCGACCGGCCCCTCGTCGTCCCTCCGCCCCGACTCCCCCACCCCCGACTCCGAAGGAACCGTCCCGCCATGCGCGCACGACTGGCAATGCCGCTCGCCCTGATCGCCGCCCTCTCCGTCACCGCAACCGCCTGCTCCTCCTCCGGGAAGGACACCCCCCGGTCCGACGAGAAGAACGTCCCGGCCGCGGCCTCGGGCGCCGCGGACTACAACCCGCAGCCGTACGACAAGATCAAGGACGGCGGTACGTACACGACGGTCGGGACCTTCGACGACCAGGGCAACCCCTTCAACGTCAACTCCACCCTGACCGCCGCCCGGGTCTGGGCCTGGTACAACGCGGACGCGATCACCTACTCGCCGACCGGCGAGGTGCAGTACAACCCGGACTACTACAGCGACGTGCGGGTCACCGTCGAGGGCGGCAACCAGAAGGTCACGCTGACGATCAACCCGAAGGCCGTCTTCAACGACGGCACGCCGATCGACTGGACCGCCATCGCGGCGACCTGGAAGGCCAACAACGGCTCGGACAAGAGGTTCGCGCCCCTCTCCACGAACGGCTACGACCAGATCACCTCGGTCGAGAAGGGGGCGGACGCCAAGCAGGCGGTCATCACCTTCAAGGGGGTCAACGCCTCCTGGTCGAGCCTGTTCACCACCTTCCTGCACCCCCGGGCCGCCACGGTCGCCCACTTCAACGACGCCTACGTCAAGAAGGCGCACCCCGAGTGGGGCGCGGGTCCGTACACCGTGGGCTCCTGGGACACCCACTCCGGCAACATCACCTTCGTCCGCAACCCGAAGTGGTGGGGGAAGAAGGGCAAGCTCGACAAGCGCGTCTACGTCAACCTGGAGTCGACCGCCGCGGTCAACGCGTTCAAGAACGGCGAGATCGACCTCGCCTCCGCCGTCGACGCGGAGAGCCTCAACCAGGTGAAGGGGCTCAAGGGGAGCGAGATCCGCAGCGGCGGCAGCCCCTTCGAGTACTCCCTGTACTTCAATACCGAGTCCACCGTCCTCGCGGACCAGGAGGTCCGCAAGGCGATCGAGGAGAGCATCGACCGCGCCCAGATCGCGAAGATCCAGTTCCAGGGGCTGGACTACTCCGAACCGCTGCCCGGTTCGGCCGTGCTCTACAGCTTCCAGAAGGGCTACCGGGACAATCTCTCCTCCGTGCTGACGTATGCGCCCGAGGAGGCGAAGAAGTCGCTCGACGCGGCGGGCTGGAAGGCGGGGGCGGACGGCGTCCGGGCGAAGGGCGGCCGGAAGCTCGAAGTCGGTTACACGCTCCTCGGCGACGACCCGCTGGACAAGGCTCTCGCCGGTGCCTTCACGGCGATGCTCAAGCCGGTCGGCGTCCGCCTCGTCGTCAAGAAGGCCGACGAGGCCGACTTCGCCGACATCCTCAGCGAGCGCAAGTTCGACCTGTTCCTGTCGGGCAACCGCTCGATGGACCCGTTCGGCGCGCGGTACCTCTGCGACTTCTACTGCTCGGACCGCGAGTCCAACCTCACCGGTGCCGGCTCGCCCGCCCTGGACGCCGAGATCCGTGCCACCACCGAGATCGCCGACCTGGACGAGCAGGTGGCGGCGGTCAACGAGGTCGAGCAGAAGGCGCTGCGGGAGTACGCCTTCCTGCCGCTGTTCAGCGGCCCGTCGACGTACGCGGTGAAGAACGGTCTCGTCAACGCCGGGGCGACCATCTTCCACAACCCGCTCCCCGAGACGGTCGGCTGGCAGAAGTAGGCGGCCCGGGCCCCTGCCACGACGGGCGCTTCCGGAGGGGCCGACCCCCCGGAAGCGCCCCGGCGGACCAGGGGAGGAGCCGGGTCAGGGGGGATCAATGAGGTTCCTGTGAACCGCCCTAGACTGTGCCGCGTGAAACCCGCGATACGTCTCGCCGTCATCGGCGTCCCGGTCATCATCGTCCTCTCCCTCGTGTTCGGGAGTTCCGGCGACGAACTCCCCTCCGACACCGGGCAGCCGTCGGCGAGCAACGAGAAGCAGTCGGCGGCGGACATCCGTGCCGAGGAGGACGCGGAGATCGCGGAGCAGCCCCCGGGACTGTCCGACCCCGCGATGAAGGAGATCGCCTCGGAACTGGTCTCCAGCGCGAACAGCTCCACGCTCGACTGGCGGAGCCGGTACGGCGCGATCGAGGACACCGGGGACGGCCTGGGATACACGGCCGGGATCGTCGGCTTCTGCTCGGGCACCAGCGACATGCTGGACCTCGTGGAGCGCTACACCGCCGCGCACCCGGACAATCCGCTGGCGCCCTTCCTCCCGGCGCTGCGCAAGGTGAACGGCAGCGGGTCGCACGAGGGCCTGGACCCCGGGTTCACCGACGCCTGGAAGCTGGCCGCGCAGGACGAGGCCTTCCGCACCGCGCAGGAGGAGACCCGCGACCGTCTCTACTTCGAGCCGGCGGTGCGGCAGGCGAAGCTCGACGGGCTGGGGCCCCTCGGCCAGTACATCTACTACGACGCGATGGTGCTGCACGGGCCCGACGACAGCGCCACGGGCTTCTACGGCATCCGGGAAGCCGCGCTGGCGGACGCCGACACGGTGGCCGAGGGCGGTGACGAGGAGGAGTACCTCGACATCTTCCTGGACGCGAGCAAGAAGGCGATCCTGGCGAAGCGCAAGGGGCGCGACACCTCCCGGATCGACACCATGCAGATGACGTTCCTGGACGCGGGCAACTTCAAGCTGGCCACCCCGCTGGAGTGGCGGGTGTACGGGAAGACCTTCCGCATCCCGGCCGCCTGACGCCCGCCTCGGCAGGGCGCTCCGGCGGCTCCGCGGCTCCCCGGTCAGGCGCTCGCGCGGCCGGAGCGGCGGAGCCGGTCGCGCTCGTTCTCCGACAGGCCTCCCCAGACGCCGAAGCGCTCGTCGTTGGCGAGGGCGTACTCCAGGCACGCGACCCGGCCCTCGCAGGCGAAGCAGAGCCGCTTCGCCTCGCGCGTCGAGCTTCCCGGCGCGGGGAAGAAGAACTCGGGACCGGTCTGGGCGCACAGGGCCGATTCCTGCCAGGCGAGCGCGTCCTCGGTGGTGGTGTTGATCAGCATGCGCCCAGCATGCCGAGCGTCAATAAACATCCGTTGAACGAGTTCTTCCGGCCACGCCCGCGGTCCGCGCGGGAGCCGGGAGCGAGAGCGGGGCCGGAGGCGGGGACGCGGGCGCGTTCAGTCCATCGGCGCGGGCTTGATGACGGCGAAGGAAGCCCCGTACGGGTCGGTGACGTTGGCCATCACGCCGACCTTCTCCATCTCCATCGGCCCCAGGGTGACGGCCCCGCCGAGCCGGACCGCGTCGCCCAGCACCACGTCGACGTCGTCCACCGAGAAGTACGGCAGCCAGTGCGGGCCCGACCGCGCCTCGCTCGGCACCTCGTCGAGGGCGACCAGCCCGCCGAAGAACGCGGCCTCGTCGCCTCCGGCACCGGCCGGGCGGATCATCGTGTAGGTACCGCCGGGGAACTCCGTGGCCTCCGCGTCCCAGCCGAAGACGCTTCCGTAGAACGCCTTCGCCGCCTCCACGTGCGGGGTGTAGAGCTCGGACCAGATGAGCGTGCCCGGCACCTGGGTCGCGCCGAGCCCGGGGTTCTGCTTGGGCTGCCAGGACCCGAAGTAGGCGCCCGCCGGGTCGGTGAACCCGCCCATCCGCCCGTACTCCAGCACGTCCATCGGCGCGAACGGTACGTTTCCGCCCCCGGCTTCGACCGCGCGGGCGGTCGCGTCCACGTCGGGCGACTGGAAGTACACCGACCACGTCGGTTTGGCCTGTTCGTCGGTGACGGTCATCGCCCCGGCGACGGTCCGGCCGTCCAGGGTGTACATCCCGTAGCCGCCGGTCTCGGGGCCGCCGGGGACCAGGTCCCATCCGAACAGGCCCCGGTAGAAGGTGGTGGCTCCGTCGAGGTCGGGTGTGCCGAGGTCGATCCAGTTCGGGGCACCCGGGACGAAGGTCGGGTCGAGCATGGCGCTGCGCTCCTCCAGCGGGGCCCGTTGACGCCCGCTTGTCTCGTCGGTGCAGGTCGTGGACGTGGTGTCGCGCAGGGGATTCCCTGGCCATTCGAGTCTGCCACCGGTGGCCGGGCGCCGCAGTCCGCGGACGGCCGGGCGGACGAGGACCGCCCGGCCCCGCACGATCCGCTGTCCGTGGCCGGGGCGGTGGAGACCCTCCCGCCGGGCGCGCGTGAAACCATGGGGGCCCGCGGGACCACCGCGCGGTGTCCCGGCACGGGCGGGGCGGCGGGACAGAGGGACGTACGTACATGCCACAGGACGGCGCCACGGGCACCGGGGCGGGCGCCAGGAGGGCGGTCCGGCCGCTGCTCGCGGACGCGGACGCGCTGCTGGCGGCGGCCCGCGCGGTGCCCGCCGACCACGACCGCGCGCTGGACGCCGTGCGCTCCGCGCTCGACCCCCTCGTCGGCTCCCTGGTCGGCCGGGAGCTGGACGCGATCCCGGTCGCCCGGCTCCGCGACGTGACGGAGGGGCGGCTGCGCATCACCGCCTTCGAACAGGCCGGGTTCCGCACGGTCGGCGCGGTGCGCACGAGCAGCAGGTACGAGCTCCGGCGGCTGCCCGGGGTCGGGGCGCAGACCGCCGACCAGGCGCTGGCCGCCGCCGAACAGCTGGCGCACGCGGTCCGCGACGCGGTCGCGGTCCGGCTCGACGCGGACGCCCCGGATCCCGCCACCACGGCCCTGGTGGTGGCCCTGCACCGCCTGGTCGGAGCGGGCCCCGACGCGCGGCGGGCCCGCGAGGCGGCGGTGCGCCTGATCGGGCGGCTGGCGGAGCCGGTGGCCTCGGCGGCACCGGCCCGAGGACGGCTGCGCCCCCTCTTCCTCGGCCGGGAGGCGCGCCGCCGGGTCGCGGCGGCGGTGGAGACCGTGCGGACGGTGCTGGCGGAGGCCGAGCGTCAGCGGCTCCCGCTCCTCTTCGGCCAGGTCTGCGTCGATCTGCTGCGGGCCGACGAACCGGAGGCGTCGGCCTGGGTCGACTTCGAGCTCCGGTCGGCCGAGTACTACGGTCTGCTCGCCGAGTTGTCGGGCACCGGCCCGGACCGGGAGGCAGCCGAGGGGTTCCTGCCGTCCGCGATCGCGGACCGGGTGCGCGGACTGCGGCTGGACGACACGCTGTTACGGGTGTCGCTCCGCGGATACCAGTCGTTCGGGGCCCGGTTCGCGCTCGCCCAGAGACGGGTCGTGCTCGGGGACGAGATGGGGCTGGGCAAGACGGTGCAGGCCATCGCGGCGCTTGCGCATCTGGCGGCGGGCGGCGAAACCCACTTCCTGGTGGTGTGCCCGGCGAGCGTGCTCGTCAACTGGACGCGCGAGCTCCGCGCCCGCTCCACGCTGGGTGCGCTGCCGGTCCACGGCCCCGCCCGGGACGAGGCGTTCGGCGAGTGGCGCCGCTCGGGCGGGGTCGCGCTCACGACGTTCGACGCACTCCACGCCTTGCCGGACGCGGCGGGCGTGCGGCCGGCCATGCTCGTCGTGGACGAGGCGCATTACGTGAAGAATCCCGGCACCCGCAGGGCTCGGGCGGTCTCGGCATGGGCGGACCGGGCCGAGCACGTCCTCTTCCTCACCGGCACGCCGATGGAGAACCGGGTGGCGGAGTTCCGCAGTCTGATCCGCCTGCTCCGCCCCGAGCTCGCGCCCTCGGTCGGCGCCGCGCACGGCGCCGCCGGTTCGCCGGCCTTCCGCCGCGCGGTGGCGCCCGCCTATCTCCGGCGCAACCAGGAGGACGTCCTTCCCGAACTGCCCGCGCTGGTCCGGGCCGACGAGTGGGTGGAGTTCAGCGAGGAGGATCTGCGCGCCTACCGGGCGGCGGTGGACGACGGCCACTTCATGCGGATGCGCCGGGCGGCGTACGCGGTGCCCGAGGCGTCGACGAAGCTGGCGCGGCTGCGGGAGCTCGTCGCCGAGGCGGCCGGGAACGGGCACAAGGTGGTGGTGTTCTCGTACTTCCGCGAGGTGCTGGCGACCGTCCGCGCGGCGCTCGGCGACGAGGTGTTCGGGCCGGTCGCGGGGAACCTCGCGGCGGGCCGTCGGCAGGAGCTGGTGGACGCGTTCGGGGCGGCGCGCGGTCACGCGGTGCTGCTGAGCCAGATCCAGGCGGGCGGCACCGGGCTGAACATGCAGGCCGCGTCCGTGGTCATCCTCTGCGAGCCGCAGATCAAGCCCACGCTGGAGCACCAGGCCGTGGCCCGGACGCACCGGATGGGCCAGATACGCGGCGTCCGGGTGCACCGGCTGCTCACGGCGGACAGCGTCGACCAGCGGATGATGGCGCTGCTGGCCCGCAAGGACCGGGCGTTCGACGCGTACGCCCGGCGCAGCGATCTCGCCGAGGCGGTGCCGGAGGCCGTGGACGTGTCGGACGGGGCGCTGGCCCGGCTCATCGTGGAGGAGGAGCAGCTGCGCCTCGCGGCAGGGACGGCGGCGGACTGAGCCCCGGGACGTTCAGCCGGACGCAGCGGCGTGCTCGGGCTCCTTCGGCCGCCCGCCGGGGTGGCGGTGGCGCCAGGTCCAGAACACGGCGCAGGAGACCAAGGCCCAGACGCCGAGCACCAGGTAGGGGAAGACGAACTGGTGCCCGCCGTAGTAGACGGCGGTGTGCTGGGCGTTGACGGAGGCGCCGGGCGGCAGCCAGCGGCCGATGTGGCCGAGCAGCGACGGCAGCAGCGGCCAGGAGACGGCGCCGCCGGACGACGGGTTGCCGAGCAGCACCATGACGCCCCAGGTCGGGAGCATCGCCCACCGTCCGATGAGGGTGTTGAACATGGTGAAGACCATGGCGCTGGTGAACATCGTGAACGCCAGGATCAGCCAGGACTGGAGGAACGGCAGGTCCAGTGCGCCGAGTCCCCAGTCCACGACGGCGGCGATGGCGAAGGCGCCGAACAGAGCGTGGGCGACGGTGAAGAGGATGCGTTCGAGCGGGGTCAGGGTGCGGGCGTGGACGCTGAGCTGGATGGCGCCGACGAAGCCGAGGATGACGGCGGCGAGCGAGATGTAGAAGAGCGCGAGTCCGCGCGGGTCGCCCGGCTGGAGCGGTTTGACGTCGCGGACGGTGACCGGCACGCCGATCTCCTTGCCCACCTTCTCCCCCGCCTCGGCGAGGAGTTGGGCCACGGAGGCGCCGGAGGCCCCAGCGACGTCGAGGTGCACCCGGTCGTTCCCGGCGCGCAGGATGGTGAAGACGCGTTGTTCCTGGAGCGCTTCGTCGGCCTCGGCCGTCGTGTCGTACGCGTGCAGGACCAGGGAGGTGTTCAGGGCCTTCTCCATCCCCGTCACGAACGCGGTGCCGGTCGGCGAGGCCGGCCGGCCGACGACGGCCGCCGGGATCCGGTGGGGGGTGGGGTTGGCCATGGCGTAGGTGTACGAACCGGCGAAGAGGCCCGCGGCGGCGGCGAGGATGAACAGCAGCACGGTCGCGGGGAAGTACGGCGACTCCTTGAAGGCGTGCCACGTGTCGCGCGCGGTGGAGGGGCGGCCGTGGGCGCCGTGCGGGGCGCGGCCGGGCGCCGCGGTGGCTCCCCCCGCGCCGTCGGGGGTGGCTCCCCCCGCGCCGGGGGTGGCTCCCCCGCCGTCGTCGGCTCCCTCCGGTGGCGTGCGCTCTCCGCTCACCCGTCGGTCTCCGCTTCCTCGTCGTGCCGGGCGCGGCTGGGCTGCACGCGCTTCGGTTCGCCGGGCATCTTGGGGTACTCCGGCGGATAGGGCAGGTCGCCGTGGCCGTGTTCCCGCTCGTCGCGCGCGGCGAGTTCCAGCAGCAGGTCGAGGCGGAAGGCGTGCTGGTCCATGTCGGCGTGGACGTCGCCCACCTTCGCGTACCGCTGGGGCATGGTCCTGATGTCGAAGTCACGGGGCTCGGCGTCGTCGATCTCCTCCCAGCGCAGCGGGGCGGAGACGGGGGCATGCGGGAAGGGGCGTACGGAGTAGGCGGAGGCGATGGTCCGGTCCCGGGCGGTCTGGTTGTAGTCGACGAAGATCCGCTCGCCGCGTTCCTCCTTCCACCAGGCGGTGGTGACCCGGTCCGGCATCCGCCGCTCCAGTTCCCGCCCCACCGCGATGGCGGACCGGCGGACCTCGGTGAAGGTCCACTCGGGGACCAGCGGGACGAAGACGTGCATGCCACGACCGCCGGAGGTCTTGGGCCAGCCGCGCAGCCCGTGTTCCTCCAGGACGATGCGGAGTTCGTGCGCGGCTTCGACGGCGTCGGCGTAGTCGGTGCCGGGTTGCGGGTCGAGGTCGATGCGCAGCTCGTCGGGGTGGTCGGTGTCGGTGTTCCTCACCGGCCAGGGGTGGAAGGTGAGGGTGCCGAGGTTGGCGGCCCAGAGGACCGCCGCGAGACCGGCGGGGCAGATCTCGTCGGCGTGCCGGCCGCTGGGGAAGGAGATGCGGGTGGTGGGAATCCAGTCGGGCACGTTCTTCGGCGCCCGCTTCTGGTAGAAGAACTCGCCTTCCACCCCGTCCACGAAGCGCTGGAGGGTGGTGGGCCGGTCGCGCAGCGCGCGGGTGATGCCGTCGCCCACGGCGAGGAAGTACTCCGCCACGTCCCTCTTGGTGTAGCCCTTCTCCGGGAAGTACACCTTGTCGGGGTTGGACAGACGCACCGGCCGCCCGTCCACGTCGAGTTCCACGGCAGCTCCCATGACGGCCACCGTAGGCGTGGTACGCAAATGCCGCATATCGAATGACGGGCGGTGGGGTTCCGCGCAGAATCGGACCATGGACCTGCCGGTGATGCCTCCCGTGAAGCCGATGCTCGCCAAGTCCGTCGCCACGATCCCGCCGGGCATGCAGTACGAGGCGAAGTGGGACGGCTTCCGGGCGATCGTGCACCGCGACGGCGACGAGGTGGTGATCGGCAGCCGTACGGGCAAGCCGCTGACCCGCTACTTCCCCGAGCTGGTCCCGGCGGTCCTGGAGTCGCTGCCGCCGCGCTGCGTGATCGACGGGGAGATCGTGCTCGCGCACGACGGGCGTCTCGACTTCGACCGGCTCAGCGAGCGCATCCACCCGGCCGAGTCCCGGGTACGGACGCTCGCCGAGCGGACCCCCGCGTCCCTGGTCGCCTTCGACGTACTGGCCCTGGACGACCTGTCGCTGCTCGACACCCCGCAGGCGGACCGGCGCACCGTACTGGAGGCGGCGCTCGCGGGTGCGGTGCCGCCGGTCCACCTGGCCCCGGCCACCACGGACCGGGAGGTCGCGCGGCGGTGGTTCGACCAGTACGAGGGCGCGGGACTGGACGGCATCGTCGCCAAACCGCTCGACCTGCCCTACCGGCCCGACGCCCGCACCATGTTCAAGATCAAGCACGAGCGGACCGCCGACTGCGTGGTGGCCGGATACCGCGAGCACAAGAGCGGCCCGGTCGTCGGCTCGCTGCTGCTGGGGCTGTACGACGACGGGGGCGCGCTCCAGCACGTCGGCGTCTGCGCCTCCTTCCCGATGAAGCGCAGGGCCGAACTGGCCGAGGAGCTGGGGCCGTTGCGGACCGATGCCACCGAACACCCCTGGGGCACATGGGCGGACGCCGAGGCGCACGAGGGCGCCCGGCTGCCGGGGGCACCGAGCCGCTGGTCGGGGAAGAAGGACATGTCCTGGGTGCCGCTGCGCCCGGAGCGGGTCTGCGAGGTGGCGTACGACCACATGGAGGGCGACCGGTTCCGGCACACCACGCAGTTCCGCCGCTGGCGCCCCGACCGCACCCCTTCCGGCTGCACCTACGGGCAGTTGGAGGAAGTGGTGCGGTACGACCTCTCCGAGGTGCTGTCGGTGGGCGGGTGAGGCGGTCGCGGATGCCCCGCTGCCGGGGAGCGTCCTGGGGCGGGAACAGCCGCCGGATCTTGTCGGCGGCGCGATGGTCCTCCCCCACGCCTTCGACCAGCGCGACCATGGAGGTCGCGTGGTCGGTGCGGAGCGGCAGGATCGCCTGGTAGGCGGGCGATCCTGCCGCTCCCGCGCGGCGGTGAGGCCGGGGAACTCCAATCGCGCGGAGTGGGGCGGCCACCTGCTGCGGCAGGTGAGCCACCGCGCCGAGCGCACCCACGACCGGCGGCACCGGGCGCTCGCCGCGGAGGTCGCCGGGTACCTCGAAGCCTCCGGGGCCCCGGCTCCGGCGGCGGGACCGGTGATCACCCTCGGCATCGAGGTGGACGGGGCCCCGCTCCGGTTCTTCAGCACGTCCGCCACCCTCAGCACCGCGACCGATGCCGCCCTGGAGGGGCTGCACCTGGAGACGTTCCTGCCGGCCGACGAGGCGACGCGGCGCCGTTTCGGCCGGCCGTGACCCGCGACGGTACCGCCGCGGGTCAACGGTGCCCCGGGCCGGTTCCGGCCGTTGCCTCTACTCCGACGCCCCCTCGGTCGGGGTGGCGCACGGGTCGCCGGTGGGCTCGGGGCCGGCGGAGGGGTCTGCCGCCGGTTCGGTGCAGCCGGGCTCGGGGTCGGTGGTGGCGGGGGCGGTGGGGTCGGTCGTGGCCGGGTCCGTGGGGTCGGTGGTGGCCGGGTCCGTGGGGTCCGTCGTGGGTGAGTCCGTCGGCTCGGGCGTCCCGGTGTCGGTCGGGTCCGGTGTCGGGCCGGGGTCCGGCGTGGTGCTCGGATCGGGCGTGGTGCCGGGGTCCGGGGTGGCGCCCGGGTCCGGCGTCGTGCTCGGGTCCGGGGTGGTGCCCGGGTCGGGCGAGCCGGACGGGGTGGGCGAGGTGGACGGGCGGGGGCTGCCGGAGGGCTGGGGGCCGATGACGATGGTGCCGGGGCCGCCGACCGGTGCGGACGGTTCGGTGGGGCCGCCCGCGCCGGGGCTGGTGGGCAGGGGGCCCTGGCCGTCCGGGACCGGGTGGGCTCCGTCGCCGTAGTACGCCATCCAGGACAGCACCGTGCGCAGGTAGGTGTCCGAGTGGTTGTAGCTGAGGATCGCGCGGTCGAGGTCGGCGCCGACGGAGAGGTTGCGGGGCCCCGCGCAGAGGTAGCGCCCCGCGGCGAGCGTGGCGTCGTAGACGTTGCTGGGGCTCCGGAGGCCGTCGCCGTTGCCGTCCTGGCCCCAGTGGGCCCAGGTGGACGGGATGAACTGCATCGGCCCGACGGCCCGGTCGAAGGTGCGGTCACCGTCGTAGGCGCCGTTGTCGGTGTCCGGGATGTTGGCGAACCCGGCACCGTTCAGGACGGGTCCCAGGATCGGCGAGAGGGTCGTACCGGCCTTGTCCACCCGGCCGCCGGCGGCGTGTCCGGACTCCACCTTGCCGATGGCGGCGAGGAGTTGCCACGGCAGACGGCAGGCGCCGTCGGTCCGGGCGACGGTGGCCTCGGCCCTGCGGTAGGCCGCGAACACGGTCGCCGGGATGCCCGCCTCCGCCCAGGCGCGGACGACGGCGGGGGTCTGCCGCACGCCCGGTTCCGGCGGCGTCAGCGGGGCCGGTGACCTCAGGGGCGGCAGTTCGGTGTGGTACGAGTCGTCGTTGGGCACGTGCGTCCAGACCACCTCGTCGGTGGCCACGTTCTTCGCCTCCTCCTGGTGCGCGGCACCCGCGAAACCCGGTGCCTGCGAGGCGGTGAGCGCCGCCATCGCGGCGACGGCCGTGGCCGTGCCGGTGATGCCGCGCCGCATGGAGCCGTTGAACCTCATCTGTCCGTCTCTCCCCGGGTCACTGGGTGAAGGTGTCGATGGCCGCGATGCGCCAGCGGCCGTCGCTGCGGACCGCGTCCACGGCGAACATGGCCGCGGCGTAGGTCGTCTCCTCCTTGGCGCCGGTGCGGGTGTTGCTCTGGTCGGCGAAGACGAGGAGCCTCGCCCGGTCGCCGTCGAGCCGCTCGACCGCGCTCTCGGTGACGGTCGTGGTGAGGACGAGCTTCTGTTTGGGGGCCTGCTCCCGTACCTCGGCGAGCATGTCCTGGTGCTGCTGCACCGCCTTGCCGGTCAGATACGTCTTGGCGGCGCGGTCGGACTTCTCGGTGGACGCGTAGTCGTAGCTGAAGACGGCGCCGACCGCCTCGGTGATCTGCCCCTTGACCTCGCTGGTGCGGGCGATGTCGGTGAGCGCGGTGTTCCGGCGGCTCGGATCGTCGCGCAGGGCCGCGGCGGAGGTGAACGCCCAGGCGGCGAAGACGCCGAGCAGCACGGTGAGTACGCACAGGAGGGCGGGGAGGCTGATGCGGAGGCGGCGGGTGGGGCGTGCCGGGGATTCGGCCTCGGTCTCCGCGTCGGCCGGGGAGCGGCGGGCCGGGGGGCGCCCGTCCTCGTCGGCGGCGTCGGACGGCTCCGGGTCACCGGTCGGATCACCGTCCCGCGGACCACCGGCGTCCGCTTCGGCGACGGCCATGTCGTCCCCTTCCCCGGCTTGCGGGGAAGTCGGGTGGGGCGCCGCGGCGCGGTCGGCGGCGACGGTGGCCAGTCTGCGCTGCCGGTTCACGAGGTGACGGGTCGTCGACATGTCCGGGGTTCCTCTCGGGGCGGGGCGGGGCGGGGTGGCGGGAGGTGCGGCGTCAGCCGGCGGTGTTGCCGACGGGGGCCTGGCCGAGGGCGCTGAGCTTCCACCCCTGGGAGGTCCGGGTGAGCTGGCCGAGCATCCGGCTCTCCTTCACCGCCGGGTCGCCCTCCGGCGCGGTGACGGTGACGCGCAGGGCCACCATCAGGCTTGCCTTGCCGGCCCGTTCGTCGAGTTCGGTCACGGCGCCGGAGAGCACCTGGGCGGTGCTCTTCGTCTTCGCCGTCTCGATCTGCTTCACGAACGCGTCGCGTCCGTCGACGAGTTGCTGGTGAAGGTCTCCGGTCGTGGAGTCCTCCCAGCTGTCCAGTCCCTCCTGGAGCCGCGAGTGGTCGAGCGTGTTCATGTTCTGCACGGCCTGCTCGCCCGCCGCGAGGGCGTCGTCGCGGGCCTGCGCGTACGAGGCGGAGTCGTCGTGCGCCGCCGTGTACCAGGACCAGCCGCCCCAGCCCGCCGCGACCGCCGCCACGAGCGCCAGCGCACTCGCCGCCCGCACCAGCGGGTTCGTCGTCCTGATTGCCCGTGCCATCGCTGCCTCTCCCCTGCCGGCCCCCGTGCGGGCCGGCACCGTGTCGCTGTGCCTCGTCACCTGGAGGTGATGTCGACGATCTGCCAGACGCCGTCCCGCCGCTGGGCGGTGATGGAGAGCTGGGCGGCGGCCGTGGTGGCGGCCTTGCCCTCGCGCTCGTACACCTGGTCCAGGAAGACCAGCAGGTGGGCGCTGTCGCCGGTGAGCCGGGTGACCCCGGCGCGCACGACGTTGGTGGTGAGCGTCAGCTTCTGGTCGGCCGCCTGCTTCTCGACCTGCCCGAAGAGCGCCGCGTACTGCTGGAGCGCCGCTCCCGCCAGCAGGTGCTGGGCGGAGGCCTTCGTCGCGGTGGTGGTGCCCGGCGCGTACGAGAAGACCGTGGCGAGGGCGCTGCTGACGTCACCGGTGACGCGGTCGGTGGCGGCCGTGTCGGTCAGGGCCCGGTTGACGGTGGCGGGGGTGTCCCGGATCTGCAGGCCGCGCACGAAGAGACCGGTTCCGGCGGCGACCAGCAGGACGACCAGGACGCCCGCCAGGAGGCGCCGCAGGCGGGCCCCCGTACCGGCGGACGACGCCCCGGGCGCACCGCCGTCCTCGACAGGATCGGCCCCGTCCGTGGAGGGGTCCCGCACCGTGGCCGCGTCCTTTTCGCTGGCCGCTTCCTCATCCGTGGCCGCGTCCCGCTCCGTGGCGGTGGGCGCCTCCTCGGAACGTTCCTCCACGTCCTGACCGGTCACGCCCACCGCCGCCGCCTCTCCGCTGCCGCGCTCGTCGCCGTCGTCCTCGCCGCCTTCGTACTCGCCGCTGTCGTGCGGGGCCGCCGTGCCCGTCCGCGCCGCGCTCATGTGGCCGCTCCGACCGGGATCGCGGTGAGCGCCCTGACCTTCCAGCCGTCGGCCGTACGCTCCAGGGCGGCCTCGAACCGTTTGCGTTCGGTGCCGGCCGCTCCGGTGCGCGGGGTGACCTTCACCTCGACGGTGGCGATCAGTGCCGCGGTCCCGACGCGTTCGTCCAGGGCGGTGAGCGCCGCGTCCGTGACCGTGCCCTTGGCGCTGGTACCGGCCTTCCGGAACGCGGCGGCGTCCTTGGCGCGGGTGCTCTTCAGCTGGTCGTGGAGCGGTCCGGCGGTGACGTCCAGCCAGCCGTCGAGCCCGGCGTCGATCTTCGCGGCCTCGGTGCCGTCCATGCTGTTCAGCCGGGCCACTTGGCTCCGGCCCGCGGCCAGGGCGGCGTCCCGGCTCTTGGCGTACGAGACCGAGTCGTCGCCCCGGGCCGCCGCGTACGACCAGCCGCCCAGCGCGCAGACGAGCACGGCGGCGAGGAGGACCGCCCAACCGGTGAGGTTCTTCGCCCGCGCGCTCACGCTCCTCCTCCCAGTCCGAGCAGCCCGGCCATGGTGGTGGACGGGTCCGTGGCGGAGGTGGCGGAGGCGGAGCCGGACGAGAGCGCCCCGGGCAGGAGCGTGTCCGCCGCGGAGCCGGTCAGGGTCGTCACCGGCTTCACCGGGTCGGGGACCGCGCCGCCCTTCGGGGCGTTGGCCGGGCCCCGGACCTCGATGCCGGTGCCGGGGGACGCGGTGCAGCGCGCCTTGGTGTTGACCGCGGGTCCCGGGGTGGTGTCGAGGCCGTTGCGGTGGACGGTGTCGCCGTACCCGGCGGTGCAGGGCAGCGGTTCGAAGAAGGTGACGGCCATGCCGAACCGTGCCCCGTCCTCGTCCACCACGCTGGCTCCGGCGGCGGCCACGGCGGGCAGCTTCACCAGCAGTTCCTCGATGCCGCGCTGGCGGGTGACGGCGACTTCGGAGGTGGTGAGCAGGTTGGCGACCACCACACCGAAGCCCGGGTCCAGATCGCGCATGAGCGCGCTGAGCTGGGTCGCGGCGCCGGGGGTGGCGGCGATCAGCCTGCGCAGGTCGCTGTCGGAGCCCTTGAGTTCGGCGGCCAGGTCCTTCGCCCCGTCGGCGAAGCCCTTGAGCGCGTCGCCCTGTTCGGCCTGGGTGCGCAGGACCGTCTCGCCGTCCTGCATCAGCTTGATGTTGGCGGGGAGCGCCTTGTCGGCGGCGTCGACGAACTCGCTGCCGGTGTCCAGCAGGACCTGGAGGTCCTCGCCCCGGCCGGCCAGTGCGGTGCCGAACTCGTCGACCACGGTGCGCAGCGATTCCAGGTCCACCGAGGAGGCCAGGTCGTTGACGCTGACGAGTACGTCGGTGGGGGGCGCGGGGATGGTGGTGTCGGCCTGGTCGATCACCGAACCGTTGCCGAGGAACGGGCCGGTGGAGCGGGTGGGGCGCAGGTCGACGTACTCTTCGCCGACCGCCGAGAGGTTGGCGACGACCGCGGTGAGGCTGTCGGGGATGGGCGGGGAGTCGTTGTCGATGCGCAGTTCGGCCTCGACACCGTCGTCGGTGAGCTCGATGGGGCCGACCCGGCCCACCGAGACGCCCCGGTAGGTGACGTCCGAGTGGGTGAAGAGCCCGCCGGTCTGCGGCAGTTGGACCGTGACGGTGTAGTAGTCGCGCAGTCCGACCCAGTGGCCGAGGCCGGCGTAGCGGACGCCGAGGAAGGCGAGGACGAGCACCGAGATCACGAGGAAGGCGATGTTCTTGAGGCGGATGGCCGTGGTGATCATCGGCTGCTCCCTGCGCTCGAAGCGGTCACCGAGGGAAGCGGCAGGGGCAGGGAGGCGAGGGACGCCGTCTCCGCCGCCGGGGTCTTCGGGGTGGCCGTCGCGTTCGGGTCGTACGGCGGGATGATCCGGGTGCCGGGGGCGGCGGTCATGTCCAGGTAGACGTTGAGGTAGTCGCCCTTGACGCCGCGGAGGATCTCGTCGGTGAACGGGTAGGTGGCGAGCACCTGGAGGGAGTCGGGCAGCGCGTCGCCGGAGTCGGCGAGCGCCTTGAGGGTGGGCGCGAGGGCCTTGAGATCGGCGATCATGTCGGCCTTGCTCTTGTTGATCGTGTCGACGGCG
Organism: Streptomyces sp. NPDC060184; assembly: GCF_042728795.1. Taxonomy (NCBI): domain Bacteria; kingdom Bacillati; phylum Actinomycetota; class Actinomycetes; order Kitasatosporales; family Streptomycetaceae; genus Streptomyces; species Streptomyces sp. NPDC060184. The sequence goes on from NZ_JBHWYX010000020.1 coordinate 78,343, forward strand.
ACGGTGGACAGGGTGTCGAGCGAGCTCAGCATGGTCAGCAGCTGGCCGCGCTGCTCCTCCAGGACCTTGAGGCCGGGGCTGAGGCCGGTGAGGACGGTGCCGACGTCCTGCTTGCGGGTGGCGAGGGTGGCGGCGAGCCGGTTGACGCCGTCGAGGGCCTGGGTGATGTCCTCCTTGTGGGCGTCCAGGTCGGTGACGAGGGTGTCGACCCGCTGGAGCATCGACCGGATCTCCGGCTGCTGTCCGGTGAGCGCCTTGTTCAGCTCGGTGGTGATGGTCTTGAGCTGGCTGACCCCGCCGCCGTTGAGGAGCAGGGAGAGCGCGCCGAGGACCTCTTCGACCTCCGGGTTGCGGTTGGTGCGGTCGAGCGGGATGCGGTCGCCGTCCGCGAGGGCACCCTCGGCCCTGCCTTCGGCGGGCGGGGAGAGCTGGACGAACTTCTCGCCGAGAAGGCTGGACTGTTCGAGGTGGGCGAGGGCGTTGGCGGGGAGGTCGACGTTCCCGTTGATCCGCATGGTGACCTTCGCGGTCCAGCCGTCCCGGCCGAGCGCGATGTCGGTCACCCGGCCCACCGCCACGTCGTTGACCTTGACGGAGGACTGGGGGGCGAGGCTGAGCACGTCGGCGAACTCGGCGGTGACCTCGTACGGGTGGTCGCCGAGGTCGGCGCCGCCGGGCAGCGGGAGCTGCTCGATCCCGTTGAACGACGGGGCGTCGACCTGGGTGACCACGAGGACGAGGGCGACGCCCACCGCGGCCACTCCGGCCGCCCCGGCGATCACCCGTCCCCTGGGTCGGTACGCGGCCCTGCTCATCGGCCGGCCTCCTTCTCTTCGGTACCGGACGTGTCGGTACCGGACCGGTCGGTGCCGGTGGCCGTCTTCTCGGGCGTGCCGTAGACGGTGCCGACGGCGGGGAGCGGCAGGACGGGCAGTTCCGCCTGGCGGGTGGCGTCCACCGCGGCGAGTCCGCTCAGGGTGACGGCGCCGCCGCTGCCGGATGCCGTGGTACCGGTCGCGGGGGCGCCGGACGAGGGCTGGTCGGGGAAGTAGCCGCCCATGCTCAGCTCGTTGAGGTTGGCCCGTCCGTCCAGGGTGCGGTTGACGGGGTCGTACGCGTTGACGAGGTTGCCGGCCGTGAGCGGGAGGGTGTCCAGGGACTCGGCGAGCGAGGCCCGTTGGTCGACGAGGACCTGGGTGAGCGGGACGAGCGCGTCGACGTTGGTCTTGAGCGATTCGCGGTTGTCCTCGATGAAGGTCTTCACCTGGCCGAGGGCGGTGGCGAGTTCGGACAGGGCGGCGCTCAGGTTCTCCTTGTCCTCGGCGAGGAAGCCGGTGACGGAGTTCAACTGCTGCTCCGCCGAGCGGACTTCGCCGTCGTTGTCCTTGAGCATGGTGGTGAAGGACTGGAGGTAGGACAGGGTGTCGAAGAGGTCCGTGCTGCTCTTGTCCAGGGTCTTCGTCGCCTTGCCGAACTCCTCGATGGAGTCGCCGATGGCCTTGCCGTTGCCGTCGAGGTTCTTGGCCCCGGTGTCGAGGAGCCGGGCCAGCGCCCCGTTCGCGTTGGCGCCGTCCGGGCCGAGCGCGGTGGAGAGTTCGGTGATGGAGGCGTAGAGCTGGTCGACCTCGACGGGTGCGGCGTTGCCCTCTGCGGGGAGCACCGCTCCGTCGGGGAGGGTGGCGCCGCCGGTGTAGGCGGGCGCGAGCTGGATGTACCGGTCGGCGACGAGGCTGGGGGCGACGAGCACCGCGTGCGCCCCTTCGGGGACATGGACGTCCTTGTCGACGCGGAGGGTGACCCGGACCTGTTCGCCACGCGGTTCGACGGCGGTGACGCTGCCCACCTTGACGCCGAGGATGCGCAGGTCGGAGCCCGCGTAGACGCCGGTGGCGCGGTCGAAGTACGCGGTGACGGTGGTGGTGCCCTCCTGGTCGAGGGCCATCACGCCGGAGGTCGCCGCGACGGCCACGACCGCGAGTCCCGCGCCGATGCCGATGACGCGCGTGAGTCTCATCTTCAGCTGCCCCCTTCCTGTTTGGGCGGCATGCATCCGGTGGCCGGGGTCGCGTCGGCCGGCAGGTAGTTCCTGGGCACGACCCCGCAGACGTAGGTGTCGAGCCAGCGGCCGTTGCCGAGGGTGTTGCCGACGAGCCGGTTGTAGTCGCCGGCCATCGAAAGGACCTTGTCGAGGCTGTCCTCGTTCTTCACCAGGACGGCGGTGACCCTGCCGAGCGCGTCCAGGGTGGGCTTCAGCTGCTTGTTGTTGTCCCGCACGACGCCGGTGAGCTGGATGCCGAGGTTCTTGGTGCCGGTGAGCAGCTGGTGGATGGAGTCCCGGCGGGCCTGGATCTCGCCGAGCAGGAGGTTCCCGTCCTTCAGCAGCGTCTCGAAGGAGCTCTCCTTGGTGGAGAGGGTCCGGGTGAGCTGCTTGCTCGCCTTGAGCAGGGTGGCGAGTTCGGCGTCGCGCGCGGAGACCGTACGGGAGAGCGCGGAGAGGCCCTCGGCGGCGCTGCGGACGTGGGCCGGGGAGTCCTTGAAGGTGTCGGAGATCGCGTCGAAGCTCGCGGCGAGCTGGTCGGTGTCGATCTCGTCGAAGGTCTCGCCGAGTCCGTCGAACGCCTGGGTGACGTCGTACGGGGAGGTGGTGCGGTCGGCCCCGATGCGGCGGGACGGGTCCTGGGAGGTGGTGCCCAGCGGGTCGACGGCGAGGTACTTGTCGCCGAGGAGGGTCTTGATGGCGATGCCGACGGTGCTGGAGTCCCCGATCCAGGCGTCCTTCACCCGGAAGGTGACCTTGACCTTGGCGCCGTCGAGCGCGACACCGGTGACCTCGCCGACCTTCACGCCCGCGATGCGGACCTCGTCGCCGTCGGAGAGCCCGGCGGACTCGGAGAAGTCGGCGGTGTAGGTCGTGCCGCCGCCGACGAGGGGCAGCGCGTCGGCGTGGAAGGCCGCGAACCCGACGAGGCCGAGGACGACGAGCCCGGCGACCGAGACGGCGACGGGGTTGCGTTCCCTGATGGGGGTGATGTTCACGCCGTGCACCTCGGTTCGGTGATCGCGATGCCGGTGGGCGGGGTGCTGCCGTCGCTGGTGGTGACCCCGGAGACCTTGGCCTCGCAGAGGTAGAGGTTCATCCACGACCCGTAGGAGGTGAGGCGGGTGATCGCTTCCATCTTGGCCGGGGTCTTCGCCAGGAAGTTCTCGATCTCCGGTGTGGCGTCGGCGAGTTGGCCGGAGAGCCGGCCGACCTGCTTGATGCTGTCCTTGAGGGGTGCCCGTCCGTCCTCGAAGAGGTCGGCGGTGACGGTGGTGAGGGCGCCCATCGCGGTGACCGCCTCACCGAGCGGCTTGCGGTCCCCGGCGAATCCGGTGACCAGCTGCTGGAGCGTGTCGACCAGTTCGGTGAACCCCGCCTCGCGGTCGTTGACGGTCTTCAGCACCTCGTTGAGGTTCTTGATCACCTCGCCGATGACCTCGTCCTTGGCGGCGACGGTCGTGGTGAGCGAGCCGACGTGGCTGAGGATGCTGTCGACCGTGCCGCCCTCGCCCTGGAGCACCTGGACGATGGAGCCGGCCAGCTCGTTGACGTCGGGCGGCGAGAGGCCCTCGAAGAGCGGCTGGAAGCCGTTGAAGAGCTGGGTCAGGTCGAGCGCGGGGGTGGTGCGGGCGAGCGGGATGGTGGCCCCGGCCGCGAAGCTCCGGCCGACGGGTCCGGCGCCCTGGTCGAGGTCGATGTAGCGCTGGCCCACCATGTTGAGGTACTTGATGGACGCGGTGACCGAGGCGGGGAGCGTACGCCCCTTGCGTACGGCGAACCGGACTTCGGCGACCCGGCGGTCGGCGAGGCCGATGGACTCGACCTGGCCGACCTTGACCCCGGCGATGCGGACGCTGTCGCCGACGACGAGCCCGGTGGCGTCGGTGAACCGGGCCTTGTACGACGTGGTGTCTCCCACACCGGTGTTGGCGATGGAGAGGGCGAGCACGGTGGTCGCCAGGGTCGTCACCAGGACGAAGACGATCGATTTCGTGAGGGGTCCCGCGAGGGAGCGGCGCTTCACTTGAGCTTCACCTCCGCACCGCGGAAGGCCGGACCGATGAGCACGCTGCTCCAGTCGGGCAGGTCCTGCGGCTGGACTTTCAGTGTGGGAGCGACGAGTTCGTTGACGAGCGCGCTCTCCTCGGGGGAGTTGGCGACGCCGAGGGAGCGTTCACCGGCGGCAGCGGCGTCGGAGCCGGTGCGCTCGCCCGCCGCGGAGCCGGCGCCGGTGTCCGTGCCGCTGTCCGCCGCCACCAGGGTCTCGGCGGTGGGCGCGGCGGCGCCCAGGTACGGAACGGTGTAGCAGTGCGGGCCGCCGGTGGCCGTGTAGCTCGGGGTGTCGCGCCCGGCGACGTACTTCCCCTTGGACGGGACGGTCTTGAGGGTGACGTGGAAGCCGGGCTGGTCGGTGCCCTTGCCGAGCGCCTTGTCCATGGCGGGCACCATGCCGGCCATGGTGCGAAGGGTGCAGGGGTACTCGTCGGCGTACTCCGCGAGGAGTTCGAGGGTGGGACGGCCGGAGGCGGAGAGCCGGATGAGGTTGTCCTTGTTCTTCCGCAGGAAGGCGGTGACGTCCCTCGCGGAGGCGGTCGTCGTCCCGTACAGGCCCGCGAGTTCGGCCTGCTCGTCGGCGATGGTGCCGCTGGTGGTGGTGAAGTCGGTGAGCGCGTCGACGACGTCGGGGGCCGCGTCCGCGTAGACCGAGCTGACCTTCACCAGCTCCTGGATGTCCCGGTTGAGCGTGGGGAGTTGGGGATTGAGCTTCTTCAGGTGGGCGTCCAGGGCGACGAGGGTGTCGCCGAGCTTGTCGCCGCGCCCTTCGAGCGCCTGGGAGACGGCCGTGAGGGTGGCGGAGAGCTTCTCCGGCTTCACGGCGGTGAGCAGCGGCAGGACGTTGTCGAGTACCTGCTCCAGCTCGATGGCGTTGCTGGAGCGGTCCTGCGGGATGACCGCCCCGGCGCGCAGCGGCTCTCCGGAGGACACCTGCGGTGGCACGAGGGCCACGAACCGCTCGCCGAAGAGGGTGGTGGGCAGCATCTGGGCGGTGACATCGGCGGGGACCTGGCTCAGCTTGTCCGGGTCGATGGCGAGAGTGAGCCGTGCCCCGTCGCCATCCGCCGCGATGGAGCGGACCTGGCCGACGACGACGCCGCGCAGCTTCACGTCGGCGTTGTCGTGCATCTCGTTGCCGACCGAGCCGGTGCGTACGGTCACGGTGGCGTCGTCCTGGAAGTCCTTCTGGTACACCGAGACCGAGACCCACACCAGCACGGCGGGCACCAGCAGGAAGGTGACCCCGGCGGCTCTGCGGCCTACCGTCCGCGCGTTCATCAGCCGGCCACCTTCACGGTCGTCGTGGCGCCCCAGATGGCGAGCGAGAGGAAGAAGTCGGTGACGCTGATCAGCACGATCGCGTTGCGCACCGAGCGGCCCACCGCGATGCCGACCCCTGCGGGGCCGCCTTCGGCGCGGAAGCCGTAGTAGCAGTGGGCGAGGATCACCAGGACGCTGAAGATCAGCACCTTGAGGACGGAGAGCAGCACGTCGTCCGGGGAGAGGAAGAGGTTGAAGTAGTGGTCGTAGGTGCCCTCGGACTGGCCGTTGAAGAGGACGGTGACGTACCGGGAGGCGACGTACGAGGAGAGCAGCCCGATCGCGTAGAGCGGGATGATGGCGACGACTCCCGCGATGATCCGGGTGGTGACGAGGTAGGGCATCGAGCGGACGCCCATCGCCTCCAGCGCGTCGACCTCCTCGTTGATCCGCATCGCGCCGAGCTGGGCGGTGAAGCCGGCGCCGACGGTCGCGGAGAGTGCGAGTCCGGCCACCAGGGGCGCGATCTCACGGGTGTTGAAGTAGGCGGAGATGAAGCCGGTGAAGGCGGAGGTGCCGATCTGGTTCAGGGCCGCGTACCCCTGGAGGCCGACGACGGTCCCGGTGAAGAGCGTCATGGCGATCATCACGCCGATGGTTCCGCCGATGACCCCGAGACCGCCGCTGCCGAAGGCGACCTCGGCGAGGAGGCGCTGCACCTCTTTGGTGTAGCGGCGCAGGGTGCGCGGGATCCATATCAAAGCCCGCACGTAGAAGTTGAGTTGGTCGCCGGAGCGGTCGAGCCAGCTGAGCATGGACATCGGTCAGCTCCCCTTCGCGGGGACGATCTGGAGGTAGACCGCCGTGAGGACCATGTTCACGAAGAACAGCAGCATGAAGGTGATGACGACGGACTGGTTCACCGCGTCACCGACGCCCTTGGGGCCGCCGCGCGGGTTGAGGCCGCGGTAGGCGGCGACGATCCCGGCGAGGAAGCCGAAGACGAGGGCCTTGAACTCGCTGATCCACAGGTCGGGGAGCTGGGCGAGCGCGGAGAAGCTGGCGAGGTAGGCGCCGGGGGTGCCGTCCTGCATGATCACGTTGAAGAAGTAGCCGCCGAGGGTGCCGACGACCGAGACCAGGCCGTTGAGGAGCAGGGCGACGAACATGGTGGCGAGCACGCGCGGGACGACGAGGCGCTGTACGGGCGAGACGCCCATGACCTCCATCGCGTCGAGCTCCTCGCGGATCTTGCGGGAGCCGAGGTCGGCGCAGATCGCGCTGCCGCCGGCGCCCGCGATGAGCAGCGCGACGATGAGCGGGCTGGCCTGCTGGATGACCGCGAGGACGCTGGCGCCGCCGGTGAAGGACTGGGCGCCGAGCTGCTGGGTGAGCGAGCCGACCTGGAGGGCGATGACCGCGCCGAACGGGATGGAGACGAGCGCGGCGGGCAGGATGGTGACGCTGGCGATGAACCAGAACTGCTCGATGAACTCCCGCGCCTGGAAGGGGCGTCGGAAGACGGCCCGGGTCACCGCGATCCCGAGGGCGAAGAGCTTGCCGGTCTCCCGCAGCGGTGCGAGCAGCCGCGCGGGCTGCCTCCGCACGGGCTGCGGGGACGGTACGGATGCGGGCGGCGGCTTCTGCGGCGGTTCGGCCGGCCGCACCGGTATCTCGGCGGTCACGGGCGCGCACCGCCGGTGGGCGCGGTCTGGCTGCGCAGGATGGCGTGCTGGGCGGCGACCGGCAGCTGGTGCATCATCGCGGCGACCCGCTCGCGGCGGCGCAGGGCGCCCTGCCGTACGGGCATCCCGGGCGAGGGTTCGAGCTGCGGGACGACGCCGCGCGGGCCCTGGCCCGCGTGGCCGCCGGGGCCGTGGCCGTCGGAGGCCTCCGCGGCGAGCAGGGCGGCGTCCTTCTCCTCGGACATGCCGATGGGCCCCTCGCGGCGGCCGGAGAGGAACTGGGAGACCACCGGCAGGTCGCTGGTGAGCAGCACCTCGCGCGGGCCGAAGGTGACGAGGTTGCGGGAGAAGAGCATCCCCATGTTGTCGGGGACGGTGGCCGCGATGTCCAGGTTGTGGGTGACGATCAGCATCGTCGCGTCGATCTGCGCGTTGAGGTCGATCAGGAGCTGCGAGAGGTAGGCGGTGCGCACCGGGTCGAGGCCGGAGTCCGGCTCGTCGCAGAGGATGATCTGCGGGTCCAGGACCAGGGCGCGCGCGAGGCCGGCCCGCTTGCGCATGCCGCCCGAGATCTCCCCGGGCAGCTTGCCCTCCGCCCCGAGGAGGCCGACGATGTCGATGCGCTCCATGACGATGCGACGGATCTCGGATTCCGTCTTGCGCGTGTGCTCGCGCAGCGGGAAGGCGATGTTGTCGAAGAGGGACATCGAGCCGAACAGGGCGCCGTCCTGGAACATGAGCCCGAAGAGCTTGCGGGTCTCGTAGATGTCCCGCTCGGGGCTGTTCACCATGTCGACACCGTTGATGAGGACGCGTCCCCGTTCGGGCTTGAGGAGCCCGATGATGGATTTCAGGAACACGGTCTTCCCGGTGCCGGACGGCCCGAGCATGACGCTGACCTCACCGGCGGGAAGCGTGAGTGAAACATCCTGCCAGATGTTCTGTCTGCCGAAAGACTTGGTAAGGCCTTCGACGACGACTTCGATTCCCATCCCACCTCCTGCATGCACTCACGAAGTGACAGAAATGCGCCGAGGGGCGCACGTTAAGTTCACGGACGCCACGAGGACAAGCCCTCGAACAGTCAAGAGGCCAAAGATCGGCACACTTGTCATCGAGTGACAAAACCCGGTGGCAATCTTGTTCCTTGCTGCGTACTCACCACGGACGGCGCAGGCGGGGAATCCCCGCCCCGGGGAGCCGGGGTCGAGGTGCCCCCGAGGGGCGGGAGTCCGGGCCGCAGGGGGTGGCGGGGCGGCGGGCTCCCGGGAGGGAAGGACGGTGCGGCGGGCCGCTCCGTCTTTCCGATCCCGCACGTGAAGGCGGAGACCCGCACACTTCGCCGGGTGCTCACGGGGCGAGGCTACGGGCGAGTAACCTGGCAGGCAATACACGTCGTCCAAGTTTTCCCGGCCAAACCTACGGCCCCGTATTTCTGCGCGAGAAGTGAGCAGTCCGGCCGTCAGAACTGTTCACGGGTGACAATTTCCCCCTCGCCCGGCCCGCCCTCCGGCCGCATCCCCGCACGTCACACCCGCCCTGCGCGGTATGCGCCGGCCGGGCGACCCGCACAAACGGAAACCCGGGCTCCGCATTTCCCGGGACACGCTGTCCGCTCACCATCTGACAAGAATGGCCGGATAAGCACTCACCCGGGCACGAGAACAAGGCCGCCTTCGAGGATTGTCAAACGCCGCCATTGTGCACCGGTGTGACCCGCCAGTAACGTCACGGCTCGGTGATAAGAGCGGAGCCACTCGGGAGCAGATCCCACCGATTCACCGCTCATTTCACCGTAGCGATTCTCGTCGCCGCCGGAGCCGCTTCCCTCGGCGGACGCACCGCCCGTTCTCGGCGCCCGTTCCGGGGCGCTTTCCGAGCAACTCCGCGCATGCCGCCGCCCGTACGGCGGCTGCCGTCAAAGGGGATGACATGAGAGCCACTTCGAACCGGACGCGCATGGGACTGCTGGCCGGCCTCACCGCGCTGGGCGCCTTCGCGTCCATGGGATCCGCCACCGCCGCCACGACCCTCAACGGCAACTGGGCGTCCTTCACGCGGTGCCCGGTGGACTCGGCCGCCATGCTGGCCGCCGACGGCGCCACCGACACCGCGGTCTGCGTCTCCTCGCACTCCGCGAGCGGCACCATCAAGCTCGGCAACACGGTGGTCCCGTTCGGCGCGAGCGACCTCCAGCTCGGCGTGGTGACCCACCCCAACAACACGTCGACGGCGGTCTCGCCGGCCGGGGGCGCGCTGGTCGCCGCACCCGCCGACATCCCCGGAGGCCTCCTCGGGCTGATGTGCCCGAGCGACATCTTCGTCATCACCGGCATCTGCAACAGCCTCGCCGACGTCAACCTCAACCGGGTGACGGCGACCATCGAGTCCGTCAACAACCCCTCGGACTTCCAGCTCCTGGCCGGCCTCGGCACCACCACACCGATCATCACCCTGCCCGTCCGCATCCACCTGACCAACCCGCTGCTGGGCGACAACTGCTACATCGGCAGCTCGTCCGCCCCGATCCTGCTGCGCCCGAAGAACGCGACGCTGCCCACGATCGGCTCCTCCCAGTTCAACGGGGACGGCTCCGACAACCCCGAGGGCGTGCTGGGCCGCATCAGCCTCACGGGCGCCACCCAGTCGGACACCACCTTCGCCGCCCCCGGCGCCAGCGGTTGCGGTCTCGGGCTGCTCAACTGGGCCGTCAACCTCAAGACGGGCCTGCCCGCCGCGTCCGGCACCAACAGCGTGACGCTGAACAACGCGCAGACGAGCGTCGTCACCATCAACGACCCGGGCTCCGCCGCTCCGAACGCGGGCAAGGACCTCTCCCGGTACTGGCACTCGGCCGTGAAGTAGGGTCCTTCGTCCTGATCGGGCCGGGCCTGGTCAGGACAGCCCTGCCCCTCCCGCACGGCCGTACGACAGTGGGGCCACCCCCGATTCGGGGGTGGCCCCACTGTCGTACGTGTCCTCCCGTCACACGAGCTGGATGGTCTGGTGCGGGGTGACGGCGTAGTCGGCGTCGAAATCGGTCGGATCGCCCGCCTGAAGCAGGCCCAGGCAGTTGGCGGCGCTCACCGTCATGGTGGAGCCGTCGACGACCAGGTCTCCGGTGTCGTTCTCGTAGTGGCCGGTCAGACTGCCCCCGAAATTCGCCGTGCAGCCGGTTCCCGTCATGCGGAAGGCCAGCCCGCTCACGGAGACGCCGACCCAGGTGGGCCGGCCTGGCACGGCCCCGGTCACGGTGAGCGGCCGGGCGCCCGACGTCAGGGTGACGCTGTAGGCGATGCCGGCGAGCGTGCAGCCGCTGAACGCCACGGAGCTCACCGTTCCGACCACGCTTCCGACGGGCGCCGGTACGAAGGATCCGGCCACGTCGGTCGCGGAGCAGTAGAACGACATCGCGGGCCAAGCCCAGGTCGCGGGTACGCCGTGTCCCGAGAAAGCGCCCCCCGGAGTCACCGCGTAGGAGGCGGAAGAGGCCGCCGACCCGGATGTCGTCGTCAGTGCCATCGCCGCAGACAGCGCGGCCACGAACATGCCTGCGTTCATCCTGCGTCTTCTCATGGTGCGGTTCTCCTCAGGGGATCAGCCGACGACGGGCGTGGGGCTTCCGGGCAGCCCGGGGAGCAGCGGCGGGCAGTTCCAGTACTCCGGGTCCGCGTCCGGGACGCACATGTTGGCCTGGTTCATCGCGATGGTGTTTCCCGGCCCGGAGATCGACGCGGTGAACAACGCGTCCAGATCCTCACCGCCGGTACCGCAACCGGAGAACGCGGGAATGTCCAGTGTTCCGTTGAGCGCACCGCCCATGAGCACGTTCAGGTAGCGCGGCTCCTTCGTGAAATCACCGCGGAGTACCACCTTGTACGGCTTCGAGGTCCGGCAGTCGGATCCCACGTCGAGGGGGACACCGTTCACCTTCACGTCGTGCAACCTCATCGACTGGGTGAAGGAGGCCACCGCGAAGTTGCTCATCATCTCCCCGACCGGCATCACCGAGCCGGTGGAGATGGTCATGGGTCCGGTATCGAACGACACCTTGGCGGAGACGGGCTGGAAGCCGAACGCGAGGAACGTCGATTCGGCATCGGGAAGGTCGATGCGGGCGGTCGAGTCGAGCTGTACGTAGTAGCCGCCCTCCGCCGTCGGCATCCGGACGGTGGTCCGTCTGTTGGCGGTCGCGGTGATCATTCCCGGCTTCTTCTCAGGATCATTGATGATCATGGATCCGTTGAGCTTCTTGACGGTCGCCAACCCCGCCGCGTACCCACAGACCTTCTGAGGGAACGGCGAGTTCATCACGATCGGTGGCGCGCCCGCCGGCATCGGGTCGACGTCGCTCGTGTCCAGGTCCCCCAGGGGCATGTCCGCGGGGCAGAAGGCCGACCCGTCCACGGGAGGCTCCACCGGGGGCTCCTCCCCGGGGTCGCCCGGGTCTTCCCCACCGCCCTCCCCGGGGTCGGTCTCCCCGCCCGGGTCCGGCGTCTCCGGCGTGCCCGCGTCGGGTACCTGGACCGTCGTCAGCAGGCCCGCCTCCCCCTCGGAGCGGTCACAGGTCAGGGTCACCGGTTCGGCCGGCGTCTCCTCGCCCTCAGGGGCCGGGACGCCCAGTCCGAGGGTCAACCGCCCTGCCGTCAGGGTGACGTCCCCGGCCGCGCTGACGGTGACCGAGGGGACCTCGCCCGTGTGCGCGAGCCGGACCTTCCCGTTCTCGTCGCCGGCCAGCGGCGTGGCGGGCGCGACGAACTGGGCCCACTGCGCCTGGGCCGTCTGGTCGTTCTGCACGACGTCCACGTCGAGCGTCGCGGTGCTGACGACCTCGGTGGCCCCCTCCGGCAACAGCGGGGCAAGGTCGGCGGCCTCGAAGTCGGCCGTCATGCTCACGCCCGCGGGTGACATCGGCACGTCCACCTCGCCGGTGGCCGGAAACGTCCCCCGCACCTCCAACGGCACCTGGACCGTTCCCGAGGGCAGATCGCAGTCGTACGTCACCACGGCACTGGCGTCCACGTCGTCGGCCGCCGACCCCGGACCGCTCAGCAGTCCGGCGATGGTGGCGACGGCCGCGACGGACGCCAGACGTACGGATCGCCGCGAGGCGGTCGCCGAGGTCTTCTCGCTCATCCTGGCCCTGTCTTTCGCTGGGAGTGTGGAATGCTGCCCGCTCCGGAGCGGTCCTCGCCCGCCGGACATCGCCGGCCGATCGCAGAACGCACGATCCGGACCGACGGTGGCAGGGTCGCTGCTCACCGTCGGCCCGGAGGCTCATGTGCCGTGGGAGTACTAGGAGATCACCGGGTGGGTGTTCACCAGGTAGTTCCCCGTGAAGGCAGCCGCGTCGTTGACGTTGATGAGGCCGAGGCAGTTCGCGGCCGTGGCCTTGAGCGTGCCGGTGCCGTTCAGGCCCAGCACCCAGGTGGTGTTGTTGTAGGTGCCGTTGACCGTGCCCGCGAAGGTCGCGGTGCAGCCGACGCCGGCGATCTTCGCCGAGACGTTGCTGACGTTGCCGGTCACGATGCTGCCGCTCTTGGACGTGGCGTTGATGTTCCACGGCGTGACGTTCATCGTCACGGTGAAGCTCAGCCCCGCCAGGTTGCAGCCGGTGAAGTTGATCGTGCCGATGGTGCCGACCGTGTTGGTGGTGCTCGACGCCAGGTTGCCGGTCGCGGTGCTGGACGTGCAGATGAGCGTGGCGAGCGGGACGCTCAGCGTCGGGCTGGACGCGGTGGCGGAGTAGGCGCCGGACGGGGTGACCGTCCACGGTGCCTGGACACCGGCCGAGGCGGACGAGACGGTCATGCCGAGGGCGGCGCCACCGGCGGCGAGGACGACGGCGGCTCTGCGGGCAAGGGTGTTCACGATGGATTCCCTTCGGGGGAGAGTATCCCGATCCGGACATACTCGTCCGCGGAAAGAGGCGGTAATCCGGGGGGACAAGGGTGGTGTGAAGTGGCGGCCCGCCCTGACGGGCCGCTCGACCGCTTGCGTTCGCCGATGACGCTACGGGCGGGTAACGTGCCTCCGCAACAGCCTTGCTGAAGAAATTCCGGAAGAGTGTTTTTCGGCCGGTCTTTTATTGGTCGGCGAGCAAGCGCCGACGGCGTGCCGCCCGGTTCTTGTCGCGAAGTGAGCAATCGTGCGGTCCGCGAGATCGTGTAACCAGCGCCCACCGGCCCGTCCCGGACCCCGGTTGCTCACAACTTCCCATGTCAGAGCGGGATACCGGTCAGCGGGAGGCACGACCTGATGGCGCCTCGGCGCGGCGCACCCGTGAGCGATGATTGATGATTGATCGGTCCGGACCGCCGCGCGGACGGAATTCGTACGGGCCGCCGAAGAATGCGGGCCGGCGCCTTCGGATCTCTCCCGTTCGGGTAAAGCACCGCGGAATTGCGGCTCGTGTGCGCTATCACGCGGGCGGTGGTGGCATTCCCGCGCGGAGTCGAGTCCGAGCCCTTCCGGGAAGAGGACTGACGGATTCCGGGCCACCCGTGGCTCAAAGTCGCCACCGGCATAGTCACTCCGCGTACTTCCCGTCGTCGCACCGGTGTCCACACGCTCGGACGTGCTCTATGTTCAAGATTCCATCGGGTAAGCACCTGGCGGCACGTGGGAGCGCTCTCCCCCTGCTCGCCGCCGTCGGGGCACGGGAGAGCTAGGGGTAAAGCAACATGCCGGCAGTCTCGCAGCCCTCGGACCTCGGGGAACCTCTGGGACCACTGCCCCAGGAGTTCGCCGCGATCGTCCGCCCCGAACTCCCGAGCCTCATCCGCGAGATAGGCCTGGAGGTCACCCGCGCCTACCCGGAGTACGCGCGGCTCCTCGACAGCCCGCACGGCGAGGGCATCCGGGTCGGCCTGGAACAGAGCATCTCCGTCTTCGTCGAACAGGTGGCGCGACCGTCCGCGCCCACCCCGCTGCGGGACGAGATGTGCCGGCGCTTCGGCCGGTTCGAGGCGTACGAGGGCAGGGGGCTCGACCAGCTCCAGGGGGCCTACCGCCTCGGTGCCCGTATCGCCTTACGCAGGGCGAAGAAGGTGGGGCGCCGCTACAACCTCTCCCCCACCATGATGCTGACCTTCGCGGACGCCCTGTTCACCTATGTCGACGAGCTCGAATCCCTCTCCCGCGAGGGGTACTTGGAAGTCCGGGCCGCCACCGACGACCACACCGAGACGCTCCGCCGCCGCCTGCTGCACCTGATCCTCACCGGCCGCCCGGCCCCCCGCAGCGCGATCGCCGAACTCTGCGAGCAGACGGGCTGGACCATGCCGGAGGAGGTGACCCTGGTCGCCCTGCGCCCCTCCCCCGACCTGGGGCGTCTCGCGCTGGACCGCGACGTACTGGCCGACCTGACGGACCCTCAGCCCAACATGCTCATCCCGGGCCCGATCGACGACGCGCGAAGACGCATGCTCGACCACGCGCTGCTGGGCGCGCACGCGGCGGTCGGCCTGACCGTGCCGCCGTCCCACGCCCCGGACTCGATCCGCTGGGCCCGCAGGCTCCTTGAGCTGGTGGACACGCAAGTGATCGACGACGCCCCGCTGGTGCTGGCCGAGGACCACCTCATCACCCTGTGGCTGCTCTCCGACACGGCCCTGCTGGACCAGTTGTCGAAGCGGGAGCTGGCCCCGGTCTCCGCCCTCAGCGCCACCCGCCGGGAGCGGCTGATCGAGACGCTGCGCATCTGGCTCGACACCCGGGGCACCGCGGCGCACATGGGCGAACTGCTCGACGTCCACCCGCAGACGGTCCGTTACCGGATGCGGAGCCTGGAGTCCCTGTTCGGCGAGCAACTGGTCGACCCCGAGAGCCGTTTCTCCACCGAGGCCGTCCTGCGGGCGCTCCGCCTCCGCTCCCGCGGCGGCGAGGGCACCCCACGGCGGTGACAACCACCACAAACCGCGCGACGAGTCAAATTACCCCTGAGTAAGGGGAAATAGCCGGTCAGTCCCAAACGGTTGCGGCAACAGAGCGGTTCCGGCGAGAAACCCGGACCCGCGTGCCGTACACAGGAGACGCGGGATGCCCTTCGGGGCGACCACGACCGTAGCGCCTCCTGCCGACCGACCGAGAGGGAACCCCCATGCCCGCCTCACACCTCCTCGTACCCGTTCCGATTCCGGACAGCGTCGCGGCGCTGATCGGCGCCTGCGTCCCGGCACACGTGCTGCAGGCCGAGTTCGACGCCGACTGCGCGGCGCGCGAGGTCCGCAGGTTCCGCGGCCCGCTGCTGGGCGTCGAGGACCAGGCCGACCGCGAACAGGCACTCGAAGACCTGGCGCGCGCCAACAAGGTGCTCGCCGCTCACCATCCGGGGCTGACGGTCCGTCCGGGCCCCTGGCGCTGACGACCGCCCGCGCCCGCGCGCACGGACACCCACCTGCCGACGGCGGCTTGCGAACCCCACACGGACGGCCTTACCTTACTCAAAAGTAAGTTTACTCCGGAGTAAGGATTTGGCGTGGCCGACCACAGCAGCGGCGAGCTCACCGAGGAGCTGTCACGGCTCGACTTCTCGGCCGTCTCGCCCGAGGAGTTCGCCCGCATCGTCAAGGGGCTGTCCGTCAAGCAGCTCGGCGAGGTGATGCACGGCGAACTCCGGACACGGATACTCCACGCGGTCTTCGACCGGATGCGGCAGCAGTTCCGGCCGGACGCGGCCGGGGAGCTCAAGGCCCTGATCCGCTGGAAGATCACCGGTGAGCCCGAGGAGGTCTGGGAGACGGCCATCGCCGACGGCAACTGTTCGGTCACACACGGCCGTTCGGCGGCCGAACCGCGCACCACGCTGGTGGTGGGCGACGCCGAGTTCCTCAAGCTGGTCTCCGGCAACGGTAATCCGGTCACCATGTTCATGATGCGCAAACTGAAGATCGCCGGGGACGTCGGTCTGGCCGCGGGCCTCACCCGCTACTTCGACATCCCGAAGGCGTGATCCGATGAGCTTCTTCTCCCTCGCCCTGACCGAGGAACAGCGGGATCTGCGCGACTGGGTGCACGGCTTCGCCGCCGAGGTGGTGCGCCCCGCGGCGGCCGAGTGGGACGCCCGGGAGGAGACTCCCTGGCCCGTCATCCGGGAGGCCGCGCGGATCGGGCTGTACGGATTCGAGTCGCTCGCCGACATGTACGGGGACCCGACCGGCCTCTCCCTCCAGATCGCCAACGAGGAGCTCTTCTGGGGCGACGCGGGCATCGGCATGGCCCTCTTCGGCACCTCGCTCGCGGTCGCCGGGATCTTCGCCTCCGGCACCCCCGACCAGCTCGCCGAGTGGGTCCCGCAGTGCTACGGCGACGAGGACGACCCGAAGGTGGCCGCCTTCGCCGTCTCCGAACCGCAGGCAGGCTCCGACGTCTCGGCGATGCGCACCCGGGCGCGGTACGACGGGGCCAAGGACGAGTGGGTGCTCTCCGGCCAGAAGGCGTGGATCACCAACGGCGGGATCGCCGAGATCCACGTCGTCGTCGCCTCCGTCGAACCGGGGCTCGGCGCCCGGGGTCAGGCCGCCTTCATCGTGCCGCCCGGCACCCCCGGACTGGAGGCGGGCCGCACGGTCAAGAAGCTCGGCCTGCGTGCCTCGCACACCGCCGACCTGTTCCTGGACGACGTACGGGTGCCGGGCCACTGCCTGCTCGGGGGCAAGGAAAAGCTGGACGCCCGCCTCGCCCGCGCCCGCGAGGGCGACGCGGCCCGTAAACCGTCCAGGGGCCAGGCGGCGATGGCGACCTTCGAGGTCAGCCGCCCCACCGTCGGCGCCCAGGCGCTCGGCATCGCGCGCGCCGCGTACGAATACGCCCTGGAGTACGCCGGTCAGCGGGAGGCGTTCGGCCGCCCCGTCGTGGAGAACCAGTCGATCGCGTTCGCGCTGGCCGACATCCGTACCGAGATCGAGGCGGTACGGCTGCTGATCTGGCAGGCCGCGTGGATGGCCCGCAACGACCGGGCCTTCGATGCCGGACAGGGCTCCATGTCGAAGCTGCGCGCGGGCGAACTCGCGGTCGCCGCCACGGAGAAGGCCGTACAGATCCTGGGCGGCGCGGGCTACAGCCGGGAGCACCCGGTGGAGCGGATGTACCGGGACGCGAAGATCTACACCATCTTCGAGGGCACCAGCGAGATCCAGCGGCTGGTGATCGCCCGTGCCATCACCGGGCGGCACATCCGCTGACCGACCGGGCTCCGGTGGCACGGCCCCGCCACCGGAGCCCTCTTGTTTCACACGGTCGGCGTGAACCGCACCCGCAGTGACTCCGGCCCCCGGGTGAAGACGCCCCGCTCCACCGGGGTGAAGCCGTCCGCGAGGCGCAGGTCGGGCATCGCGTCCAGGAGTTGACCGACACCGGTCTCGACCTCGGCCTTGGCGAGCAGCGCGCCGACGCAGAAGTGCCGGCCGAGCGCGAAGGCCAGGTGGTCGGCTGCGGCCGAGAAGGCGGTGGTGCTGGTGAGGTCCGTACGGAAGAGGTCGAAGCGGTCCGGGTCGCGGTAGCGGGCGTCGTCGCGGCCCGCGGAGCCGATCAGGCAGGTGACCGTCGCCCCGGCCGGGACCGTGCCGCCGCTGAGCTCCACCTCCGTCGCCGTCTGGCGCATGATCATGTGGACGGGCGGGGTGAAGCGCAGTGTCTCGGCGAACGCCCGCTCGATCAGTGAGCGGTCCGCGCGGACCGCGGCGAGCTGGTCGGGGTGGGCGAGGAGGTTGGCGAAGACCGAGGCGATGGCCTTGTCGGTGGTCTCGCCCCCGGCCGCGAGCAGCAGGCTGCAGAAGGCCTTGATGTCCTCGTCGCTCATGCGCACCCCGTCGACCTCGGCGGCGCAGAGCGCGGAGAGCAGGTCGTCGCCGGGCTCCTCCCGGCGCCGCCGGATGACCGGGATCATGTACGCGGCGAACTCCTGCCGGGTCCGCTCGCCCGCCGCGGCGACCTGCGGGTCGCCCGCGAGGTTGCCGAGGAAGGCGATGACGGAGGTGTACCAGCCGTGGAAGCGGTCGTGGTCCGCCCGGTCGAGGCCGAGCATGTCGGCGATGACCAGGACGGGGAAGCGGGTGGCGAAGTCGGTGACGAGGTCGGCCTCGCCGGTGTGCCGGAAGGCGTCGATCAGTTCGCGGGCGTTGCGCTCGATCACCGGCAGGAACTTCTCCTGGAGGTCGGAGCCGCGGAAGGCGGGGGCGACCAGCGCGCGGCGCACGGCGTGGTCCCGGCCGCTGAGCTGGAGGATGGTGCGGCCGTGGACGGGTTCGAGCTGCCAGTCGTAGTTCTCGGTGGTGAACTCGTGGGCCTTGTCGCGGAAGACCCGCTCCACGTCCTCGTACCGGGAGACGAGGTAGCTGTCGGTCGCCTCGTGCCGGATCAGCGGGGCCTGCTCACGCATGGTCCGGTAGGCCCCGAAGGGGTCGGCGGCGAAGGCGGGCGAGAGAATGTCCGGCAGTGGCGACGCGGGCGATGCGTGCGACTCGCGCGGGGCGGAAGACATGTGCGCTCCTCGGTCGAGAACGGTCATCGGCGTCCAGGCTATTGATCCACCACCCGCTCCGTCACCCTTGGGGAAGACCGATGACCCTCATCTCCGGCGCCCGCCGCCCGTCCGTCCTCTTCGTCACCGACCTGGCGTACGAGGCGCGCGGCAGGCGCTACTGCGACGAGGACATCTTCCTCACCTCCCGCCTCCGCGCCCGCTTCGACCTCGCGCTCTGCCATCCCCGGGACGCGGCGGCGCTGCTGGACCGCTTCGACGGCGTGATCGTGCGCAACAGCGGGCCGGTGCTGCACTACCCCGAGGCGTACGAGGCGTTCCGGCGGCGGGCGCTGGAGCTGGGGACACCGGTGTACAACGCGCTGGACGGCAGCGGTGACATGGCGGGCAAGCAGTACCTCGTGGACATGGACCGGGCCGGGCTGCCGGTGATCCCGACCGTGGACCGGGCCGCCGATCTGGGGCGGCTGCCCGAGGCGGAGTCGTACGCGGTGAAGCCGAAGCTGGGCGCGGACTCCGAGGGGCTGCGCTTCGTCTCCCGGCCCGGGCTGGACCCGGCGGAGGACGGAACCCTGCTGGTGCAGCCCCGGATCGACTTCCGCCACGAGGTGTCCTTCTACTTCGTGGACCACGCCTTCCAGTACGCGCTGTACGCCCCCGACCCGGACCGGCGCTGGGTGCTGGAGCCGTGGGAGGCGAGCGCGGCGGACCTGGAGTTCGCCCGTACGTTCGTGGAGTGGAACACCCTCAGCCACGGCATCCAGCGCGTGGACGCCTGCCGGACGGTGGAGGGCGGGCTCCTCCTGGTCGAGCTGGAGGACCTCAACCCGTTCCTCTCGCTCGACCGGGTCTCCGAGGAGGTGCGGGAGGCGTTCGTCAGCCGGATGGCCGAGTCGGTGGCGGCCGTGCTCGGCTGACTCGTCCGGCTCCGTCCGGCATGCGGGCGTACGGGGCCGGTGTGAGGGTGCGAGGGTGACCACAGCCAGCAGCGAGAGCGCTTCCGTGGCGCCGACCACCGCCGCGCCGCCGCCCGTCCTCGACCCTCGCCGCCGCAACATCGTCTTCGCGACGATCGTGCTCGGGATCCTCCTCGCGGCGCTGGACCAGACGATCGTGGGCACGGCGCTCCCCACGATCGTCTCGGACCTCGGCGGCGCGGCCCACATGTCCTGGGTGGTCACCGCCTATCTGCTCGCCGAGACGGTCGCCACGGTGCTGGTCGGCAAGTTCGGTGACCTGTTCGGGCGCAAGCTCGTCTTCCAGGTCTCGGCGATCGTCTTCATCACCGGCTCGTTCCTCTGCGGCCTGGCCTCCAACATGCTGCTGCTGATCATCTGGCGCGGGCTCCAGGGCATCGGCGCGGGCGGCCTCATGGTGACGTCGATGGCGCTGATCGCCGACGTGATCCCGCTGCGCGAACGCGGCAAGTACCAGGGTGCGATCGGGGCCGTGTTCGGAGTGTCGACCGTCGTCGGCCCGCTGCTCGGCGGGGTGTTCACCGACCATCTGACCTGGCGCTGGGCGTTCTACGTCAACGTGCCGATCGCGATCCTGGTGGTCATCGCGGCGGCCCGGAACATCCCGTCCGTGCGGGCCGCCGGCCGCCCGGTCATCGACTACCTGGGCATCGCCCTGGTGGCGATCGGCGCGAGCGCGCTGATCCTCGGCACGAGCTGGGGCGGCAACGAGTACGCCTGGGGCTCCCCCGTCATCATCGGCCTCTTCGTCGGCGGCCTCGTCGCGCTCGCCCTGTTCGTGCGGGTGGAGAGCCGGGCCGAGGAACCGATGCTGCCGATGCGGCTCTTCCACAACCCGGTCTTCACGGTCTGCGCGATCCTGAGCTTCATCGTCGGCTTCGCGATGCTCGGGGCGATGACCTTCCTGCCCACGTACCTCCAGTACGTGGACGCGAACTCGGCGACGATCTCCGGCGTCCGGACGCTGCCGATGGTCATCGGTCTGCTGATCGCCTCGATCTTCAGCGGCAACACCGTCAGCAGGACCGGCCGGTACCGGATCTTCCCCATCGTGGGGTCACTGGTGATGGCCGCCGGGCTCTATCTGATGTCCCTGATGGGCCCGGACACCGGGGTGTTCCTGGAGTCGGTCTACATGTTCGTGCTCGGCCTCGGCATCGGCCTGTCGATGCAGGTCCTGACGATCGCGGTGCAGAACACCGTGGACTACGCGGACCTGGGTACGGCCACTTCGGGCGTGACCTTCTTCCGTACCCTCGGCAGCTCCTTCGGTACGGCGGTCTTCGGCACGATCTACGCCAACTCGCTGGGGCCGAACCTCCGGCAGGGGGTGGCCGAGGCCGCGCGGGCGGGCGGCGATCCCGCGACGCTGACCGCGGCCTCGCAGAACCCGGTGAGCCTGCACGCCCTGCCCGACGCGCAGTCCGCACCGCTCGCGCAGGCGTACGCGGACACCATCCACACCGTCTTCCTCTGGACGGTGCCGGTGGCGCTGATCGGGTTCGTGGTGGCG
This sequence comes from Streptomyces sp. NPDC060184, assembly GCF_042728795.1. Lineage (NCBI taxonomy): Bacteria > Bacillati > Actinomycetota > Actinomycetes > Kitasatosporales > Streptomycetaceae > Streptomyces > Streptomyces sp. NPDC060184. The sequence goes on from NZ_JBHWYX010000020.1 coordinate 99,356, forward strand.
CTCTTCCTGAAGGAGGTCAAGCTGCGGGACTCGGCGCGGGCCGGTTCGACCGACATGGGCGAGGGCTTCGCGCAGCCCACGAGCGGGAACCCGGACCGGGTCCTGGAGTTCGCGGTGGCCAAGATCCTCCAGGGTGCCCGCCCGGACACGGCACGGCGGATCGTCGACGCGTCCGACACCCGGCTGGACATGGCGGGCGCCTGGGCCGTCATGCAGGTCGACCTGTTCACGCGGATGGTCGGGCACGCCGGTCTCGGGCTGATCGCGACCCGCCACCGGCTGCCCCCGGAGGTCTTGGTGCCGGTCTTCGACCGGATGATCGACGAGGGCTATCTGACCGGAGACGGACGCCTCTTCCAGCACACCGCGGCGGGCCGTCGGGAGGCCGCCACGATCACCTCCGCCTGGGCCCGGTGGCTCAACGAACGGCTGGAGGAGGACGGCGCCCGGCCCGACGACCGGCAGCTGAGGGCGGCGGTCGACGTCATCGCCAAGCAGCTCCTCGCGGAGGACCTGGCGGCCGAACTCGCCCCGGCCCCCCGGAACCACGCGCCGACCCCGGTGGGCACGGCGGTCTGAGCGCGCCCGGCGCCGGACGGAACCCGCCGGGCGCACTCCTGGGGACTCGCACTCACTCGTCGTCCGGGAACACGCCCTTCTCGTAGACCCAGGCCCCCTCGTGGCGGACGAAGGTGCTCCGCTCGTGCATGCTGCCGGGCCGTCCGCCCTCGGTCCAGTGGGCGCGGAAGGTGACGGTGCCCGTCGTGTGGAAGGCGCTGCCCTCGGTGGTGTCCAGGATCTCCAGCCGCTCCCAGCGGGTGCCGGGGTCGAACTCGACGGCCGGCGGCCGGGTCGCCGGATGCCAGGTGCGCAGCAGGTAGCCGGCGTCCCGGACGGCGAAGGCCGCGTACCGGGACCGCATCAGCGCCTCGCAGGTGGGCGCGGCGGCCGTGCCCGCGTGGTACCGGCCGCAGCAGGCACCGTACGGAGCGGGCAGCCCGCAGGGGCAGGGGGCGTCCGGGGTGATGCGCGGGGCGGAGGGGGCGGGCGGTTTCCGGCGGGCGGTGCGTCGTGACATGCGTCCATTGTCGCCGGTCGCGACGTGCGCCCGTGGTCGCCGGTCGGGTCAGTTCGGGTCGGGGTCGGGTCGGGGTCGAGTCAGGTCAGCAGGAAGTCGGCCTGACCGGTCTTGGCGCCCTGGATGAAGGCGGCCATCTCGCCGGTGGAGTAGATGAGCGCCGGGCCGTCGGGGTCCGCGGACTGGCGGACGGCGACTCTGCCGTCCGCCAGCTTCATGGTCTCGACGCAGTTGCCGCCGTTGCCGCCGCTCCAGGGCTTGGACCAGCCCTCGGCACCGAGGGCGGTGGCCGGCATGCCGTTGTAGATGTCGCTCATCACAGCTCCTTGCGGAAATCCCGGAGGATGTCCTTCGTGCGTCGTGCAGTCGCGGCCTGGGCCGCCATGCGGTCCATGACTTCGAGGTAGGAAGCCACCTCGGGGCGCGTGTCGAAGTAGACGGCGCCGGTCAGGTACTCGCTGAAGACCATGTCGGGCAGTTCGGGCATGCCGAAGCGGAAGAGCACGAACGGACCGTAGGTCCCGGGGTGGTGGCCGGTCGCGAACTCCGCGATCTGCAGCGTGATGTGCGTCTGTTCGGAGGCTTCGAGGAGCTTGTCGATCTGCGCGCGCATGGCCTCGGGGGTGCCGACCGTCCGCCGCAGCACCGTCTCGTCCATGACGACCCAGAGCCTCGGCGCGTCCGCCTTGGCGAGCAGGCTCTGCCGCTCCATGCGCAGGGCGACGTGCCGCTCGATGTCCTCGGGCCGGGACTGGCCGACCGCGCCGCTCAGCATCACGGAGCGGGCGTAGTCCTCGGTCTGGAGGAGACCGGGCACGAAGTGCGGTTCGTACATGCGCAGCAGGCTCGCCGCACCCTCCAGGCTGACGTACATGCTGAACCAGTCGGGCAGTACGTCGTGGTAACGCTGCCACCAGCCGGGCTTGTTGGCCTCTTCGGCGAGCTCGACGAAGGCGTCGTTCTCCTCCTCGCCGATCCCGTAGGCGCGCAACAGGGCCTGCACGTAGGGGATCTTGAGGGCGACCTCGGCCGTCTCCATCCTGCGGACCGTGGCGGACGCGACGCGGAGCACCTTGGCCGCCTGGTCGCGGGTGAGCCCGGCACGCTCCCGCAGGTCCTGCAGGCGCCTGCCGAGGACGACCTGCCCCACGGTCGGGGCTGACCGAGGCTCGCTCACTTCGGACCTCCGATGGTCTCTTCTGTCAGCAGTGTGCCATGCGGGTGACGACAAATACACGGGCACTCTGCAATTTTCAGAGTGCCCCTTGCCAAGTGTCCGCGTCAGGGGGAGAGTTGGCGAAACCAATTCACTTGGTCACGTCCGCCCCTCTCCCGATGCGCCGAGGTCCGGACATGACGCGGCACCCCACTGTGAGGATTCGGTCGTGGCACCTGGCAGTGCGCTCATCCCCCGGCCCGCGGGCTCCCCTTCCGGGACTGAGGCGCTCCGTTTCCGCTTCGCCCTGCCGGCCAGACCGGCGTCGGCCGCCGGAGCGCGCAGGCTGACCAGGGAGAGACTCGCGGTCTGGAAGCTCCGGGGCGACCTGCGCGACACCGCCGCACTCGTCGTCTCCGAGCTGGTCACCAACGCCGTGGTGCACACCGCGAGCGCGCTGGTCGTCTGCGAACTGCGGCGTCTGGACCATCTGTTGCGGATAGCGGTCCAGGACCAGGGCCGGCTCACCGGAGGCCCGAGGCTGCGCGCCTCCTCCGACGACGAGCACGGCCGGGGCCTGTTCCTGGTCGACGCCCTGAGCCAGGCGTGGGGCTCCCACGACGCGGAGGACGCGTCCGGGCGGGTCGTCTGGTCGGAGCTGGCGCACGGTGCGGGGCAGCCGTGCTGAGGGACGCGCTGGTCCGGCTGCGCGGGGGCCGTCACGCTCCCCGGACCGTCGAGGGCGACACCGCCGGGGGCGGGAGCGGCGCGGGTTTGGCGCGGGCCCGGCTGCCGCTGCCGCCGGAGCTGTGCGCGAGCCTGGGGTACGACGCGGTGGGCGTCCCGGCCCGGCACGGCTTCCACCTGATGTCGCACCTCCCCCGCACCGGCTGCGTGTTCGAGGCGGCCGACGTGTGGTGGTGGATCGTGCCCGCGGGCTCCGACCAGGACCTGGACTGGCCCGAGCCGGTCGCCTACGCCGCGGGGGGCTTCGTACCGGTGCCACGACCCCGGCTCATCCACGGGCAGGACAGCCGCACCCCCTACACGCCCCCGATTCCGCTTTTCCTGATGGTGTGCCAGGTGGCCGGGGTCACGCCGAGCTGGGGGCCGCCGGGCCACCGGCGGGCGGTCACCGCGCCCTGAGGGCTCCCCCGGCCCGGTCCGCGGGTCCGTGGGTCCCGGGCGGCGGTCCGCCGCCGAACGGCACTGTCAGTGGTCGGTTCCAGAATGAAGACAGCGATCGGGAGACCCGCCGCTCGGCGGGCCGTACTGGGGTTGAGGGGGCGGGGCGGATGCGGCGCTGGGAGTTGGTCGAGGGCACTGCGTCGAAGTTCTGGGAGACCGGGGCGGTCGGCGTCGCGGTCACCGTGCGGTACGGCCGCTGCGGGTCGGAGGGGCGCACCCGGACGAAGGAGTACGCCTCCGAGGAGGCCGCGCACGCCCACGTGCGCAGGACCATAGCGGAGAAGGAACGCAAGGGGTACGAGGAGGTGGCGGCGAGCGCGTCCGCGCCGACGGCGCCGGGGTACGCGGAATCCTGCGAGACGGCCGGCGCGCGCAAAACCGCTGCGGCGGGTGCGGACGCGGCGGCCACGCTGCCGGACGAGGACACCTTCGAACTCCCGCTGAGCTGGCGCCGGGTGCTCCACACCCGGCGCGGCGGCTGCGTCCGGCCGCTGAACCGGCCCGGCGAGGAGGCTCTGGCGCAGGTCGGGGAGCGGATCGCGGGGGAAGCCGCCTGGATCGAGCTGATCCTCACCGAGCCGGGCTCGGACCCGGACCTGGTGGACGCCACCCGGGCCCACCTCGCCGGCAGCCCCTCCCCGGTCGGGGCAGCCGCGCTGGCGGCCGTCGTCTCCCTCGGCGAGACGGCCCCCTCGTGCTGGGTGGACACCTGGGTGGACGACCACGGGCTGCCGTTCGCCGCCCGCGCGGCCCAGGAGCTCCAGACCATCAAGGCGCACAGCTACCACGCCCTGGGGCGGCGGGTGAAGGGCGCGCTCAAGCGCGTCTCGCTCTCCTCGTCCCTGCACTGGCACCACGGCTCGCTGAACGTGGCGGCGCGGGCCCGCGCCCACATCGCCGCGGCGGACGAGGAGACCTACCGCGCGGTCGTGGCGGCGCTCGGCGCGGCACGCCGGGACAGCCACCAGCGGATCGCCGCCGCCTTCCTGGCCCCGAGCGAGCGGGAGTGGGTCGACGCCCTCCTGTCGGAGCCGGCCGTGCTCGCCGAGGACCACTACGTCCTGCAGCGCATGGTGCTCTGCTCGCTGACGTCGGCCGACCAGCTGGCGCGGCTGTCGTACCGTCCGGACCACACCCTCGCCGTGATCGCGACGCTCGCCGACGGCATCGGGACGGCCGTCGCGCCGATGCTCCGGAAGTACCTCGACCACGGCAACCACTACGCCGAGGGAGTCAAGGCGGTCTCCGCCGCGCTCGCCGAACTCCCCACGGACGAGGCGTTCAACGTCCTGCTCCACCACAAGGAGCTGAAGCAGGTCCGCGCGGCGCTGCTCGACGCGATGCGCCGCTACCCGGTGCGGGCCCTGCGGCTGCTCTCCGCCGACGTCCGGTACAACACCGCCACGAGGTCGCGTGCCTCGCGGCAGTTGCTGCACGCCCACATCAACACCCACCGTCCGCTGGTGTCCGCCCTGCTGCCGGGGCTGCCCGCGGATCTGGCGGAGGTCGTCGGCCCGCTGCTGAACCCGGTGTCCCGCTTCCCGGAGGCGTCCCTCGCCTCCCTGCCCTCCGTGCTCACCCGGCCGCCGTGGACCCGCCCGCGCACCGGCGCGGCCACCCCGGTGAGCACCGGCGGGGCCGCGCTCCCCGCGCCGGAGCTGCGCTGGCTGCCGGGCGAGGAGGAGGCGTGGGCGCGCTGTTCCACCTGGTACACCCGCCCGCAGCACGGCGGCGACTGGGAGAAGGTGATCTCCTCCCAGCTCGAAGGGCTGGGCAGCACCGGGCTGCGGCCCGCATGGATCTTCCTGCACGCGCCGGTGGAGCGGATCGCACCGGCCCTGGCCACCTGGGCGCCGACGGACCTGTGGGACGGGGCGGACACCCTCAGGCCGATCGTGGCCCGTTTCGGGATCGACGCGCTGCCGCTCCTGCTGCGTACGGTCCCCCGCCAGCCGAGCACCATGGCGGAGCTGTTCCTGCCGTTCGCCGACGCGGCCGTCGCCCGTCACATGGCGGACTGGGCGGCCCGGCTGAAGTCCACCGCCGCGACGACCCGGACCTGGTTCGCGCGCCACGGCGCCGCCGCCGCGGTGTTCCTGGTGCCGGACGCGGTCGGCAAGCCCGGCGCCCCGCGGCGGGCGGCCGAGCGGGCGCTGCTCCAGATAGCGGCGGTGCACGGCGAGGCGACGGTGCGTGAGGCCGCCGCCCGGTACGGCGCGGACGCGCTGCGCTCCGTGGAGGTGCTGCTGGTCGCCGATCCGCTGGAGCACGCGCTGCCCGCGAAGCTGCCGGTCCTGCCGAACTGGGCGGAGCCGGGGCTGCTTCCGCAGCTCCTGACGCGGACCGGCGAGGCCCTGCCCGCCGAGGTGGTGCGCAACGCCCTGACGATGCTGGCGCTCTGCCGGCCGGGCGAGGTCTACCCGGGCGTCGCGGCGCTGCGCGAGGCCGCCGCGCCCGCCTCGCTCGCCGGGTTCGCCTGGGCGGTCTTCGAGCAGTGGCTCGACGCGCGTCTGCCGGCCAGGGAGTCCTGGGCGCTGTACGCCTTGGGCGAGGTCGGGGACGACGAGACCGTCCGGCGGCTCACGCCGGTCATCCGCGCCTGGCCGGGCGAGGGCGCGCACCACCGGGCGGTCGAGGGGCTGGACGTGCTGGCGGCCATCGGCAGCGAGGTGGCCCTGCTCCATCTGCACGGCATCGGTCAGCGGGTGAAGTTCAAGGCCCTGAAGACGCGCGCCCAGGAGAAGATCGCCGAGGTGGCCGCGGTTCTGGGCCTCACCGCCGAGCAGCTGTCCGACCGCCTGGTGCCGGACTTCGGGCTGGACGCGGACGGCTCGACGGTCGTGGACTACGGCCCGCGCCGCTTCACCGTCGGCTTCGACGAGCGCCTCGGCGCGTACGTCCTGGACGGGGCGGGGAACCGCCGCAGGGACCTGCCGGCCCCGGCGGCCCGGGACGACGGGGAGCTGGCCTCGGCGGCGCGCAAGCGGTTCCTGGCGCTGAAGAAGGACGTACGCGCGGTCGCCTCCGGGCAGGTGCAGCGGCTGGAGGCCGCGATGGTCTCGGGCCGGTGCTGGACGGCGCGCGAGTTCCAGGAGCTGTTCGTCGCCCATCCGCTGGTGGGTCATCTGGTGCGGCGGCTGGTGTGGCTGAGCGAGTCGCGGGGCACCACGACCGCCTTCCGGGTCGCGGAGGACCGGACGTTCGCCGATGTGCGCGACGACGGGTACGTGCTGCCCGCCGACGCGTCCGTGCGGCTGGCCCATCCGCTCCGCCTCGGCGACGAGCGGGCCGCGTGGTCCACGCTCTTCGCCCGCCGGGAGTTGTCCCAGCCGTTCCCCCAGCTGGAGCGCCCGGTCTTCGCCCTGACGGACGAGGAGCGGACGGGCAACCGGCTGGCCCGGTTCGAGGGCGTCACCGTGCCCACCGTCGAGGTGCTGGGGCTGGAGCGGCGCGGCTGGGAGCGGGGCGCGCCGCAGGACGCCGGGGTGGTGGGGTGGATCTCCAAACGCCTCGGCGAGGAGCTGTACCTCGTCGTCGGGTTCTACGAGGGCATCGTGGCCGGCTCTCCGCAGGCCTTTCCCGACCAGCGGCTGGAGGCGGTCTGGCTCGGCGAGCGGCCCGGGGACCACTGGCCCCACGGGACGTACACCCACCTCTTCGGCGGCCTGGACCCGGTGACCGCGTCCGAGGCGCTCGCGGACCTGACGGCGCTCGGCGGTGTCCGGCGCGCCCCGGCGGACGGCGGTCCGGCCCCCGACGGTCCGGCCGGGGCGCCGGGCCGGACCGCCACGGTGGCCGGTCAGGGCTTGTCGAGGTAGGCCAGCTGGGGGTGGACCCGGGTGTAGGCGTCGACCAGTTCGCGGGCGACGTTGACGGAGTCCACGAGCGGGTGCAGCGCGAACGCCCGTACGGCGGCGGAGCGCGATCCGCTGTCGGCCGCTTCGAGGACGGCGCGTTCGACGGCCTTCACCGAGGTGACGAGCCCGGCCGCGTGGTACGGAAGCGGGCTCACCGCCACCGGGTGGGCGCCGTTCGCGTCGACCAGGCAGGGGACTTCGACGACGGCGTCCGCGTCGAGCGCCGAAAGGACGCCCGCGTTGCGGACGTTGAGGATGAGCGAGGTGCGCTCGTTGCGGGACACGGCCCGCATGAGGGCGAGGGCCACCTGTTCGTAGCCGCCGGACTCCAGGTCGCTCGCGGCGCGGTCCCCGGCCCCCGCGACCTCGCGGTTCTCCGACATGTAGGTCGCCTCGCGCTCGGCGCGGGTGCGGTCCCAGGTGGCCAGGGCCGGGGTGCCCGGTTCACGCATCCGCGCGTAGAAGCCCTGCTGCTGCTCGCGGAGGAAGGCGCCGCGGGTCAGCTCGGCCCGCTGATAGGCGCGGACCGCCTCCCGGTTGAAGTAGTAGTAGTGCAGGTACTCGTTGGGCACGGCACCGAGCGACCGGATCAGGTCGGTGCCGAAGAGCTTGCCCTCCTCGAAGGAGCCGAGCAGGGCGTCGTCGGCGAGCAGCCGGGGAAGCTCGTTCCGCCCGTTCACGTACAGGCCCTGGACCCAGCCGAGGTGGTTGAGGCCCGCGTAGTCGATCCAGGCGTGGTCGGGGTCGGCGCCGAGGACCCGGGCGATGCGGCGGCCGAGGCCCACCGGCGTGTCGCAGATGCCGACGACCCGGTTCCCCAGGTGCCGGGACATCGCTTCGGTCACCATGCCCGCGGGGTTGGTGAAGTTGATGACCCAGGCGTCCGGGGCGAGCCGGGCGATGCGGCGGGCGAGGTCGACGGCGACCGGAACGGTGCGCAGCCCGTACGCGATGCCGCCCGCCCCGACCGTCTCCTGCCCCAGCACCCCCGCGTCCAGGGCCACCCGCTCGTCGGCCGCGCGGCCGGCCAGGCCGCCGACCCGGATCGCCGAGAAGACGAAGTCGGCGCCCTTCAGGGCCTCGTCGAGGTCGGTGGTGGCCAGGACCGCGGGAGCGTCCGGCACTCCCCCGGCCTGTTCGTCCAGCACCCGGGCGACGGCCGTGAGGCGGTCCAGGTCCGTGTCGTGGAGGGTGACCCGGGAGACGCGGCCTTCGGCGTGATCGCCGAGCAGTGCCCCGTACACCAGGGGAACCCGGAATCCGCCACCGCCAAGAATTGTCAGCTTCACGCTGCTCGATGGTACGGGGCCGGGCTCCCCGGCCCGCCGGGACGCGGGGGACGGCGGGCCGGGACTCCGACCGCGCCCACGCGCCGGGGGGCCGCTCGGCGCGGGGCGTTCGCCGGGGCGCCCGGGCGCCGGACGCCCCGGTGAACGTCGGTCAGTACCCCTTCCACCAGCTGGAGACGGCCTGCCACAGGCGGCCCGTGGTGCTCTGGGTGCGCTGCTCCGGGATCGCGGGGGCCGGGGCGCCTTCGGCCGGGGCCTCGGCGGTCTCCTGCCCGCCCGCCGGCCGGCCGGGGGCGCCCGGCGAGGGCGACGAGATCTCCCAGTCGTTGCGGGGGGCGGAGCGGGCGGCCATCGACGTCATGGGTTCGTCGTCGATCTCCTGCTGCGGGCTGGGCGCGAACTGGACCGGGAGCTCGGTCAGATGGCGCGACATGATGTTGCCCATCCAGCGCAGTTCGTTCTCGTCCACCGCGAGTTCGAGGTCGGGCAGCCGCATGAGCAGCGCGTCCACGCCGACGTCGGCGATGGCACGGCCGATGTCCTGGCCGGGGCACTCGTGCGGACCGCCGCTGAAGGCGAGGTGGGCGCGGTTGCCCTCCATGGAGGCGCTGAGGTCGGGCCGTACCGCGGGGTCGCTGTTGGCGCCCGCGATGCTGATGAGCATGGCGTCGCCGGCCTTGATCTGCTTCCCGCCCAGCTCGGTGTCGCCGACGGCCCAGCGGCCGAAGACCGCGGAGAAGGGGGGCTCGTCCCAGAGGGTCTGCTCGACCGCCTCGGGGACGGTCATGTGGCCGCCGCTGAGCCGCGCCCGGAAGCGGGGGTCGGTCAGCACCATCCGGATCACGTTGGCGATCAGGTTGGCGGTGGACTCGTACGCCGCGATGAGCGTCAGCCGGAGGTGCTCGATGACCTCGATGTCGCTCATCCGGGCGGGGTGTTCGACGAGCCAGCTGGCGAAGTCGGACTGCGGGGCGCCCCGCCTGCGCTCGACGAGCCGGGTGAGCACGCCGACGACGTACGCGTTGCTGGTGACGGCGGTCTCGGTGCCCCGGGTCATGTCGCGGGCGGCCTGCACCAGCCGGTCGTCGTACTCCTCGGGCATGCCGAAGATCGCGCACATGACCATCATCGGAAGGTGCTCGGCGAACTGGCTGACGATGTCGGCGGTGCCCTTGAGGCAGAAGTCGTTGACGAGGCGGTTGCTGAAGCGGTTGATGTGGCGCCGCACGCCGCGGGTGTCGATCCGGCCCATGCTGTCCGTGATCGCGCCGCGCTGGCGTTCGTGGGTCGCGCCGTCCGCGAAGACGCAGACGGGCTGGTACGTGAAGATCGGCGCGAGCGGGTGCTCGGGGCCCACGCTGCCGTCCTGCAGGGCGCGCCAGCGCCGGGAGTCGCGGGAGAACTGCGAGGGGGTCCGGGTGACGTAGAGGTTCTCGCTGTGGCCGAGGACGAGCCAGGCGGGTACGTCACCGTGGAGCAGCACCGGGGCGACGCTGCCGTGTTCGGCGCGCAGCTTCTCGTTCAGCCCGACGATGTCGTTCTCCACCTCGGCGCCGTAGTAGCGGCGCAGCCCGCCGGGACCGAGGCCGTGGGCGGGGCATCCGGGCGGCGGGACGGCTCCCGCCGGGGCTCCGGGTTCGTGGGAGAAGGGGGTTGTCACAGTGGCTCCAGTGATGAGGCTTTCGGGGTCGCGCGGGGGCCGCGCGGGCGGGGAGGGGACACGGACCGAAGGGGGGTGTCCGGCGGGTCACGGCGGGCTCGCACGCCCGGTCCGGTGCTTCGCGTCGGGGTGACGCGCCGTACCGGAGCCGCGCCGCGGCCTGCCGGATCCGCCGGACACCCCCGGTGCCGCGCGGCTCGGTCGCGGGGGCGGCCGTCCGGATGATCCGACCGGCCGCCCGGGGAGGTCAGGCGAGGGGTACGGCCAGGTTGTGCAGGTAGCGCATGAGCGTCATCAGCACGTCCCGGCTGGACGCCCGCAGCCGCGCGTCGCAGTCGATCATGGGGACTTCGTCGGGCAGGTCCAGCGCCTGCCGCAACGTCTCGACCGGATGGTGCGGGGCGTCGGGGAAGGTGTTGACGGCGACGACGAACGGCACCCCGCGCTCCTCCAGACGTCCGATGACGTCGAAGCTGGTTTCGAGGCGCCGGGTGTCGATCAGGACGACGGCGCCGAGAGCGCCCTCGAAGAGGCCGTTCCACAGGAACCAGAAACGTTCCTGGCCGGGCGTGCCGAACAGGTAGAGGATCAGTTCCTCGCTGAGGCTGATCCGGCCGAAGTCCATGGCGACGGTGGTGGCGGTCTTGCTCTCCACCCCCGCGTTGTCGTCGACGCCGACGCCGGCCTGCGTCATGGTCTCTTCGGTCGTCAGAGGCCGGATCTCGCTGACCGAACCGACCATGGTGGTCTTGCCGACCCCGAATCCACCGACGATCACGACCTTCACCGCGGCGGTGGCCGTGGTGGGCAGGACGTCCTCGGTACGGGGGCCGGTGATCGTGTCAGAGCTTCTGAAGTCCATGCATCACCGCTTCGAGAAGGGACCTGTCGGGGAGAGTGGCGCGGACGATGGGTGCGCGCGATTCGATCAGTTCGGTCGCGAGTAATTCGGTCAGGAGTGAGGTGACGACGCTGAACGGGAGGCCGAGATAGGCGGAGATCTCGGCGACCGACAGGGGTGCCTGGCAGAGCCGCAGGATCGCGGCCTGCTCGGGCCGGAACGTCGGTGAGGGTTCCGCCTGGGCGACGACCATGGTGACCAGGTCGAGCGCCGCCCGCTCGCTGCCGTCAAGATCGCCGGTGATGACGTACAGGCGCTCGGGATCGTTGAGCGCCGGATCGGCATTGCGGCGTTCCCGTCGGGGAGCGTTCATCCGGCCTGCCCGTCGTGGCGCGGCGGGCTGGTCAGATGGGCCCCGATCCGGACGACCATGTCGCGCATCCGCGCGCCGACGAGCCCGGCGTCGACCGTCTCACCGGCCAGGACCGCGAGGTAGGCGCCGGTGCCGGCCGCCATCAGGTAGAAGAACCCGCCGGTCACCTCGATGACGACGAGCTTCATCAGGCCGTCGCTGTAGGGGATTTCGGAGGCGACGGCGGCGGCCAGGCTCTGCAGCCCGGCGCAGGCCGCGGCCAGCCGGTCCCCGACGTCCGGGTCTCCGCCGTGCATGGCGATGCGCAGACCGTCCGAGGAGAGCACCACGATCTGGTGGATGCTCGGAACGTCGTCGGCCAGTTCCTTGAGCATCCAGTCCATGTTTCCCCGCTGCTGGATCACTTGAGGTCTCCCTTGTCCCACGCGTCGTCAGAGTCTTCGCCGTTCTTCGGGTCGTGCGGCACGCCGTTGACGGCCTTGGTGAATGCCTCCAGCCAGAGGCCGGGGGGCTTCTCCTCGCCGCCCGCGCGGCCGGCGGTGTGCGGGGCGGCGCCGTTGAGCGCCGCGGGGGCGCCTTCCGTCACCGGTGCCGGGGCCTGCTGCGGGAGGTTGTGCGAGCCGAGCGGGGCGCGGCCCCGGCTGCGGCGCTGGGGCAGGCCGTTCTCGGTCCACTCGGTCACCACGGGGACCTCGTCCTCCATGGCCGCCGCGGGCGCGGCCGGGCGCGCGGACGCGGCCGGCGAGGCGGTTGCCGAGGGCACCGGACCGGTGGCAGCGGCCCTGGCCTTCCGCTTTCCCGCGGGCGGTACGACGTGCTGGAGCTGCGACATGTCCAGCGAGCTGGTGGGCCGCGAGGTGGCGCCGATGCCGTGGGCGATGCCGGGCGCGGGTCCGGTGGTGATCATGTCCCGGGGCACGATGAGTACGGCCCGGACGCCGCCGTACGCGGACTGGCGCAGCGATACCTGGAGTTGGTACATGCGCGACAGCCGGCCGACGACCGCCATGCCGAGGCGCGGGGATTCCCCGAGGTCGTTCATGTTGATGCCGGCCTGGGCCTGGGCGAGCATGTTCTCGGCCCGGGCGCGGGCCTCCTCGCTGAGGCTGACGCCGCCGTCCTCGATCTCGATCGCGATGCCCGTCTGCACCTCGACCGCGGTGACGTGCACCCGGGTCTGCGGCGGGGAGTAACGCGTGGCGTTGTCGAGGAGTTCGGCGCAGGCGTGGATGAGCGGTTCGACCGAGGTGCCGACGATGGCGACCTTGGCGATCGAGTGCAGATCGACGCGCTGGTACTCCAGGATGCGGGACATCGCACCCCGCAGCACGCTGAACAGCGGTACGGGCTTGGGCCACTGACGGCTGGGGCGGGCACCGCCGAGCACGGCGATGGAGTCGGCGAGGCGGCCGATCAGCGCGGTGCCGTGGTCGATGCGGAGCAGGTCGTCGAAGACCTCGGGGTTGCGCCCGTAGTGATCCTCCATCTCCCGCAGTTCGCTCGCCTGGCGGTGGACGATGGCCTGCACGCGCCGGGCGACGCTGACGAAGGCGCGCTGCGCGGAGTCACGCCGCGCCTCCTCGTCGTCGATGATCTGCAGGACGGTGTAGACCAGGCGCCGCAGCGCCTTGGGGAGGTTGCGGTAGGACTCGTCCCCGTCCACCACCTCCCGCATGACCTCTTCGGGCGAGTTGCTCGCCCGCAGCATCCTGATGGCGGAGGGCATCAGTTCCTTGGTGAGCCGCACGGTCTCCTCGTCGTGTGCGGCGATGCGCGATTCGAGCTGGGCGATGCGCTGTTCGTACTTCGCGCGCAGGACGCGTGTCTCGCACCGTCGCCTGTTCAGTGCGACGGCGAGCGCACCGACCACGACGGCGCCGAGCGCGCCGCTCACGGCGAGTGGTATCCGCGCGGCGTCCGTGACCAGGGTGACGCCCAGCGCGGAGGCGCCGACGACCAGCGCGACGGGCAGGAGGAGTACACGGACGACGGGGATCCGTCGGTCGGTCGGTGGTGATTCAACACGGACCATCTAAAAACCCTCTGGCGGTTGATTCCGGGATGTATGCCCACAGGTGCTGACACTCATGAACATGTGCGCGAATTGCTGCCAACTCGGCTTCACTGCGCGTGAGCTTAGCCAGATCAGAACAGGGGGTCGGCACATTCACCCAACGCCCTGCGCACGGACTCCGGTGGTAATACACTCGCCAGTTTTCGCACTCAACGCTTCCGGACGTGCGCGGACAGTGACGAATCACGTCGGGCGGGCGGGAAATGAGGCTTCCGTCCCGCACAGTGGTACGAAGACGTACGGAGCGCCACGGGAACCGACCGTAATCACCCCGGGCGACCCGGCGCTTTCGCGACCAACGCGGCGGGGGCTGCGACGGGATGCGCGGGAGAGGCCCTAAGCTCGCCGCCGGGAGGCCTCCCCCGGCCGTCCCGCAGAGCAGTACGTACGCACACACACTCGAAGTGGATCGAAAGGGGCGTATTCGCGCCCCGCGGAAGGGTGGCGGGCAAAGTCGCCCGGCTTGACGGCCGATGGGGCCGGTCGCGCCCTCCGCACGCCCGCGGCGAGAACCGGATGAGAGCGGGCACCCCATGGCATCGGCGCCGGGTTACACCATCGAGTCGCTGGACACCGGTCTGCGGCTGATGCGGCTGTTCCTCACCCATGACACGCTCACCGTCAGCGAGGCCGCCGAACTGCTGGACGTCGGGCGTTCCACCGCGCACCGGGTGCTCGCCACGCTGGAGGGCCGGGGGTTCGCCGGGCGCGACGCCTCGGGGCGGGGCTACTCGGCGGGGCCGGAGCTGATGCGGCTGGGCCGCCCCGCGGGGTTCGGTACGGCCGTCCGGGAGCGGGTGGCCCGTGTCCTGGACGACGCGGTCCGGCGCACCGGGGAGACCGTGCAGGCGGTGGCGCTGATCGGGGACCGGATCATCGTCACGGACGGGCGGGAGTCACCGCACCCGGTGCGGGTGCGGCCGGGGACGGGGCTGACCCACCCGGCGCACGCGACGGCGGGGGGCAAGATGCTGCTCGCGCTGATGACGCCCGGACAGGTCGACGCCCTCTATCCGGACGAGGAGCTGGAGGCGGTCACCGCGCGCACCACCGTCTCGCGGACCGCGCTGCTCGCGGAGCTGGACCGGGTCCGTGACCGGGGGTACGCGCTGAGCGGCGGCGAGTCGGCGCCGGGCATGAACGCCGTCGCGGTGCCGCTCGCCGGTTCGGGCCCGCGCGACCGGATCGCCCTGGTGGCCTCGGTCCCCGCCGACCGGGGCGACGAGACCGAGCTGGCCGAACACGCGGTGCGGCTGCGGCAGTCGGCGGCGGCGCTGGAGCAGCCCGCCACCGGCTGACCGCACCGGGACCGGCGGACAGCACAGGCACCGGCGATCGGGAATGAAGCGGGGCGGCTCAGCGCCCGGCACCGCCGAGGCGTCCCTCCAACTGCACCAGCAATTCGCTGAGCTGGGCGCTGAGCCGGTCGCGCGCCGGTTCGTCCAGACCGGCCAGCACCGAGCGCTCGTACGCGAGCTGCTGGGGCAGCAGCCGGTCGACCAGGCCGCGCCCCTCCTCGGTGAGGCCGACGTAGGTGACCCTGCGGTCCCGGTCGTCGCCCCGGCGCTCGACGAGACCACGCTCCTGGAGGGCGCGGAGCCGTTTGGTGACGGCGGCCCCGGAGGAGAAGGTCTCCCGGGCCAGTTCACCGGGGGTGAGTTCACGGCCCGTCCGGCGCACCGCGCCGAGCAGGTCGAACTCCGCGCGGTTGAGTCCGGCGGCGCGCAGCGGGGCGTCCTCGGCCTGCTGGAGGAGGGCCGCACAGCGGTTGATCCGGCCGATCAGCTCCATCGGCCCGGTGTCGAGACCGGGGCTCACCGCCTGCCACTGCCGTACCACCGAGGCCACGATGTCGTCGCTCACACCGCTCCGTTCTCCGGGGCGAGGGAAATGAGCCCCTGCCGTTGTGCCGTCGCGGCGAGCGTACGGTGTCCGGCCCGCTCGGCGGCGACGAGGTCCTCCTCCGGCAGGGCGCGCTGCCACCACTCCCCGGCGGCGGTGTCCCCGGCCTCGCGCAGCTCGACCAGGGAGGCGGTGAGCCCGCGACGGGAGGCGTCGAGGGCGGCAGGGCCCGCGGTCTCGTCGGCGAGCACGCGTACGGCGTGGGCGCGGGCCCGCTCGGTGGCCTCCAGGGCGCGTTCGACCCGGCCGGTGGCCCGCCGGTTGGTGACCAGTACGGCGGCGAGGAAGCCGACCGCCGCGCCGACCACGGTGTCGACGACCCGGTCGCCGATGAGTTCTCCGGCGGGGTGGGTGCCGCCGAACTCGATGACCAGGAGCGCCATCGGGGTGACCGCGACCGAGCCGAGCCAGTAGTTGCGGGTGATGAGGGCCTCGGCGGCGAAGTTGCAGCAGAGGACGCAGACGATCAGCAGCAGCGGGCTCACCCGGGTGAGCGGGAGGACCGCGGCGAAGACGAGCACGCCGAGCAGGTTGCCCAGCGTGCGCTGGAGGGCCCGGTTCCAGGAGAGCGTGACGTTCGCCTGGTAGAGGGAGGCGGCGGTGACGATGGCCCAGTAGGGGCGGCCGACGCCGAGCGCCTCGCAGGCGTATCCGGCGAGGGCGCAGCCGATGAGGGTACGGACGGCGATGGGCAGCACGTGGGAGCCGGGGCCGAGGCGGCGCAGCAGCTCGCCCCGGTTCGTACGGGCCCGGCGGCCGGCGCGCTCGGCGTCGATGCCGTAGAGCTCCGCGGTGGTGCCGGGGGCGGCCGGCGGCGTCGGGACGGGTCCGCGGGCCCGGGTCAGCGCGGCCCACTCGCGCAGCCGCGCGGGGTCGGCGGCGGCCCGGTGACCGGCCGGGGAGCTTTCGGCGAGGGCGGCCTCGGCGTGCACGACCAGGCGTTCCAGCGCCCGGCGGGCGGGCGTGGCGCGGCCGGAGGCGAGCAGGGTCTGCCAGGCGCCGTGCACGGCCGCGGCGGCGGCACCGCGGGTGCGCGGACCGGGGTCGGCGACGCAGGCGGCTGCCGCGTCCAGGGCCCGCGCGGTGGCGCGGCGTTCGGGTCCTTCGCGGCGGAGCAGGGCGGGGCCGACGGTGACGCACCAGGAGAAGGCACCGGCGGCGAGCGTGAGCGCGAGGTGGCCGGGCACCTGGCCGAGGTGCTGCGGCGCGAAGAGGGCCGCGGAGGTGACGAAGGTGAAGATCACATGTCCGGGCGGCCCGATGCGCGAGGCGTCGCAGAGCGCCTTCTGCACGGCGGCGAGCAGGGCGCCGACGGCGATGAGGATCGCGGTGGAGTCGGTGAGCGAGCCCGCGATCAGCGAGACGGCGAGCCCGGCGGTCATCCCGAGGACGACGCGCACGGAGGTCCCGGCGCGGCGGGCGTACGGGAGGGCGTGCCCGTACAGGGCGCAGAGCGACCCGGCCATCGTGTACATCACGAGGTCCAGCCGGTCGAAAGCGAAGAGCAGCAGGTTGGGCACGAGGGAGGCGACGACCACGCTCAGCGCCGGCTTGAACCAGGTGTCCGAGGGGTGGTTGAGGCGGAGTGCCGCCTTCAGGGGAAGTCTGCGGACGGAGGGGCGCCGGGGAACGATGGTTGTCTCACTCACCCCTTTACCTTAACAGGTATTACACCCGTAAAAGATATCTTCCGGGAGGGCACCCTCCGGCCCCGTCCGACTCCGCCGGGGATCTCGGGCGGGGTCGGGCACCGGGGTCCCGCCAGGACGCGCGCCGAGGCGGCGGGCCATGAGCGCACCGCTCGACCTCGCAGCCGTCCGGCCCGGGCGGCGACGTGGCGTGACGGTGCGGGTGCGCACGGCGGTCACAGCCCCTTCCGGCCCGTCCGCACAGGGAGACGGCAGGGGAAAGGGCGGCCCTCCGCCCACCGGCCCGCTAGGATCCTGCACCCGAGGATGCGGGGGTATGCGTGAGCGACGGCCGGAGCGACAGCACGGAGCAGCCTCAGGCGGGACCGGGCCGCTGGGCCCGCGCATCGCGGTGGATCAGGGCCGAAGGGCGCTTCGTCGCCGACACGGTTCACCCGGAGTCCGCCGGATTGAGTCGTGGGCGAAGGCTGGCCACATGGTCCGTCGTCCTCGTGTGCGCAATCGTCGGCGTCGGCGTCGGTACCGCGGTCGGCATGGCGATCAATTTCCTCACGGCGGGGACCGAAGCGGGAATCGACGACCACGCCCAAGGTGACCTCGATGCCGAAAAGGGCTATATCCACGCCTCGTTCAGATCCAAGCCCTACGACTCGTACGATCCTCCCTTTTCGGTTTCGTCCCGGACCAAGCTGACTCCCCGACAGGTCGAAGGCATCGGCTCGGGCGAGTACGACAGCAGCGTGCTCAAGGACGCTGTGGCGGGTGCGGAGTTCGGCCTCGGGGGCGACGACCGTCGACCGGGCAGCGGCCAAGTGTATTTCGTGGACCTTGTCAGCGACAGCAGTTCCATGGTGACCGTGACCGACATCGATGCGGTGAACATTCGATGCCGGCGGTCCGACATGGTCACGGAGATTTACACCGCGTCCGAAGGGGCCATACCGATCGTAGGACTGGCATTCAAGCTTCAAGATCACCGCGGAACGCTGAACGGGTTCGTCACCGACAACGAAGACCCGAACTACGGCCGTCAGTACTTCGATCACGCCACGATCACGCTCGGAGGCGGTGCGGACAACCAGACCCTGACCGTCCTGGGAGTGGCCGACCCCGGCTCGCGCTGCACGTGGGACTTGGAATCCAGGTTCACGACGGACGACGGCGAGGAACACCGCAAGAAGCTCAACAACAGGCCGCTCGTCACTGAAGGTGGACCCGACGAGGGGCCCGGTACGCAACATCTCCGGGTAACCGTCGACAAGCTGATTCAGTGGGCATGCACGCACGGACAGCGCAGACCGGACGACTGCGTCGGCGTGCCTCCTGCCTGAGCGGCGCATGCCGCCCCGGATCAAAGCGGCCACGCCCCCTCGGACGATCTCCCCGATGCCGGAGGGAGAACTTTCCGGCACGACGGGCGAGGACCCGTGGAGCATGTCCCTCACCAGGGGATCTCCGGGCCTCCGCGCCCCTCGGGCCTGTCCCGGGCCTCCCTCAGGGCACCTGCCCCGGTCGCTCCCGGCCCAAAGGCTCCCGCTCCTCCACCGAGGCCTCGATCCGCGCGAGCTGGTGCCCGAGGCTCGTGATCCACACCTCCAGGTCGACGGAGGGCGGGACCGGCGGTCTCCCGGCCGGGGGCTCGGCGCCGCCGGCCCCGGCCGGGGCGCCCCTGCGGGAGTCGCCGCCGTTGTCGCCGCCGTCGAGCCGGGCGGCGATGCGGGCGGCCTCCTCCTCCAGGCGCCGCGCGCTGTTCCGGGTCCAGGCGTCCGGCGGGGCCGGGACCACCGGACGGAGGCCGAAGAGGGGGAGCCGGTGCGCGCCCCACAGCATGTCGTCGGCGGCGACGAGCAGGGCGTGCCAGTCGGCCTCGGGACCCTCCGGCGCCCCCGGCTTGGCCGACGCCTCGGTGCGGTACTGGGTGTACGCCGCCTCGGCCAGGCGCATCCGGCTCAGGCTCACCAGCGTCCCCGGCACGGTCCGTCCGCCCGGCGAAGACTTCAGCAGGGCCTCCGCGGTGCCCGGCACCAGCGCGCCGCAGGAGCGCAGCAGCTCGGCCATGGCCCGCCGGACCTCGCGCCGGGCCCCGGCGGGCCAGGCCATCAGCCCGCAGAGCAGTCCGATCACGCTTCCGGTGACGACGTCGATCATCCGAGCCTCCGAGAGCCGCCAGGTGACCGGCGAGATCTGGGCGAACGCGGTGGCCACGACCAGGGTGAAGAGCGCCTGCGTACAGGCGATCCCCAGCATCGGACCGCCGAAGAACGCCAGCAGCATCAGGGGGGCGAGCAGCACGGCGTACCCCTCTGTGTACGGGCCGATCCCGATCAGCAGCGCGCCCGCCGCCACCGCCCCCGCGGCGTTGCCCGCCAGCGCCGGGCGGATCGCCCGCCAGGTGGCTCCCAGAGTCGAACGCCCGAGGGTCAGTACGGCCAGCAGCACCCAGAATCCGTGGGTCAGGTCGAGCGATCCGGCCACCAGCCGGGCCGCCGCCAGTCCCAGCGCGGTCCGCACGGCGTTCTGGAAGAGGACCGACCGCAGGGTCACGTTGCCCAGCACCCGCCGGGCCCACAGGCGCGGTGTGGCGAGTTCCGCGTACCAGAACATGGCCCGTGGGACGGGAGCACGGGACGGTACGCCGTTGAGCGCGATGTCCAGGGCGACCCCGGCGACCCGGGCTGACTCGGCCAGCGCCAGGACCCGGGACTGCGTGCGGAGCAGGGCGGTGACGGACGGCCGGGCGCCTTCCGGGGCCGCTCCCCGGGCGACCTTCGGGGCCCTTTTCGGGGGCGCTGTCCGGACGTCCTTCGGAGCCGCTTCCGGGTCGCTCACGCCCTGCTCTCCGGCGGCCAGACGGACGCGTTCCGTCTGGAAGTCCCGCATCGCCCGCTCCAGCATGTCGGGGGCCTGTGCCCCGGTCCCCGTACGCAGGGAACGCGCGCCGGCCTCGCACACCTCACCGACGTGGGCGAGGAGGGCCGCGGACGCCGGGTCGCGCACTTCCGGACGCGCCTCGGCGAGGGAGGCAAGCTGGCCGAGGAGGCGGCGTACGGCGCGGCCCGCCTGTTCCAGCGCCCGGTCGGTGCGGCCCGCTCCGGCGGGGCGTTCGGCGGGCGGGATGCGCGAGAGCCGCAGTGACGACCCGGCATCGCGCAGCCGGTCGGGTGGCGTGTTCCGGTCGAGTGCTTCGTGGGCGGCTGTCCGGAGCCCGGTCGCCAGCCGTTCCCGATAGGTGGGGTGGACCGGGTCGGGCAGCAGGATCTCGCAGGCAGCGAGCAGCAGCAGGCCGACGGTCAGCCCGGCCAGCCGCTCCTCCAGCGTGCCGGGCGCGTACGGAGGGAAGCAGGCGAGGATGTAGAAGAGCTGGAGGCCGGGCCCCACACCCGCCGCGCGCGGACCGGCCACGGCGGCGAACGCCAGGACGAAGCCGATGACGAGCATCCCGGCGGTGGCCGCCCAGGTGTCCACCGCGAGCAGCGTCCCCAGGGTCGCGGCGGCCAGGGCCGGGGGAATCACCCGGAGCGTGACGGATGCCTGCTGGCGGCCCGATCCGGGAACGGCGGAGAGCAGCCCCATGGCGATGGGCGCGAAGAGCGCGTAGAGGGCGGTGACCGGAAGCCCGGCTCCGTACAGCAGCGGGTAGAAACCCGCGCAGGCGGAGACGGTGACGCGGAGGGATCTGCGCAGCGTCGCGGCCCGCTTCGGCCCGGTGGTCACGTCCGTGCTCCCCCGGCCTGCGGGCGCTTCACGCCGTCGCGGGGCGGGTCCTCGGGGGTGCCCCGGCGTGCGTGCGGCGGACGGGTCCGCATGCCGCGCCCCTCCTGTTCCGGCCGGACCCCCCGGCCGCTCCGCCATTGTCGGCCGGTACCGGGGCGGGCGCGCGCGGTGCCGGGGGCGGGGGGGGCACCGCGGCCTCGGTCGCGTCGGGGACGCGGAAAGGCCGGTGCCCCGTACGCGTCGCGCGTACGGGGCACCACCGGTCAAGGTCCGCGGCTCAGCCGAGTCCGCGCGAGTCCTGCTTGAGGGCGGTGTCCACGGTGAGCGCCGTCGCGACGACGAGGCTCAGCATCGGCTCCGGCAGCTGGTAGTGGATCTGGAGGACGTAGTTGTCCGCCGTGGTGAAGAGCGTCTTGGCGAGCCCTTCCCAGGTCTTGGTGATCCGGGCGATCTCGGCGTCGTTCTGGTCGACGATCGCGAAGTTCCAGGCGCGCCAGTTCTCGGCCTTGATCGCGCCGACCTTCTGGCCGTCCACCATGATCGCGAAGTTGATCTTGCCGATCGCGTTCTGCTGGACGATCTCGCCGACCGTCTGGCCGTCGGGGCGCTGGACGATGACGCGCGACTTGATGAACTTGGCGGGACGGGTCAGCAGCAGCTGGGGCTGACCGTAGGCGTCCCGGATCTCCAGGCGGTGCGTCAGGTACTGGTCCCAGCTGGTGGCGAAGCGGATCACCTTGCGGAAGAAGCTCTGCCCGACCTCCACGACCGAGCCGAGGGTCGCGCCCTGCTGGTCGAAGACGCGGTACTCGTTCGTCACCTCGATCAGCTTGGCCTTCTGGTTCACCACCAGGACCTGCTGATTGAAGAGCGTTCCGGCGCTGATCTGGCCCGGCTGAGCGGTCTGGCCGGGCTGGGCGGTCTGGCCGGGCGCCGACTGCTGCTGAGGCACGGCCGCCTGAGGGGCCGGGGCCTGCACGGCGGCGGCCTGCGGAGAGCCCGCCGGGGCCGTCGGCTGGGCGCCGGCGGCGGGGTGGGTGTGCTCGGTCCACTGGGAACCGTCCCAGTAGCGGAGCAGCTCCGTGGCACCGTGCGGGTCAGGGAACCAACCCGCAGGTATGTTCGAGGTCGTGGTCACCGAGGCACACTATCCCGCCACGGGGCCGCGATCACGTCTCGGAACTTCACACCCCGGTAACGGTTGACCGCGACGGTGGCCGCGCCGGGGCCCGGGACGGCGTACGGCCCCGGGCGCGTGGCCCCGGGCGTGCGGGCCGCGCGTCGGCGGGCTCCGCCCCGCCCGGCCGGGCAAGTGCCGTACCGCCGCGGGCCCGTGGGGACGGCGCCGGATCCGGCCGGATCCGGCCGACGGGGCGGGAAACGCGGGCGAGAACACGTACTTCCGCCCGAGGGGGTGTTGCCCCCGGACGCCCCTACGGGGCACCATCCGCCCGGCGCACTTCCCGTCGATGCCGAACCCGAGGACGACCATGACTTCCACCAAGGACCAGAACCCCGCCTCCGCCGCGCGGCGCGCCAAGTTGGAGGAGGCGCGCCGCAAGGAGCGCGGGCGCGAGCGCCGCGCCCGGATCGTCGCCATCTCGGCCGCCGTCGTGGTGGTGGCCGCACTCGTCGTCGGCGGCGGCTACCTGATGACGAAAGCGGACGACCAGGACAAGGCCGAGGCGAAGGCCAAGACCGACGCCATCGTGGGCGAGCGCAGTTGGGACAAGCTCACCCAGAACCACGTCGAGACGCCCGTGACCTACCCGATGAACCCGCCGGTCGGCGGCGACCACAACCCGGTCTGGATGAACTGCGACGCCGACGTGTACACCGAGGCGATACCGAAGGAGAACGCCGTCCATTCCATGGAGCACGGCGCCGTCTGGGTCACGTACAACAGCAAGGCCTCCGACGCCGACGTGAAGGCGCTCGCCGAGCGGGTCGAGGCCACCCCCTACTCCCTGATGAGCCCGCTGGAGGACCAGGCCGACCCGCTGATCCTGAGCGCCTGGGGCAAGCAGGTCACCGTCACCAGCGCGTCGGACCCGCGGGTCGCGCAGTTCTTCACCAAGTACGTGCAGGGCGCGCAGACCCCCGAGCCGGGTGCCGCCTGCAACGGCGGGAAGGAGAAGTGACGGGCGCCGGCCGCGCGGCCGGGACACGGCGGCTGGCGGTGGCGGGCGCCGCCGTGCTGCTGCTCGCCCTGGGGCTGGTGGCGCTGACGGTCGTACGGCCGTCCTCCGCCTCCTCCGGCACCGCGTCCACGGCGGCGCGGTCGGCACCCGCGGACGGTTCGGTGGACGCCGGTTTCGCCCGCGACATGTCCGTACACCACCAGCAGGCCGTGGAGATGTCGTTCATCGTCCGGGACCGCACCGACGACGAGGACGTCCGCAGGCTCGCGTACGACATCATCAACACGCAGGCCAACCAGCGCGGCATGATGCTGGGCTGGCTGGAGGCGTGGGGGCTGCCCAAGAGCTCGGCTGTCCCGCCGATGCGCTGGATGGGGCACACGTTCACGCCGCACGACGGGGCGCTGATGCCCGGCATGGCCACCGACACGCAGCTGGACGCGCTGCGGGCGGCGAAGGGCGAGCAGGCCGAGATCCTCTATCTGCGGCTCATGACGGCGCACCACACCGCGGGAGCGGAGATGGCGCGGGCGGCGGGCGACGCGGCCACGACCGAGGTGATCCGGAACCTGGCCACCGGCATGGCGCGCGGTCAGCGGTCGGAGATCGCGCTCATGGCGGACATGCTCCGCGAGCGCGGCGCGAAGCCCTGACCGGGGCGGCGGGCGGGGTGGGAACCAGGTCGTGTACGGAAAGTCCCACCCGCCCGGCAGGACTTCCCCACACGCCCGGGGAGCGCCGCGAGCGGTACGGACGGACCCGCCCCCGCTCCCGGTCCCCTCGCGCCCGCCATCACATAGGCTCGTGGACGATATGAAGAACCACCTCACGCAGCTGGGCCCCAAGGCCGACAAGGACACGGTCCGGCGGCACAATCTGAGCCTCGTCCTGCGCGCCGTCCGCGACGAGGACGAAACCGGCGAGGCGACCAGGGCCGGTGTGGCGGCCCGCGTGGGACTCACGCGCGCGGCGGTGTCCTCGCTGGTCGAGCAGTTGCTGGAGACCGGCTTCCTCACCGAGTCCGGCAAGACCTTCAGCGGTCAGGCGGGGCGCCCCGGCACCGCGCTCAAGGTCGCCCGCACCGGGCCCGCGGGCATCGGTGTGGAGGTCAACATCGACTACGTCTCGGTGTGCGTCGTCGACCTGGCGGGCACCGGGCGGGTACGGCAGACGGAACACCTGGACAACCGGGGGGAGCCGCCCGAGGAGGTCCTGGTGCGCGCCGCCCGGATCGCCGCGCGGACCCTGGACTCCGCCCGCGAACAGGAACTCGATCCGGTGGGCGCGGCCCTCGCCCTGCCGGGCCTCGTCTCCGGCGGCGCGGTGCGCCAGGCCCCCAACCTCGGCTGGAACCAGGTACCGGCGGAGCGCCTGTTCGCCGAGGCGCTGGCGGTCCTGAGCCCGGGGCTGCGCCCGCTCCCCGTCAGCTCGGAGAACGAGGCGAACCTGGCGGCCCTGGCCGAGCTGTGGTTCGGCGGTCTCGGCGACGTCCGCAGCTTCCTCTATCTGACGGGCGAGATCGGCGTCGGCGGCGCCCTGGTGATCGGCGGCGAGCTGCTGCGCGGCGCGCACGGCTTCGCCGGGGAGATCGGCCACGTGGTGGTGGACCCGTCCGGCCCCGAGTGCCGGTGCGGCTCGCGCGGCTGCCTGGAGCAGTACGCGGGTCAGGCGGCGCTGCTGCGGGCGGCGGGCATAGAGGGGGCCGGGGGCGGTGCGGCGGTGATCGAGCTGGAGCGCCGGGTGCGCGCCGGTGACGCGCGCGCCGAGGCGGCGGTCGGCGAGGCGGGCCGGATGCTGGGGCGCGTCCTGTCGGGCGCGGTGAACCTGATCGACCCGGACGCGGTGGTGCTCGGCGGGATCTACCGCGGCCTGATGCCGTGGCTGGCGCACCCCGCCGACGAGGAGCTGACCGGCCGGGTGGTCTCCGGCCTCTGGTCGCGGGGCAGCGGCCGGCTCCGGGCGTCGTCGGTGGCCGGGGACGCGGCCCGGGGCGCGGCGGCCCTGGTGATGCAGGACGTCCTGGCCGACCCGGTGGCGTACGCCTCCCGGGAGCGCTGAGGTACCGGGAGGATCCCGGGGCGCGTCCCCGCACACGCACGGCAGGGGCCGGGCCGTCCTGGTGGAC